>NZ_JAPHNL010000292.1 GCF_026274175.1 Streptomyces beihaiensis
GTCGCCGACGCGCTCCCGCTGCTCGTGCGCGCCCGCCGCACACGCGGCACGCACCCCGCCGCGGCTGCCTGGGGCGGTGCCGCCGCCCACGCCCTGCACCTGGTCGCGCGCGGCCGGCTGTTGCCCGGACTCACCGCGTCCGACCACGACGCGTGGCGGGCGGGCCCGCTCGACGAGGACGACGTGGCACAGCTCAGGGGGATCGCCGCCGCGCTGCCCCCGGAGGGCTTCGCCACACCGGTTCCGGGCCGCAGGCCGCTGGCGCTGCCCGATCCGCAGGTCCTGGTGCGGGCCTTCGTCGACGCGGTGGCCGACGCGCTGCCCCGCACTCCGGCAGCCGCGCACGCGGCGGGCGCCCCGTTCGCCGCGGCCGCCGCCCAGCACATTCCGAGGGCCCGCCCCTGGGCAGTGGAGGCGGCGGCCGGGCTCGACGCGGGCGTTCAGGTCTCGCTCCGCCTCGACCTGTCGCACTACGCGCTGTTCGACACGGACGAGGCGCCGGAGGCGACAGCGGCGGCGGACGCCGCGGGGGACGGCGCGGACGGCCGGCCCGCCCCACGGCGGGCCGGGGCCGCCGTGGTCCAGGTGCACAGCCTCACCGACCCCACGCGCGTCGTCGACGCGGCCGGACTGTGGGCGGGGGAGGCCGACGGCGCCGAACACTTCGGACCGCGCGCCCGGATCGACGCCGTGCTCGCGGTGCGCCGCGCCGCCGCCGCGTGGCCACCGCTCGGCCGGCTCCTGGAGCAGGACGTGCCGGATGTGCTCGCGCTCTGCGAGGACGAGCTCACCGACCTCCTCGGGCCCGGCGCGGCCCGCCTCGCCGAGGTCGGGGTGCGCGTGCACTGGCCACGCGACCTGGCCCGCTCGCTCACCGCCACCGCGGTCGTACGCGCCCACGCCGCCCCCGGCTCGGCCACCGACGGCACCCCGTTCTTCGACAGCGACGAGCTGCTGAGGTTCGACTGGCAGGTCGCCCTCGACGGGGACCCGCTCACCGAGCGCGAGATGGACCGGCTCGCGGAGTCCCACCGCCCGGTCGTGCGGCTGCGCGACCAATGGGTGGTCGTGGACCCCGATGTCGTGCGCAAGGCCCGCAAGCGGGAGCTGGGGCTGCTGCAGCCGGTCGACGCGCTGGCCGTCGCGCTCACCGGCGAGGCCGAGGTGGACGGGGAGCGGGTGGCCGCCGTGCCCACCGGGCGCCTCGCCGAGGTGCGCGACCGGCTCACCCGGGGCATCGACACCGTCGAAGCGCCCCCCGGCCTGCGGGCGACCCTGCGTGACTACCAGCTGCGCGGCCTGGCCTGGCTCGACCTGATGACCTCGCTCGGCCTCGGCGGCTGCCTCGCCGACGACATGGGCCTCGGCAAGACGATCACCCTCATCGCCCTGCACCTGCGCCGTGACCATCCGAAACCCACGCTCGTCGTCTGCCCGGCCTCTCTGCTCGGCAACTGGCAGCGGGAGATCGAGAAGTTCGCTCCCGGCGTCCTCGTGCGACGCTTCCACGGCACGCAGCGCGACCTCGGCGGCTTCGGGGGCGGCTTCGTCCTCACCACGTACGGCACCCTGCGCAGCCGCGCCGCCGAACTCGCCGACCACGACTGGGGCATGGTCGTCGCCGACGAGGCACAGCACGTCAAGAACGCCAACTCGGCCACGGCGAAGGCCCTGCGCACGCTCGACGCGCCCGCGCGCGTGGCGCTCACCGGCACCCCGGTCGAGAACAACCTCTCCGAGCTGTGGGCCCTGCTCGACTGGACGACGCCCGGACTGCTCGGCCCGCTCAAGGCGTTCCGGGCCCGGCACGCGCGCGTGGTGGAGGGCGAGGTGCCCCTCCAGGGCAAGGGCGGCGTCGACCCGGAGGCCATCGAGCGGCTGTCCCGGCTCGTGCGCCCGTTCATCCTGCGCCGCAAGAAGTCCGACCCGGGCATCGTGCCCGAACTGCCACCCAAGACCGAGTCGGACCACCCGGCGCCCCTCACCCGCGAACAGGCGTCGCTGTACGAGGCCGTGGTCCGGGAGTCCATGGTTCAGATCGAGGAGGCGGAGGGCATCGGCCGCCGCGGGCTCGTCATGAAACTGCTCACCTCTCTCAAGCAGATCTGCAACCACCCGGCCCAGTACCTGAAGGAGGCCGAGACCACTCGCCCCCGCCTCGCCGGACGCTCCGGAAAGCTCGCGCTGCTGGACGAACTGCTGGACACGATCCTCGCCGAGTTCTACGAGGGAGCGGGAGCGGAGGGACTTCCTTGGAAGGGCGGTGGGCGAGGGGAGGGAGGATCGGGGGGATCGGTGCTGGTCTTCACCCAGTACGTCTCCATGGCCCGTCTGCTCGCCACCCACCTGGCCGCCCGCGCGGTCCCCACTCTTCTCCTTCACGGTGGTACCCCGGTCGCCGAGCGCGAGCGCATGGTGGAGCGGTTCCAGTCCGGAGAGGTGCCCGTCTTCCTGTTGTCCCTCAAGGCCGCGGGCACCGGGCTCAACCTCACACGCGCGGGACACGTCGTCCACTACGACCGCTGGTGGAACCCCGCGGTGGAGGAGCAGGCCACCGACCGCGCGTACCGGATCGGTCAGACCCAGCCGGTGCAGGTCCACCGCCTGGTCTCCGAGGGGACCGTCGAGGACCGGATCGCTGAACTCCTCGCCACCAAGAGGGCGTTGGCCGACGCCGTGCTCGGCTCCGGCGAGGCAGCCCTGAGCGAGCTCACCGACCGGGAGCTCGCCGATCTCGTGTCGCTGAGGAGGGGGTCGTCCTCATGACACCGCACCGTCCGAGGCGGCGGGCGCCGCACGTCCCGGGCCGAGCCCGCGCCCACGACCAGGCGCAGGCCCGGTACGCCGACACCCGCCGCACCTTCCCGCCGCTGCCGCCGCGTGAGACGTCCGGCGGCGCCCCCGCCCTGACCTGGTGGGGGAACGCATGGGTGGAGGCGCTGGAGGACACCGCGCTCGACCCGGCCCGCCTGGCGCGCGGCCGGGGCTATGCGGAGCGGGGGCACGTCGACGCGATCACCGTCACGCCCGGCCGGGCCGTCGCCTACGTGCACGGCTCACGCCCCCGCCCGTACCGGGCCGAGCTGCGTCTGCGCACGCTGTCCGACGACGCCTGGGAGCGGTTCGCGCAGACGGCCGCCGCCCGCGCCGACCACATGGCGTCGCTGCTCGACAAGGATGTGCCGCACGCGCTCGCCGCCGCCGTCGACCTGCTGCCCACCGTCGACGACCTGGTGCCCGAGTGCACCTGCCCCGACCGCGCCGAGCCGTGCAAACACGCGGCGGCGCTCTGCTACCAGGTGGCGCGCCTCGTCGACGAGGACCCGTTCGTCCTGTTCCTGCTGCGCGGGCGCGGCGAGCAGGAACTGCTCGCCGACCTGACGCGGCGCAACGCGACGCACACGGCGGCGGAACAGGCCACGGCCCACGCGCCCGCGCTCGACACGGTATCCGCGCGCGAGGCGCTGGCCGCCGATGCCCGCGCCGTCCGGCTGCCGCCGCTGCCCCCGGAGTTCCCGCCGCGCCCGGCCCCCGAGCGCCCGCCCTCCTACCCCGAGGCGCCGGACGCCCCGGACCCGCTCGCGCTGGACCTGCTGGCCACGCAGGCGGCGGCCCGCGCGCACACGCTGCTGACCACCGGCACGGACCCGCTGGCCGGTCTCACGCCGTGGCAGGACGCGGTGCGTCTGGCCGCCGCCCATCCGGGCTCGGGCCTCACGGCCGCCACACGCGCGCTGTACGCCTCGCTGGCCCGCGGCACCGGCCGCACCCCGGTCGACCTGGCGCGGGCGGTGGCGGCCTGGCGGCAGGGCGGGCTCCAGGGCCTGGCCGTCCTGGAGGAGGAGTGGGACCCGCCCGCCGGCCCCTTCGACCGTGCCCGCCCGGCCCTGATCGCCACGGGCCGCCCGGACTTCCGCCCGCACCGCAACCGCCTGACCGCGAGGTCGCTCCAACTCCGCCTGGGCCGCGACGGGTTGTGGTACGGCTACGAATCCGACGCCGACCGCGACGACTGGTGGCCCCGAGGCGACCCGGCGGCCGACCCGGTCACCGCGCTCGACTCCGTCCTGGGCGGCCCCTGACCCGGGCCGGCCGTTGCGGCCTCGGCCGGGCTGTCGCACGGTCGGCGCGCCGGCCTATTGGACGGTCGGCGCCGCCGCCTCGACGAAGGCGGCCAGGGCGTCCTTGGAGCGCTGGGCGCGGCGTTCGCGGTCCGCGGCGTCGGTGGCCTCGTGGAGACAGTTGGTCCACTCGAAGGCCCGTTCCGCCAGGCCGCGAAGGCGGGGATCGGCGCAGACCAGTTGCACGCGGACCAGCGCCTGCCGCGCGGCGATCCGCGCCTCGTAGGAGGCGAAGCGGGACGCCTCCGCCTCGGCCGAACCGGGGCTTTCCCGGGCGCGGAACCAACGGTCGTTCTGGCTGCGCCGGAAGTCGAAGAGCATGCCGCCGAACGCGCTGTACGCGGCGATGCGCTCCTGGCGCAGCTGCTCCGCGCGGGCCAGTTCGGCGGCCTGCACCGCGGCCCGCCCCTGGAACCAGTAGGTGACGACCGAGCCGAGCAGCGTGCCGAGGACGGCGATGAGCGTGGTGAGCACGTCTCACACACCCGGCGCCAGCGACATACCGCGCCCCGCGAAGAAGTCCGCGAACCGGCCCGTCGGCAGGTCCGCCGTGCGGGTCGCCGCGTCCGTTCCCGAGGGGTTGTGGAAGTGGAGCCCCGCCCCGTCCGGCGTCGACGTGCGCCCGGTGACGAGGACCAGATGCCCGCCGCGGCCCGGCGCGGGCTCCTCCGGCCGCCGGATCGAGCAGTGCACGGAAGCGACCACGAGGCGCCCCGCGTCGACCAGTTCGCCGATCTCCCGCACCGTCAGCTCCCGATGCACCGCGGCGTCGAGCCCGTACACCTCACGTACGTACTTCACTGCCGGGGCGTACACCATGCCGTGGATCTCACCCTCGGCGTCCACCGTGTAGGCGCCGAACCTCACTGCCTCGTCGCGGAGTTCGAACAGCGAAGGAGCCCGGTCGCCGAGCGCCATGCGCAGGCAGGTCGCCCCACACAGATGCCCGCACCAGCGGGCGTAGTCACCGAGGTTTGTCGCGCCCGACTCCCGCCACGCCGGATCGTGCGCCCGGTCGACCTCACCCGCGACGATCCCGGCGACCAGATCGGGTGAGGCGAACTGGGTGTGGCTCGGGTACGCACAGGCGGCGCAGGTGCCCACGTCCACTGGTCTCCCGTCTCACTGTCGATAGCCGCTCAGGAAGCGGCCGATGCGGCTGATCGCGGCGTCGAGATCGTCAGCGTACGGGAGGGTGAGGATACGGAAGTGGTCGGGGCGCGGCCAGTTGAAACCGGTGCCCTGCACCACCTGGATCTTCTCGCGCAGCAGCAGGTCGAGGACGAACTTCTCGTCGTCGACGAGCGGATGCACCTTCGGGTCGAGTCGCGGAAACGCGTACAGCGCGCCCTTGGGGCGTACACAGGACACGCCCGGGATCTCGTTGAGCTTCTCCCACGCTGTGTCGCGCTGCTCGCGCAGCCGCCCGCCGGGCGCGGTGAGTTCGCGGATCGACTGCCGTCCGCCGAGGGCCGCCTGGATGGCGTACTGGGCGGGCGCGTTGGGGCACAGCCGCATCGACGCCAGCATCGTCAGGCCCTCGAGATAGCTCCTCGCGTGCTGCCGAGGCCCGGTCACCACCATCCAGCCGGAACGGAAGCCCGCCACCCGGTACGTCTTCGACAGTCCGCAGAAGGTGAGGACGACGAGGTCGGGGGCGAGCGTGGCGGCGCAGTGGTGCACCGCGTCGTCGTAGAGGATCTGGTCGTAGATCTCGTCGGCGAACACCATCAGACCATGGCGGCGGGCGAGGCCGAGGATGCCCTCGACGATCTCCTTCGGGTAGACGGCGCCGGTCGGGTTGTTCGGGTTGATGATCACGACGGCCCTGGTCCGGTCGGTGATCTTCGACTCCATGTCGGCCAGGTCCGGGTACCAGTCGGCTTGTTCGTCGCAGAGGTAGTGCACGGCCTTGCCGCCCGCCAGTGTCGTGACCGCGGTCCACAGCGGGAAGTCCGGGGCGGGGATCAGCACCTCGTCCCCGTCCTCCAGCAGCGCCTGGACCGCCATCGAGACCAGCTCGGACACGCCGTTGCCGAGGAACACGTCGTCGACGCCGACCTCCAGGCCGAGCGCCTGGTAGCGCTGGGCGACGGCGCGGCGCGCGGAGAGGATGCCGCGCGAGTCCGTGTAGCCGTGCGCCCGCGGCAGCATCCGGATCATGTCCTGGACGATCTCCTCGGGCGCCTCGAAGCCGAAGAGCGCGGGGTTGCCCGTGTTGAGGCGCAGCACGCTGTGCCCGGCCTCCTCGAGCGCGTCGGCGTGCTCGATCACCGGGCCCCGGATCTCATAGCAGACGTCCTCGAGTTTGCTCGACTGCCGGAACTCCATGCGCGTGCCTCCCAGACGTACCCGCTGATTCATCCTGCTTGGTTTTACCAAGTGCGAGCTTGGAAAGTCCAACGACTTGAATAGACTGCGCGCCATGCCACGCCGAAGCTACGACCAGTTCTGTGCCGTCGCCCGCGCCCTCGACGCCGTGGGGGACCGCTGGACCCTCCTGATCGTGCGCGAGCTCCTCGCCGGCCCGCGCCGCTACACCGATCTGCACGCCGACCTGCCCGGCGTCAGCACGGACATGCTGGCCACCCGTCTCAAGGACATGGAACAGGGCGGTCTGGCCGAACGCCGCAGGCTCTCCATGCCCGCGTCGGCGTACGTCTACGAGCTGACGGCGCGCGGTCGCGGCCTGCTCCCGGTCCTCCAGGCGCTGGGCGAGTGGGGCGCCCCCGGCCTGGCCGAGCGTCGCCCCACCGACGCCGTCCGCGCGCACTGGCTGGCGTTGCCGCTGCTGCGCGACCTTGAACGGCTCGGCGAGCCCGGCATCGCCGAAGTGAGCGTGGACGAGGGCGTGTTCCACGTACGGGCGGCCGCCGCGGGCGGTGAACCGGTGTACGGGGACGGGCGGTACACGAACGGCGAGCCGGACGTGCGGCTGACCCTGGACGCCGAGGTGTGCCGTGAAGTCGCCCAGGGCGCCGTGAGTCTGACGGACGCCGCGCGGGCGGGCCGAGTGCGGGTCGAGGGCGCGGGCGCCCTGGCCAAGGGCCTGCTCGGAGCCGGTACCGGGCGGGCGGCCGGCCCCCTAGAGTGAGGGCGTGACCGAGGAACCGCACGGCGATGCGCACCACAACACCGTGAGCGGCCAGTCCCGGGTCGGCAGCCTCGTCCAGGCGGGCCGTATCGACACGGTCCATGTGCACGGGCCCGCGAGCGACGAACCGCCGCCACCACGCCAGTTACGCCCCGAAGTCCCCAACTTCGTGGACCGGAAAGGCGAACAGCAGCGGTTCGAGCGCTGCGTACGCGACCGGCGAGGCGACGGCGACCGGCCGCTCGTCGTCGTCCTGAGCGGGCTCAGCGGCGTCGGCAAGACCACTCTCGGTTTCCGGCTCGCCAGGCGGTTCGCCAAGGACGTGGACCGCGCCGGCGGCCGGTGCGGCGTCCTCTACGTGGACCTCGCCCCGCTACGCCGGGACGGCGTCGTCGAACCGTACGACGCCCTCGACGAGTTGCTGCGCTCCCTCGGCGTCGACCCGGAGTGGCTCGGCTCCACCGAGGAGGCCCGGCTACGGCAGTTCTGGCGGCACACCGCCGCCGCCCCGTTCGTCGTGGTCGCCGACAACGTCCGCTACGCCGGCGAGATCGAACCGCTCCTGCCCTCCTGCCCGGGCAGTGTCGTCATCGTGGCGAGCCACGGCCCGCTGTACGACCTGGAGGACGCCGACGCCGTCGAACTGCCGCTGGCCCCGCTGCCCCTGGAGCACGCGGTGGAGCTCCTGACGAAGGCCGTCGGTCGCGCGGGAGCGGCCCGCCTCGGCGAGGAACCCGAGGCGGTACGCGAACTCGCGGCGCTCTGCGAGGGGTTGCCCGCCGCACTGCGAGTGGTGGCTGCGCGGCTGCGCGGCGCCCGTCGCCGTCTTGTGGCGCACGTGGCCGAGGAGTTCAGGACACAGCTGCGCGAAGAGGGGGTGCCGCTCGTGGAGGCGGTGTGGACGGTGATGTACCTGGAGCTGTCCGAACCAGCCCGCCGTTGCTACGAGTTGCTGGGAACGGTGGGGTCTTCTCTGCCCTTGGAGGCCGTGGGCGCCGCGGTGGCACCCGGCGAAGCCGCCGCCGACGGCGCCACCGACGCGATCGTCGAGGAGCTGGAGGGCCTCGGACTCGTCGAGGTGCGGGACGGACGTCTGGTGATGCACGCGCTCGTCCGGGAGCACGCGGCACGCCGTGCCCGGGACGCCGACCGTGCCGCGGTGGCCCGCTCCGCCAGGGAGCGGCTGGTGCGGTGGTATCTGCGCCAGGCTCAGCGCGCCGACCTCGTGGCGGCCGGGAAGCGGCTCTCCGTGAGTACACCGGAACCCGCCGTCGCCGGCACCGCCGAGCCCGCTCTTTCTGAGGCCGCCACCGCGTACGGCTGGCTGGAGACGGAGCGGCACGCGCTGCGCCGCTGCCTGCGGATCGCCTACGACGACCGGCTCGACGCGCAGGCGTGGGCGCTGTGCGAGCCGCTGTGGACGCACCACCTGAACCACCCGCGGCACCGCGAGACGTCGGAGGCGTTCCGCATCGGCCTCGCGGCGGCCCGCCGTGCCGAGAATCTGGCGGCTCGCGTACGCATGGCCTGCCAACTGGCCCGTCTCCTGTGGGAACAGGGGGAGTACGACGAGGCCGAACGGGAACTGGACACGGCCGTGGCCGCCGCGGGCCTGCTGTCGGACACGGACGACGACCGCAAACTCGCCGCGTCCGCACTGGAGTTCCGGGGCCGCCTCAACGCCGAGCGGGGACGGTGGGCGGCGGCCCTTCCCGACTACGAAGCCGCACGCGCCGTGCACGAGCGGATCGAGAACCGCTACGGCGTCATGTTGCAGAACTACCAGTTGGGCAAGGCTCTGACCGCCCTCGGCCGGACCGCCCGGGCGCTCGACCTGCTGGAGACGGCCCACGCCCAGGCCCGCGACCTCGCCCGTGACCGGATGACGGGCCGCACGGCCCTCGCGCTCGGCCGGGTCCTGGAACTGCGTCGTCAAGAGAACGGCAGGGCGAGAGAGTTGTACGGCGTCGCACTCGCGTCGGCGCGGCGCAGGAATGCGCCCGCCGACCAGCTCGGCGCTCTCGACGCGCTGGCCCGGATCGCCGCCGAGGGGGGTGACGCGTCCGCGGCCGCGGAGTACCGGGAGGCAGCGGCACGCATCAGGACCCGCAGGGGAGAGACGGGGGAGGGCTGAAGGGGGGCGGGCCTGTGCAGGACCTCACCGGCGCAGCGTGCGACCGCCGAACACTCCCGCGCCGTCCGCCCGCCGCCACCAGTCGCTGATCGTGCGCTCGTCCATCGCGGCCCAGTCGGGTGTCTCCTGGACCAGCATGCGGCCGAGGCGGCGGCCCAGGTCGACCATGGCGCGGCCGGTGGGCGCCCGGTCGGCGTCGTAGGCGGCGAGGGCGTCGGGCAGGCGCTCCGCACCGGCGAGCGCCGATCGCAGGGCTGCCGCGTCCTGCAGCGCCTTCACCGCTCCCGCGCCGGTGTGCGGACGGGCGACCGTCGCGGCGTCCCCGACGAGCGCCATGCCCGGCGCCGTGTACCGGTCGGCCGTGAAGTCGTACAGCGGTTGCAAGAAGAGCTCTTCGGGCGTGGTGAGCAGGACGAGGTCACGCCAGTACGGCGGCAACAACTCCCGGGCGACCTGGGTGAGATGGCCGGTCAGCTCGGTAGGCAGCCGGCCTGGCGGCAGGCTCGTCGGCGTGTCGAGACGCTCGGTGGTGCCGGGCGGTGGGGCCGTGAAGACCACCCAGTTGATCCGCGGCGCGCCGCCGTCCGGGTCCGGGATGCGGTACGCGATGAGGTGCCCGCCGGGGAACAGGCCGTAGACCAGCTCGTCATCGGGCCACAGATCGGGGTCCGTGAGGCGGGTGGCGGGGAAGGCGCCGCGCCAGGCCGCGTAGCCGGTGTAGTGCGGCCGTACGTCGCCGCAGGCCGCCGCCCGCACGAGCGACCGGTACCCGTCCGCACCGATCACCAGGTCGTGACCGCTGCTGCCCGTCGCCGTGTGCACCTGCGCGCCGCCGCCCGGCCGGGCCGTCACCCGCGACACCTCGACCCCCGAGCGGAACGCGACATCACCGGGCACACGCCGCCTCAACTGACGCCACAGCGGGCCCCAGTTGTAGGTGCGGAACGGGAAGTTCGTCGTCCACACGCGTCGCCCGCGCGGATCCGTTCCGGGCCGGTCGTCGCGCACGTACCAGCCGCGCCGGGTCATCTGTATCCACGGCATGGCCGCGTCCGCGAACCCGGCCGCCTCCAGCTCCGCGTACCGGTCGTTGTGCATCGCGATCCCGGCGCCGCGCTCGCCCAGCGGCCCCGGCGCACGCTCGTACACCGTGACCCGCTCGGCCCCGGCCCGCCGTGCCGCCAGTGCGGCGGCGCACCCGGCGATGCTGCCGCCGACGACGGCCACGTCGATCCCGTTCCTGCCGCCGAGTCCGCGCATGCCGACCCGCCCCCCTGAGTGATGCGTCGGCGGGCTTCGCCGCCCGATGCTTCGGTCAACTGCTCCTGCGCAACGATCATTTCACGGAAGCGGGACCTCGCAGAGGCGTACGGTGCACACCGCGGGGCCCGCCCGGAAGGTGAAGGTGTCGCCGCGGCGGGCCGCCGGTAGCGCGTGCAGCGCGGAGACCGCCGTGGCCGGGTCCGGGACGCGGGCGGTGTCGTGCGGCGTGATCCGCAGCTCGGTCAGCCGGTCGGGCTCGGCGCGGCGGCGCACGAGACACAGGTACGGGGACGCCAGCGCGGCGGCCGTGCGGCACGAGGGGTAGCGGTCGAGGGCCTCGGCCGTCCAGCGGACCGCGTCGTCGGCCCGGCCGCGCCGGTACAGGACGGCGGCCCGCGCCGCGTAGCGCGTCTGCACCGCGTCCTCCTCGGCGGCGATGTGGTGCGCGGGCACGTCCGTGCGCACCGGCCGCCGCTCGACGCGGACGAGCCCCGCCCCGGGTGCTGCTCCCGCCGGATGCACTGTCACGGCATGCGCGGCAGGCGGTCGATGTTCGGGCGGCCGGGGAACCGGGAGCAGCCGGGGCACGGGCTCGTGGTGGGCGTACGGCTCCAGGCCGAGATGCGCATACAGGGCTGTGCGCAGCAGGGCGAGACTGTGACCTCGGGCCTCGTCGGCGAACGCGGCGCGGGCCGCCTCGCGCACCACGTCCGTCCGGTGGGCCGCCAGCAGCGCGTCGAGCAGTGCGCCCGGCCGGTCCGCGGCGCGCGGCAGACGGGGCACCGCGGCGAGCAGGCGGTCCATCGGCGTGCCAGGCAGCAGTTCGGGGCTCGGATCGTGCGCGGAGACGACGGCGCGGCCGAGCGCGGCGGCGTACAGGGCCGTCGAGCCGTGGTCGGTGACGACGGCGTCCGCGGCGACCGTGAGCGCCGCCCACTCCTCGTACGGCCGGGCGAGGAACACCTCCGGCGGCAGCCTCTGCGCCAGGTCGAACGTGCCGGCGGCGCTGTGTTCGTTGGGATGGACGATCGCCGCCACCTGGTAGTCGTCCAGTGGCAGTTCCGTCGCAAGCCGGTGGGGCAGGTCCGGGCGGCGGGCGAGCAGGGCGTCCCGGCCCCACGTGGAGGCGATCACGACGAGACGCCGCCCGCCCGTGCCGAGCGAGTCGCGGTAACGGCCGCGCAGCGTGCGGGAGTCGAGGATCCGGTCGAGCGTGGGGTCGCCGACCACCGTGGCGCGGTCGGCCGCGACCGGGCACTGCGCGGCGATCCGGGCCGCCTGGTCCGGGTGGGCCAGCGCGTGCAGTGCCGCCAGCGGCCGCCCGTCCGGGCGCAGCAGGTAGGCCGGATCGAGCCCCGAGGCCGAGTCGGCCGAACCCTCCCCGTGCAGCGACTTGTTGAACCCCGCACCGTGTGGAAGCAGCGCCAACGGTCCATGGAGCAGGTGCAGTTCACCCTTCGGACTGGCCGCGATCACCAGGTCGTACGACTCGGTGCGGGCGATGTCCCACGGCACGGTCCTGGCGTGTGCGCCGTCCAGCGCGGCGAGTGCGTCGATGCCGAACTCGGAGCCGGGGGCGAGGGTGAACAGACGGCGGACGCGCGGGTCGCCCTCGAAGACGGGAAGCGCGTCGAGGAGCCGGTGCAGCGCCGCCGCCGACCGTACGGCGAACAAGACCGTCCGCCCCGCCGAACCCGCTGCCCGCTGCCCGCTGCCCGCTGCCCGCTGCCCGCTGCCCGCTGCCCGCTGCGCCAGGGTTCATCCTAGTCTGCGACGGTACGTCCTGTAGGGCGTTTGCGCAGGTAGGTGCGGGTATCTCGGGGTCGGCCGACGGCATGCCGCGATGGTACCCAGGGGTCAAGGGACGCCGACGGCCACGGGCGGCCGGGCGCGCCCGCGCGACAGCTCGCGGCCTTTCGAGCGAGGATGGGAAGGAGGAGCCGAGCGATGGCACGGATGTTCGTTGACGGCGATGACGTGGTCGTGCACCTGTCGTGGTGGGAGAAGGCAGCCGCGCGCCGCGGCGATGTGCGCGTGCCGTTGTCCGCGGTGAACCGGGTGACCGTCGAACCCGACTGGTGGCGCGTTCTGCGCGGGGTTCCGCACCGTGGCCTCTGGATCCCCGGGGCGCGGTGCATCGGCACGCGCCGCCATCACGCCGGGAAGGACTTCGTGGCCATTCGGCCGAGCAGACCTGTCGTGTGCGTCGAGCTTCGGGCCTCTGCGCCTTTCCGCCTTCTCGCCGTCTCCGTCGCGAGGGAGGCCAGGGCCGCCGCGCGGTCGCTCGGCGCGAGCGCACCGGACATCGACACGTCCACGCCCTGGCGGCAGCCGCTTCCGGTACCCGAGGAGAACTGACCAGTCGATGTCCGTCCGTCCGTGCGGCCGGATCGGACCGGGCCACCGCTCGTCGGTGGCGGCGGCCCGGGCCTTCTACGCGGCGGGGGCGAGTTCGGCGCGACCGAACAACAGTGCGTAGCCGGAGGGGAGCTGCTGGAGGATGCGGGTCAGCAGTTCGGGGCCGGCGTAGGCCGCGACGGCGCAGAAGACGGATCCGGTGTCCCAGCGGGTCGTGGCCAGGGAGGCGCCGGTGCGGGCGGCGAGGTCCTTGACGAAGGCCCAGCCACGCAGCGGCTGGGTGTCCGGGATCTGGGCGGTGAGGATGCGTGCGGCTTCGAGGGGCAGGCGGGCGGCCAGGTCGACGCGTTCGTCGCCGGTGAGCTGGCGCCCCAGCCCCGCGAGGGCCTGGCGGACGGCTTCCTCGGCGCGCTCCCGGGTGGGGTAGGCGCCTTCGTAGCGGACCTTGTCCAGCATCTGCTCGTACTCCGCGGTGTACGGGTGCTGGAGCGGTGCGCTCTGGTCGGACATCACTGCGGTGGTTGCCTTTCTGTCACCAGGTCGTGGTGGCCGGTGGCCGGTGTCCGGTCACGGGCCACCGGGGGTGGGTGGTCAGGTGGGCTGGGGGCGGCCGAAGAGGAGGTCGTAGCCCGCGGGGAGCTGGAGCAGGATCTCCTTGAGGAGTTCGTCGCCGGCGGCGTCGGCCGCGGTGGACAGGACGGCGCTGACGTCCCAGGCCGCGGTCTGTTCGGTGGCCCCCTCGATCCAGGCCGCGGTCGCGCGCACGAACCGCTCCGGGGACAGCGGTTCGGCGCTCTGCAGCGGGTTGAGCAGGATCAGGGCGAAGCCTTCCGGCAGACGTGCCGCCAGCCGGGCACGTACCTGGCCGACCAGGTGTGCGCCCAGCAGGGCGAGCACCACGCGGGCCGCGCGTTCGGCTTCGTGCAGGGTGTCGTACTCGCCGCGTTCCTTCACCTGGTCGAGGAACGCGTCCCGTCGCACGGTCACGCCGACCATCACCCCTTCCTCGGTTCACGGGGCGCGGAGGACGGGCGAGCGGGAGATCGGAGATCGGACGCCCGTCCTCGGCCGCTGTTCGAGCCCTTGTCCGTCCGGCTCAGCCGGAGATCTCCTTGCGGTCGTCTCCGACGCCGATGGTGATCTTGCGGGGCTTGGCGCGCTCGGCGATGGGGATACGCAGGGTGAGCACGCCCGCGTCGTAGCCGGCCTGGATGTGCTCGGTGTCGAGGGTGTCGGCGAGCACGATCTGCCGGGAGAAGACGCCCAGGGGCCGCTCCGACAGTTCCATCTGCACGTCGTCGCTCTTGGCCACCGGCCGGCGCTCGGCCTTGACGGTCAGCATGTTCCGTTCGACGTCGATGTCGATCGCGTCCGCGCTCACGCCGGGGATGTCGAAGGCCACGACGTACACGTCGCCCTCGCGGTAGGCGTCCATGGGCATCGGGGACGGCCGGGACCAGGTGCCCGGGCCCATCAGCTGCTGAGCCAGCCGGTCGAGCTCACGGAAGGGGTCAGTGCGCATCAACATGGTGAAAACACCTCCAGTGGGTTCGGGCAGTTGCTGCCAATGCGCCTCACTGAAGCCGTTGTACCATGTCATCCATCAGATGACAAACGCGAGTGTCGTCCAATGGATGACATCCGAGGGAGGTGCCCATGACCCCGGCCGAACCGTCGGCCCGGCCCAGCGCCGACACGCGGAGCCCGGCGTCGTTCCTCGCCGCCGCGGCGGCCCTCCGAGCCATAGAGGACGCCCTGCACGCGGCCCGGCAGGAGGCCCCCGGCACTGCCGAGACGCACGACGTCGGTCCGGAGCAGGCCCTGGCCTCTCTTCTGCTGTTGCGGCAGGTGCGCGAGCAGCTCGCCGGATGGGAAACCGGCCTGATCGAGACGGCCCGGGACGCGGGTGCCAGCTGGGCCGAGCTCGCCCACCCTCTCGGCGTCGCCAGCCGCCAGGCCGCCGAACGCCGCTACCTGCGGGGTCGGCCCGGCCCCGCCGGAACCACCGGCGAGCAACGCGTCCAGGCCACCCGCGAGCACCGCGCCGCCGAACGCCACGCCGCCACCTGGGCCCGCCGCAACGCAGCCGACCTGCGCCGCATCGCCGGCCAGATCACCGCCCTCACCGACCTGCCCGCCGCCGCCCGCCTGCCGCTCAGTCAACTCCGGGCAGCCCTCGCCCACGACGACCCCGCCGACCTCATCCGCCCCCTCAACGCCACCCACCCCCACCTGACCGCCACCCACCCCGACCTCGCCGCACAGGTCAACGCCCTCACACCTCCCTGAACCCGCCGCCGCGCCGTCGCTCCGCGCCGTGGGCGTGAGACGCGACGGCGTCGGCACGGCGGCCCGGTCACTCCTCACCCGCGGTCACGCTCGGTCGCGACGCCCGATTCGTGCCGGAGACCGGAGGCAAAGGGCGTACGGTCAGTGACGGACGGCGGCCCTGTGAGGCCCGGCGCGCAACGCAAGGTATGTGATCTGTGGAGCCTTTGAAGACACTCAGAGAGGTCACCGCGACCAGGTATGTGCATCCGCTGCGCGCGGGCGGCTCCGTGCCCGGTGTCGTCGAGGCGGACGACCTGGGCACCTACGTCCTGAAGTTCACCGGCTCCGCGCAGGGCGTCAAGGCGCTGGTCGCCGAGATCGTCGTGGGGGAGCTGGCGCGGCGGCTCGGGCTGCGCTTTCCCGAGCTCGTCCTCGCCCGCTTCGACCCGGCGATCGCCACGGACGAGCCGCACCAGGAGGTCCAGGACCTGTTGCGCGCGAGTGCGGGGCTCAACCTGGGGATGGACTTCCTGCCGGGCGCGGTGGACTTCACCCCCGAGGTCGCCGAGACGTTCGCGCTCGACCCGCTGGAAGCGGGCCGCGTCGTCTGGCTCGACGCGCTCACCGTCAACGTCGACCGCACGGTGCACAGTTCGAACCTCATGGTCTGGCCGACCTTCGGCACGGCCCCGCCCAGGCTCTGGCTCATCGACCACGGCGCGGCGCTCGTCTTCCACCACCGGTGGGACGGCGCCCCTCCGGACAAGGGCCACGACAAGGCGTACGACTTCCGTCACCACGCGCTGGGCGGCTACGGCCCCGACACGCGCGCGGCCGACGCCGAGCTGGCGCCCAAGGTCACCGAGGACCTGCTGCGCGAGGTCCTGGACCTCGTTCCGGACGAGTGGCTCACGGATGAGCCGGGCTTCGCGACGCCGGGGGCCGTGCGGGCGGCGTACGTGAGGTATCTGCTGGCCAGGGCCGGTGCGTCGGCGGCGTGGCTGCCCACGGACTTTCCCTCGCGGGACGAGCTGGCCGCGGCGGACGCCCGGCGGGCCGCGGTCACCCGGCGGGGCCGTCCGGCGTGGCTCAAGCACGTGCCGGATCTGCACGGCAGGCCGGGGGCCGAGCAGGACTGGTCCGTGCACCTGGGGTGACACCTGGCAGGCGAAGGCCCCCCGGCGCTGTGCGGTGCCGAGGGGCCTTCTACGACGCGGACGTGCCGGACGTGCCGAACGTGTCAGCGGAGCTGCTCGTACGCGGGCAGGGTGAGGAAGTCCGCGTAGTCGGCGTCCAGGGAGACCTGGAGGAGCAGGTCGTGGGCCTGCTGCCACTTGCCGGCCGCGAAGGCATCCTCACCGATCTCGGCCTTGATGTTCGCCAGTTCCTCGGCGGCGACCTTGCGGGCGAGGTCGGCGGTGACCGTCTCGCCCGTGTGCTCGCCGGTCTCGAAGACGACACCGGCGTTGATCCACTGCCAGATCTGCGAGCGGGAGATCTCCGCCGTCGCCGCGTCCTCCATCAGGTTGAAGATCGCGACGGCGCCGAGACCGCGCAGCCACGCCTCGATGTAACGGATGCCGACCTGGACGGCGTTGACGAGACCCGCGTAGGTGGGCTTCGCGTCGAGCGAGTCGATGGCGATGAGGTCGCCGGGCGCCACGGAGACGTCCTCGCGCAGCCGGTCCTTCTGGTGGGGCTTGTCGCCGAGGACCTTGTCGAAGGACTCCATGGCGATCGGGACCAGGTCCGGGTGGGCGACCCAGGAGCCGTCGAAGCCGTCGCCCGCCTCGCGGTCCTTGTCGGCGCGGACCTTCTCGAAGGCGACCTTGTTGACCTCGGCGTCCCGGCGGGACGGGATGAAGGCCGCCATGCCGCCGATGGCGTGCGCGCCGCGCTTGTGGCAGGTGCGCACGAGCAGCTCCGTGTACGCGCGCATGAACGGCGCGGTCATCGTCACCAGGTTGCGGTCCGGCAGGACGAACTTGGCGCCGCCGTCACGGAAGTTCTTGACGATGGAGAAGAGGTAGTCCCAGCGCCCGGCGTTCAGCCCGCTCGCGTGGTCGCGCAGCTCGTAGAGGATCTCCTCCATCTCGTACGCGGCCGTGATCGTCTCGATGAGCACGGTGGCGCGGACGGTGCCCTGCGGGATGCCGACGTAGTCCTGGGCGAAGACGAAGATGTCGTTCCACAGGCGGGCCTCGAGGTGCGACTCGGTCTTCGGCAGGTAGAAGTACGGGCCCTTGCCGAGCTCGATGAGGCGCTTGGCGTTGTGGAAGAAGTAGAGGCCGAAGTCGACCAGGGCGCCGGGGACGGGCTTGCCGGCCTCGTCCACCAGATGGCGCTCGTCGAGGTGCCAGCCGCGCGGGCGCATGACGACCGTCGCCAGTTCGTCGGCCGGGCGCAGCGCGTACGACTTGCCGGTGCGCTCGTCGGTGAAGTCGATGGTGCGGGTGTACGCGGCGGTGAGGTTGAGCTGGCCGCCGATGACGTTCTCCCAGGTCGGCGCCGACGCGTCCTCGAAGTCGGCGAGCCAGACCTTCGCGCCGGAGTTCAGCGCGTTGATCGTCATCTTGCGGTCGGTGGGGCCGGTGATCTCGACGCGGCGGTCGTCGAGGGCGGCCGGGGCCTCGGCGACCTTCCAGGAGGCGTCCTCGCGGATCGCGGCGGTCTCGGGAAGGAAGTCGAGCGTGGAGGTGCGGGCGATCTCGGCGCGGCGCTCGCGGCGGCGGGCGAGGAGCTCGTCACGCCGGGGCGTGAACAGCCGGTGCAGCTCGGCCACGAAGGCGAGGGCCGCGTCGGTGAGGACCTCGTCCTGCCGTGGCAGGGACGGTGCGTCGACGATGGCCAGCGGGGACGGCGCTGGTGCGGACATGAGCTGTCACTTCCTTCAGCGAGCAGGCGCGGGCGGCACGGGGTGCCGGGTACGCCGAACGTACGTCTGCGGGTCCCTCACCAGGGACCGGCCCTTCTGAACAGTGGATAGTAGTTTCCTCATTGTGGAAGTTCAATGGTTTGTTGACGTCGAGATTCTCAGGATCGACAGAACGTGGCGCTCAGTGCCACCGCTCTTACTCAAGGTGGCCGAGATCGGCCGGGGTGTCGATGTCGTACGCCTGTGCCACGTCCCCGCACTCGACCAGTTCCACGGCCCCCGCGTGCTCCTTCAGATAGGCCCTGGCCCCCTGGTCACCTGCGGCGCTCGCCGCGATGCCCGCCCAGTGGGCGCGTCCGAACAGCACCGGATGGCCGCGCTCGCCGTCGTACGCGGCCGCCGCCAGCGAATCCGTCGAGTGAAACGCCTCACGTACCCGGCGCACGGCCGCCGGGCCGATCCCCGGCTGGTCCACGAGCAGCACGAGCGCGGCGGCCGAGCCGGTGCCGAGGAGCGAGCCGAGGCCCGCCCGCAGCGACGAGCCCATGCCCTGCCGCCACTGCGGGTTCTCGACCACCACGCATCCGTCGAGCGCGGCACGCGCGCGTACGTCGGCGGCCGCCGCCCCGACCACCACGTGCACCGGCCCGCAGCCGCCCTCCCGCAGCACCCGCACCCCGTGCTCCACCAGGGGCCGTCCCTGGTGAGGGAGCAGCGCCTTGGGGCGGCCCCCGAGCCGTCGCCCGCCGCCCGCGGCGAGCAACAGCCCCGCGACCGCACCGGCACCCGCAACCGCACCCGTCTCGTTCGTCGTCATGACCCCTGCATACCGCACCGCCCGCGCCGGTGCGCGCCGCGCCGGGCCCGCGTTCTCGGTTGCCTTGCGCAACGGACTGGCGCGGGCGGGTCATGTGGCGTTAACTGGTCGGCCACGTACCGGAGTTGGCCGCCCGAACAAGGTTCGGGGTGGGGTGGCGCCGGTGCGGAGACAGCGCACAACGACGTGCGAGGGGAGAGCTTCGTTGCGGATCGTGAAGCAGAGGCGGCGGGTGACGAGCGGCGATCAGGACCCTCGGGTGACGGCGCTGCGCGCCGCGGTGTCCAGGCTGCGCCGCGAACTCGCCGCTCACCCGGCCGAGTTCCCCGACCGTGCCGTCGCAGAGGACGAACTCGCGGCGCTCGACGCCATGGCGGTCGGCGGGTCGCCCGAGGCGGCGCGGCTGCGCCGCTCCCTGCTGCTGGTCGCGGGGGCGGTCGGCTCGGTCAGTGCCCTGGGCGAGGCGCTGGCCCAGGTGCGGGGCGCGGTGGAGCTGTTCGGCGGGCCGGCCGGACGCGGGTGAGGGCGCGTCGGTGCGGTGGAGCGGACGCCGAGGCAGCGGACGCCGACTGAGGCAGCGGACGCCGATGGGGGCGGGGACGGTCGGATGAGGCGGGGGTCGGCGCGGGCGTCGGCGGACAGGTGTCGCCGGTATCGGTGAACGCCGTTGTGGCGCGCCGCCCGCGTGGGCCCGGGGCCCCAGGGTGGACATCATGTTCGTCGCATGCAGAGATCTACGGTTCGCCAAGGGACGCTTCGCCCTGATGGGGGCCGTCATCGTACTGATCACGCTGCTGGTGGGCCTGCTGTCCGGGTTGACCGGGGGCCTCGCCCGGGACAACACGTCCGCGCTCACCGGGCTGCCCGCCGACCACATCGCGTTCGGGCGGCCCGCCGCGGGGCGGACGGTGTCGTTCACCGCCTCGACGGTGCGCGCGGCGCAGTGGCGGCGGCTGGCGGCGCGGCCCGGTGTGGTGCGCGCCGAACCGCTCGGCATCACGACGATCGAGGCGACCGCCGGGCGCGGTACCGCCGCGGTCTCCGTGTTCGGGGTGCGGCCGGACTCCGGCCTCGCCCCCGACGCGCCGGGGCCCGGCACCGTGGTGCTGTCCACGGGCGCGGCGGACGGCCTCGGGGCGCGCCCCGGCTCGCGGATCACGGCGGGCGGCCGCAACCTCACCGTGTCGGCGGTCTGCGGTGACGCGTCCTACAGCCACACGCCGGTCGTCTGGGCGGGCCTCGCCGACTGGCGGTCCCTGGCCCCGGCCGCGCACACCGGCGGCCACGGCGACCAGGCCACGGTGATCGCGCTGCGAACACGCCCCGGTGCGGACCTGACGGCGGCCGACGCAGCCGCGGGAACGCGTACGACAACGCTCGACGGCTCCTTGTCGGCCCTCGGCTCCTACCGGGCGGAGAACGGCTCCCTGCGGCTGATGCGCGCCTTCCTCTTCGTCATCTCGGCGCTGGTCGTCGGCGCGTTCTTCACCGTCTGGACGATCCAGCGCAGCGCGGACATCGCGGTCCTGAAGGCGCTCGGCTCCTCGACCGCGTATCTGCTGCGCGACGCGCTGGGACAGGCCGTGCTGCTGCTCGTGGCCGGGGCGGCCGTGGGAACCGGGCTCGCGGCCCTCGTCGGCAGGTTCGTGCCGAAGGACGTGCCGTTCGTCCTGGAGCCCGGTGCGGCGCTCGGCCCGGCTGCCGTGATGACCGTCCTCGCAGTGGCGGGCGCCGCGCTCTCCGTACGCCGCATCACGGCGGTGGACCCCTTGGCGGCCCTGGGGACCGCCCGGTGACCCCGCGCCGTGAGGACAGCGCCGCACACCGGCGACGCGGAGGACCGGCGCGGCCCGCGAGCCGCGCCGAGGGCCGCCGAAGGCGACCGCGACCGCACCGCTAGGACGCCGCCCCGGAGCTGGCGAGAGCCGCCGACAGCTCCCGCGCCACCTGCTGAAGCACGGGCACGATCTTGTCCGTCGCCGCCTCCGTGACCCGCCCGGCGGGGCCGGAGATGGAGATCGCCGCGGCGGTCGGCGAGTCCGGCACGGACACCGCGAGGCACCGCACTCCTATTTCCTGCTCGTTGTCGTCGACGGCGTACCCGGTGCGGCGTACCTCTTCGAGGGCGTCGAGGAACCCGTCCGGGGTGGTGATGGTCTTCTCCGTGGCCGCGGGCATCCCGGTGCGCGCGAGCAGCGACCGCACCTCGTCGGCGGGCGTGTGCGCGAGCAGCGCCTTGCCCACACCGGTCGAGTGCGGCAGCACACGCCGTCCGACCTCGGTGAACATCCGCATCGAGTGCTTGGACGGCACCTGAGCCACGTACACGATCTCGTCGCCGTCGAGCAGCGCCATGTTCGCCGTCTCGCCCGTCTCCTCGACCAGTCGCGCGAGATACGGGCGCGCCCACGTGCCGAGCAGCCGCGACGCCGACTCGCCGAGGCGGATCAGGCGCGGGCCGAGCGCATAGCGCCGGTTGGGCTGCTGGCGTACGTACCCGCAGGCGACCAGCGTGCGCATCAGCCGGTGGATGGTGGGCAGCGGCAGGCCGCTGCTGCCGGACAGCTCGCTCAGGCCGACCTCTCCACCGGCGTCGGCCATCCGCTCGAGCAGGTCGAAGGCGCGCTCGAGGGACTGCACACCGCCGGTGGGTGCGGGCTTGGCGGTCGCGGTCTCCGCAGAGCTTGCGCTGGACATCGACACGGCGCGGTTTCCTTTCGGGGCGCTGAATCACAGGGGCGGCCGACGGCCTCGTGTGGGGAGGCGGTGGGTGACGGGCGGGCGATGGTGCAGCCTACCCGGCGGTCTGCCGGCCAGTGCTCCCTTGACCTCCAAGTTCGTCGGTAGCTACGTTCTGCTCAACGGAATATTAATTCCACTTTGTGGAAACGTCCAGAGAGTGCCCGCGGCGCCCGCCGTGTGCCGTGGACCCTTGACGGACCGTGAACCAGGAGTGAAAACTCCTTCAACAGAACGTTGAAATTGGGAGGCCCCTTGAGGAGGACTGAGGTGGACGAGGTGTCCGACGCCGAACTGGTCCTGCGCTCGACCCGAGTCATCACCCCCGACGGTACGCGCCCGGCGTCGGTCGCCGTCGCCGCCGGGAAGATCGTCGGGGTGCTCGCGCACGACGCGGAGGTACCGGCCGGCGCCCGGCTGGAGGACTTCGGCGACGACGTGCTGCTGCCCGGCATCGTCGACACCCACGTGCACGTCAACGACCCGGGGCGCGCCGAGTGGGAGGGCTTTTGGACGGCCACCCGCGCCGCCGCGGCCGGCGGCATCACGACCCTCGTCGACATGCCGCTCAACTCCCTGCCGCCGACGACCACCGTCGACAACCTGCGTACGAAGAAGGACGTGGCCGCCGCCAAGGCCCACATCGACGTCGGCTTCTGGGGCGGCGCCCTGCCCGACAACGTCAAGGACCTGCGCCCCCTGCACGACGCCGGGGTCTTCGGCTTCAAGTGCTTCCTGTCGCCGTCCGGGGTCGACGAGTTCCCGCATCTGAACCACGACCAGCTCACCGCCTCCATGGCCGAGATCGCCGGGTTCGGCGGTCTGCTCATCGTGCACGCCGAGGACCCGCACGAGCTGGACGTCGCCCCGCACCACAGCGGGCCGAAGTACGACGACTACCTCGCCACCCGGCCGCGCGTCTCCGAGGACGCCGCGATCAAGGGGCTCATCGACACCGCCAAGCGGATCGGCGCCCGCATCCACATCCTGCACCTGTCGTCCTCCGACGCCCTTCCGCTGATCGCGGCCGCCAAGGCCGAGGGCGTCAAGGTCACCGTCGAGACCTGCCCGCACTACCTCACGCTCACCGCCGAGGAAGTCCCCGACGGGGCCAGCGAGTTCAAGTGCTGCCCGCCGATCCGCGAGGCCGCCAACCAGGACCTGCTCTGGCAGGCGCTCGCCGACGGCACCATCGACTGCGTCGTCACCGACCACTCGCCGTCCACCGCCGACCTGAAGACCGACGACTTCGCCACCGCGTGGGGCGGCATCTCCGGTCTCCAGCTGAGCCTGTCGGCGGTGTGGACCGCGGCCCGCGCCCGCGGGTACTCCCTCGAGGACGTGGTCCGCTGGATGTCGGAGCGCACGTCCGCGCTCGTCGGGCTCGACGACCGCAAGGGCGCCATCGCCGTCGGCCGCGACGCCGACTTCGCGGTGCTCGCGCCCGACGAGACCTTCACGGTCGACCCGGCCCACCTCCAGCACCGCAACCGCGTCACGGCCTACGCGGGCAAGACGCTGCACGGTGTCGTCAGGTCGACCTGGCTGCGCGGTCAGCGCATCGTCTCCGACGGTGAGTTCACCGCCCCCGCAGGCAAGCTGCTCGAAAGGAACAAGTGAACATGTCCGCGACCCCCGGCTCCGCCGGCACCCCCGAGATACCCGGCTTCACCGGTGACGCCAGCCCCTACGGCGGCGGCGACCCGTACGCGGACTACCGCACCGCCGACTTCCCGTTCACCCAGTACGCCGACCTCGCCGCCCGCCAGCTCGGCGCCGGTGTGATCGCCGCCAACGACGAGTTCTTCGCCCAGCGCGAGAACCTGCTCGTGCCCGAGCGCGCCGAGTTCGACCCGGAACACTTCGGCCACAAGGGCAAGGTCATGGACGGCTGGGAGACCCGCCGTCGCCGCGGTACCGGCCCCGAGCACCCGTGGCCCACCGCCGACGACCACGACTGGGCCCTCGTACGGCTCGGCGCCCCCGGCGTCGTACGCGGCATCGTCATCGACACCGCCCACTTCCGCGGCAACTACCCGCAGGCCGTGTCCGTCGAGGCGACCTCCGTGGCGGGCGCGCCCACGCCCGAGGAACTCCTCGCCGACGACGTGAAGTGGACGACCCTGGTGCCGCGCACCGCCATCGGCGGCCACGCGGCCAACGGCTTCGCGGTCGATGTCGAGCAGCGCTTCACCCACCTGCGCGTCAACCAGCACCCCGACGGCGGCATCGCCCGCCTGCGCGTTCACGGCGAGGTCGTGCCCGACCCCAAGTGGCTGGCCACGCTCGGCACGTTCGACGTCGTCGCCCTGGAGAACGGCGGCAGTGTCGAGGACGCCTCCAACCTCTTCTACTCGCCCGCCACCAACACCATCCAGCCGGGCCGCTCCCGCAAGATGGACGACGGCTGGGAGACCCGGCGCCGCCGCGACAACGGCAACGACTGGATCCGCTACCAGCTCGTCGCCCACTCCGAGATCCGCGCCCTGGAGATCGACACGGCGTACCTCAAGGGCAACAGCGCCGGCTGGGCGTCCGTCTCCGTCAAGGACGACTCCGAAGGCGGGTCCGGCGAGTGGGTCGAGGTGCTGCCGCGCACCCGCATGCAGCCCGACACCAACCACCGCTTCGTCCTCGACACCCCGGCGGTGGGCACCCACGCGCGCGTGGACATCTACCCCGACGGCGGCATCTCCCGCCTTCGCCTGTACGGCTCCCTGACCGGGCAGGGCGCCTCCCGTCTGGCCGCGCGCCACGCGGAGCTGGGCGAGTAGCCGGGGGCACACAGACATGCGGGGCGCACCGGCCTGGACAGCACTGGTGCGCCCCGCATCTTCCCGCGCCCGTCACGCCCTCACGCGGCGAACCCGCCGTCCACGACGAACTCGGCGCCGGTGACGTACGCGGCGTCCGGGCCCGCCAGATGGGCCACGGTCGCGGCGACCTCCTCCACCGTCCCGTACCGGCCGAGCGCCGTCATGGACGCCTGCCAGGACGCGGACGGCCCGTCCGACGGGTTCATGTCGGTGTCGGTCGGCCCGGGGTGGACGATGTTCGCGGTGATGCCGCGCCCGCCGAGTTCCCGGGCGAGTGCCTTGGTCAGCCCGGTCAGGGCCGCCTTGCTCATCGCGACGCGGAACCATTCGGCCCGCGCCGCGCGTTGTACCGCTGTGACCCTTCAGCAAGAGATCGTCGGCAATGCCATGCAGATGGCCGTGGTGAACCTCGCCCCCGGCCAGACCGTCTACTGCGAGGCCGGAAAGTTCCTGTTCAAGACGGCGAACGTGAGCATGGAGACGCGCCTGTCGGGCCCCTCCCAGGGCGGCCAGGCCCAGGGGCAGGGCCAGGGTGGTGGCGCGGGCGGCGGCATGGGCGGCATGCTGCGCCAGGCCATGGGCACGGCCATGCAGGTCGGCCAGCGCGCGCTCGCGGGCGAATCGCTCGCCTTCCAGTACTTCACGTCGCAGGGCGGCGAGGGCACGGTCGGCTTCGCGGGCGTGCTGCCGGGAGAGATGCGCGCCCTCGAACTCGACGGCACGCGCGCGTGGTTCGCCGAGAAGGACGCGTTCGTCGCCGCGGAGTCGAGCGTCGAGTTCGGCATCGCCTGGCAGGGCGGCAGGACCGGGCGGCGCGGCGGCGAGGGCTTCGTCCTGGAGAAGTTCACCGGCCGCGGCACCGTGATCATCGCGGGCTCGGGCAACTTCATCGACCTCAACCCGGCGGACTTCGGCGGTCGCATCGAGGTCGACACGGGCTGCATCGTCGCCTTCGAGGAAGGCATCCGGTACGGCGTCGAGCGCATCGGCGGCCTGAACCGGCAGGGCCTGATGAACGCGGTCTTCGGCGGCGAGGGGCTCTCGCTGGCGACACTGGAGGGCGACGGGCGCGTGATCCTTCAGTCCATGACCATCGAGGGCCTCGCCAACGCGCTGCGCAAGGCCCAGGGCGGCGACAAGGAAGGCATGACGGGCGGCCTTTTCTCCACGCACACCGGATAGCGCCGCCGTGGGCGCCGCGCGTGTCGGCCGCCCGGTGGCCGAAACACATCGGTGCCCACCGGGCGCCAC
Source organism: Streptomyces beihaiensis (assembly GCF_026274175.1). Classification (GTDB taxonomy): domain Bacteria; phylum Actinomycetota; class Actinomycetes; order Streptomycetales; family Streptomycetaceae; genus Streptomyces; species Streptomyces beihaiensis. The sequence continues at coordinate 25,740 of NZ_JAPHNL010000292.1, forward strand.
GTGAACTCGTGGAGAACGAGCGGTAGTTGGTGTTGACGCGTACCCGTCTACGCGCGTCACACTTACGGGCATGAAGACACCCCCACGTTTTCTCAGTGTCGCGGCCCTCGCCGCAGCCCTCCTCGTCGGCGGCCCCACCGCGGTCGCCGCCCAGGCGGCCCCGGCTCCGGCCGCCTCCGCCCCCACGGTCTCCACCGCCACCCTCTCCGCCGATTCGGTCGGCAGCATCTGCTACTCCGACCTGCCGTCGCAGGCGTACGACACGCTGGACCTGATCGCCTCCGACGGCCCGTTCCCGTACTCCCAGGACGGCACGGTCTTCCAGAACCGTGAGGGCATCCTGCCGTCGGAGCCCACCGGCTACTACCACGAGTACACGGTCATCACGCCGGGCTCCCCGACCCGCGGCGCCCGCCGCATCGTCACCGGCGAGCGGAGCCAGGAGGACTACTACACCTCTGACCACTACGCGTCGTTCGACCTGATCGACTTCTCCTGCTGAACCCGGCTCTTCCCCAGGCCGGGGAAGTCGCCGGTCCTCGGACCTTCGGGCGCGGGGGAGGGGCTTCGCACCCGCGGTGTTGTCGTCGGTCGCCCCCTCCCCCGACCTCGAACGGGCTCCGCCCGGCCCGGCCGCCCGGGTCCCCGCTGACGGACGAGAGTGATCGTGCCTGTCACCGCACGCCCCGGAACTCAGGCACAGCACCGGTCGTTGGACAGGGTGAGGGGACGGACGAGCGTGGACGAGCCGGGGAGGGGCGAGCGTGACCGTCGATCTGGGGGAGTACGCGGGCGGTGACGACGAGTTCTTCGCGGATCCGTATCCCGTCTACGAGCGGCTCAGGGCCATCGGCCCGGTCCACCACGTGCGCGTGCCGGGCTCAGGGGGAGCCTACGAGGCATGGCTCGTCGTCGGGCACGAGGCGGCGCGGGCCGCGCTGACCGACTCGCGCCTGGTCAAGTCCCCGGCCGCACTCGGCTACGAGAACCTGGAATCATCACTGATCGGCCCCCACCTGCTGACGGCCGACGCACCCGAGCACGGCAGACTCCGCAAACTCGTCGCCCGCGAGTTCACCCCGCGTCGGATCGAGCGACTGCGCCCGCGTGTACAGAAGATCACCGACGAGCTGCTCGACGCGATGGTGCCGCGCGGCCGCGCCGACCTGATCGAGGCCCTGGCCTTCCCGCTGCCGTTCGTCGTCATCTGCGAGCTGCTCGGGGTGCCCGACATCGACCGGGTCATGTTCCGCCGCCTCTCGACCCAGGTCGTCGCGCCCACCGGCGGAGAGGAGGAGTACGCGGCCTTCGTCGAACTCGCCGGTTTTCTCACGGAACTGATCGCCGAGAAGAGCCGCTCCACGCCCGGCGACGACCTGCTGAGCGCGCTCATCCGGACCACCGCAGAGGACGGCGACCGCCTCTCACCCACCGAACTGCGCGGCATGGCCTTCCTGCTGCTCGTCGCGGGCCACGAGACGACGGTCAACCTGATCGGCAACGGCGTACGCGCGCTCCTGACCCACCCCGACCAGCTCGCCGCGCTGCGCGCCGACCCGAGTCTGCTCGACGGCGCGGTGGAGGAGATGCTCCGCTATGACGGCCCGGTGGAGAACTCGACGTACCGCTGGGCCGCGGAAGCGGTCGACATCGGCGGTACGACCGTCCCGGCGGGCGACGCCGTCCTTGTCGGCCTGGCCTCGGCGGGGCGCGACGGGCGGCGGCACGCGGCCCCCGACGACTTCGACATCCGCCGCGAGAGCCGCGGTCACCTGGCGTTCGGACACGGCCCCCACTTCTGCCTCGGTGCGCCGCTGGCCCGCCTGGAGGGCCGCACGGCCATCGCCGCCCTCCTGGAGCGCTGCCCGGACCTTGCCCTGGACGGCGAGCCGGACGCCTGGCTGCCCGGCCTCCTGATACGCGGCACGAGAAGGCTGCCCGTGCGCTGGTGAAGCCGTCACCGCCGCAGACGCGCGCGGGACCCCGCGACTGTGGCAAGATCCGTCCGGCTTCTCTCTCCGGTATCCGCGCCTCGGGCCCCGCGTGACGGTCTGAAGTCAGTCGTCCTCGCCGCCCGGGATCTCCGCGATCCGGACCACCCGGCGTTCCGCGCGTGACAGCTCGCACGCCTCCGCGATCCGCAGCGCCTTGAGCGCCTCCCAGCCGTCGCACGGGTTGGGGGCCGCGCCGCGGGCGACGTCCACGAAGGTCTTCAGCTCGGCCTCGTACGCGGGGGCGAAGCGCTCAAGGAAGCCGGGCCAGGGCTTGTCGGCGGCTCGTGGCCCCGCGGGCTCCGTGGAGGCGATCGGGGTGCGGTCGTCCAGGCCCACGACCACGGTGTCCCGGTCGCCGGAGAGCTCCATGCGGACGTCGTACCCGGCGCCGTTGCACCGCGTCGCCGTCGCCGTGGCCAGGGTGCCGTCGTCCAGGGTGAGGACCACCGCGGCCGTGTCCACGTCGCCCGCTTCCCGGAACATGGCGGGGCCCGTGTCCGACCCGGCCGCGTACACCTCCACGACCTCCCGCCCGGTCACCCACCGCAGCGCGTCGAAATCGTGCACCAGACAGTCCCGGTACAGGCCGCCCGACAGGGGCAGGTACGCCGCGGGCGGCGGCGCCGGGTCGGCGGTGACCGCGCGCACGGTGTGCAGCCGCCCGAGCCGTCCCTCCCGTACGGCCTGACGCGCCGCCGTGTACCCGGCGTCGAAGCGGCGCTGGAAGCCGAGCTGCAGCACCGTGCCCGCGGCCGCCACGTCGCGCAGCGCGGCCAGCGTGCCGGGCAGGTCGAGGGCGATCGGCTTCTCGCAGAACACCGGAAGCCCGGCCCGCGCCGCCCGCCCGATCAGCTCGGCGTGCGCGGCCGTCGCGGCGGTGATCACCAGCGCGTCCACGCCCCACTTGAAGACCTCGTCGACGCTCGGCGCCGCCGTCGCCCCGATGCGTGCGGCGAGCGCGGCGGCACGGACCGGATCGGCGTCGGTCACGACGAGCGACCCGGCCTCCCGGTATCGCGCCAGGACACCCGCGTGAAAAGTGCCGATACGGCCCGTTCCGATGAGTCCGATGCGCATGCACCCAACGTGCCGCCCCGCCCGTTTGCTGTCAATCAATTGTCCGGACAAACACCCGGTTGCCCCGGTCAGGGGCCTACGCCGCGTCGAGCCGCAGCACCACCACCCCGTACGGCGGCAGCGTCACCGCCCGCACCGGCGGCCCCGCCCCCTCACCGGCCCGTGCCGACAGCCGCCACCCCTCCGCCACGACGGGCTTCACCGGCAGCTCGGCCTCGCACTGGCTCACCAGCCACACCCACCGGTGCCCGTCCGCATGGTCGACGAGGTCGACCGCCACCCGTGGATCCGCCACGGTCACCGGCCTGCGCACCCCGGCCCGAACCGCCAGCGCGTCGTAGAGGTCGCAGGTGGCCTCCGGATTCACGCGAGGCGTCACCGCGGCCATGTGCTCCACCGGGTACGTGCACAGGATCAGGCGTCCGGCACCGACCGCCCGCTCAAGGAGCGCGGGACGCCCCCGGCCGTCCACGGCGACGACCTCCGTCCCGTCCTCGGGCTCGACCGGCAGGAAGCTCCGGCTGTCCGCCGTCCCCGCCGCCCGCAGGGTCAGCCGTGCCCTCGCGCCGAGGCTCCCGAAGTCCCGCCCGAACGTGAAGGTCACCTCGTCGTCCTCGACCGGGTTCACCAGGCCGTACGCCAGCCGGTGCCGCACACCGAAGAGCCGGTCGAGTCGCGCGTACCACGGTCCGCGCTGTTCGTCGTGCGCGCCCGCCGAGTACGACACGTACACCGTCGCCCCGCCCCGCGCGATCTCCTCCAGGCGGTACCAGGTGGGCGAGAGCAACTGCTTGGCCGACGGCACCAGATAGAGGCGGTAGCCCTCCGCCGGTTCCCCGTCGCTCTCCCGCAGCAACGTCGCCGGCGCGTCCGCGAGCCGTGCCGCCACCCACGCCTGCCGCCCCGTCTCCTGGACGTACGAGCGGTCCTCGGCCCGCGTGAACGGGTAGGGCGTGTCCAGGTACGAGGAGACGACGAGCGCCGTGTCCGTGGCGGACCGCGCGCACCGCTCCCACTCCACTTCCCTCAGCACCCGCCCGAAGTCGCGGAGCTCGCGCAGCTGGGGCTTGGGGCGGCCCGCGCTGTCGGTCAGCCCGAAGTACATCTCGAAGGCGTGGTGCCGGTACGGCCGCTGGTCGCGCAGCACCGGGGTGTCGTAGTCGCTGTTGTTCCAGGCGATCCACCCCGTCGCCCCGGCGAGCAGGCTGTTGTGCAGCGCCTGGCGGTAGTACGCCGCCGCGTTCTCGTCCGAGGCGAACGCCGACGTCAGGCCGAACTCCTCCAGTACGACGGGCCGTTCGAAGGTCGACGTCAGCTCGCACACCCAGGCCGCCGCGTAGTGCTGGCGCACCGGATCGTCCTCCATGCGGTACACGTGCGGGCCCAGCCAGTCGCACAGGCGGGCCGTGTCCCGCACCGAGAAGCCGTTGTCGTGACCGGAGTTCTCGATGCCCCACGCGCCGTCGCCGAGCGACACCGGCTGGGTGCCGCCCCCCGCGCGTACCGCGTCGACCATCAACTGCGCCCAGGAGGCGACCGTTTCGCGGTCCGTCTCCTCGGCCCCGTAGATCGGCATCTCGTTGGAGACCAGCCATCCCGACACCGCCGGGTGGTCCGTGAATCGGCGTGTCATCTCCCGTACGAACCACGCCTGCCGCGCCACCAGCCACACGTCGCCGTACAGGTCCCGTCCGGCACGCCAGGCCGGATCCCAGTTCTCGCCGGACATGTGGCCCACGAGGAACGTCGGAACGGTCGTCATGCCGAGCGCCCGGTGCCGGTCGAGGAAGTCCGCGTAGTGGCCGCACAACTCCTCGTCGATCCGCTCCGGTTCGGGGTGGAAGTCGGGCCAGTAGAAGAACGAGCGGGTCACGTTCAGGCCGTGATCGCGCAGGACCCGCAGCTCCTCGCTCACGAGCTGCGGGTCATAACTGCGCCACATCAGCGGGCCGCCTGAACGGGACCAGAAGTTGGCCCCGAGCCAGGTGACCGGGCGGCCGTCGGCGGAAATCCGGGCAGCGGAACGCGGCATCGGCGAAATCTCCCTGAGAATGGGTGAAAACGAGCGCATGGACGGGCGCACGGACGGGCGCGGCCCGGTGCGGACGGGCGTGCCGCGCACTGGTCAGGTGCTGGTGCGTCGAGTGAACCGCTTTACCGGTTCAGCGTCAATGACGCACGCCCCGAGGGCATGACTTCATAAACCGGTTTATGAGACCGGCGCCCCGGACGTGCTGCCGCGCACCGTCAACCGCGGCCCCGGATCCTGCAGGTCGCCGACCTCGCGCCCGCCCGCGGCCTCCCGCAGCCGACGCGCGGCATGCGCCCCGTACGCGGCGATGTCCCGGCTCAGCGCCGTCAGCGGCGGATGCACCAGTTCGCACAGCGCCGAGTCGTCCCAGGCCACCAGCGACAGGTCGTCCGGCACCCGCACGCCGAGCGCCTGCGCCGTCGTCAGGCCCGACACCGCCATCACGTCGTTGTCGTACAGGATCGCCGTGGGCCGCCGCCCCGGGCCCGCGGCCAGCAGTTCGCGGGTCGCCGCCGCGCCCCGCTCGCCGCTGTAGTCGGCCTCCACGATCCGGCCTTCGAGGCCCGACTCCCGCACGCACGCCGCGAAGGCGTCCGTGCGGGTGATGGTGTGCCGCAGCACCGCGGGCCCGCTGACCCGGGCGATCCGCCGGTGCCCGAGTTCCGCCAGGTACCGCACCACGGTGCGCACCGCCGCGCCGTCGTCGCTCCACACGGCGGGCAGGCGGCCCGTGCCGACCGGCGCGCCGATCACCACGCCCGGCATCCCGAGCTCCTCCAGGACCGGCACCCGCGCGTCGTCCGCCTTGAGGTCCACCAGGAACACCCCGTCGACGCGGCGCCGCGCCCACCACGACCGGTACAGCGCGACCTCCGCCGCCTGGTCCTCGGCCATCGTGAAGACCAACGGTGTGGCGTCCGTGATGAGTTCGGCCTGGATGCCGGAGACCAGCTGCATGAAGAACGGCTCAAGGCCGAGCGTGCGCGCGGGCCGGTCGATGACCAGGCCGAACGCCCCCGCCCTGCCGTCCGACAGGGCCCGCGCCGCACTGTTGGGCTGCCAGCCGAGCTCCTCGGCGATCGCCAGGATGCGTCGCCGCGTCGGTGCCGAGACGCCCGGCCGGTCGTTGAGCGCGAAGGACACGGCGGCCTTGGTCACGCCGGCCCGGCGCGCGATGTCCGCCATCGTGGGTCGCTTCACTCGGATTCCCTTCTCTTCCGGACGTCCCGGATGTGACCCGCTGGTGCACGGGATGTGGCCTGCGCCTTCGACGGTATTCGATGAACACACCTACTAATCCGGTTCAGTTGAATTCGCGCGAGAGCGCCGCAAGCGCATTGACAGCCACTTTCGCACGCGTCTACTTTCACGGCGCCGACGGTGCGCGGACCACCGTACGGCGAACACACCGTGACCGGACGACCTGAGCACGCGAGCAATCCCAGCACCAGCGTCAGCACCAGCCGAGCCGGACGAAGCGAGGGACCCGCGATGTCTTCCTCCACACCGCCACCGCCACCGCAGCAAGCGCACCCCACCCGCCGCACCGTTCTCGCCTCCGCCGCGGGCCTCGTCCTCGCGGGACCGCTCGCCGCGGCCTGCGGCGGTGCCGACAGCGGCGCCCCGGAGCCCGGAGGCACCCTCGTCGTCAACGCCACACAGGGCCAACTGGTGCGCAACTTCAACCCGTTCGCCCCGCAGCCCCTGCACCCCACCCACGGACTCCTCTACGAGCCGCTGTTCCACTTCAACGCGGCCAAGGCGGGCGAGGTCCACCACTGGCTCGGCACCGGCTACACGTGGGCCGACGGCGGCAGGAAGCTCACGGTCGCCCTGCGCCGGGGCGTGAAGTGGAGCGACGGCAAGCCGTTCACCGCCGAGGACGCCGCGTACACGTTCCAGATCGCCAAGGACAACAAGGAGCTGAACCAGTACGCCTACCCGCTCGACACGATCACGGCACCCGACGACCACACCCTCGTGCTGACCTTCACCGAGTCCGCGTACACCAAGGAGTACTTCCTGCTCGGCAAGTCCAAGATGCTGCCCAAGCACATCTGGGCGAAGATCCCGGACGCGAAGAAGAAGACCGAGACCAACCCGGACCCGGTCGCCACCGGGCCGTGGAAGGTCAAGTTCGTCAAGGGCACCACCATGGAGCTGACCGCCCGCGACGACTACTACGTGCCGGGGCTGCCGCACTTCAAAACGATCCGGTACGTCTCCTTCAGCGGGAACAACGCGTTCCTCGCCCAGGTCGCCAAGGGCCGGATCGACTGGGCGGGCGGCTTCATCCCCGACATCAAGAAGAACTACCTCGACAAGGACCCCGGGTTCGCCCTGGTCGACGTTCCGATGTCGGTGGCGTTCCTGGTGCCGTGCGCCGCCCGCGGTGTCACCGCCGACGTGAACGTCCGCAAGGCGATCAGCGCCGCGCTCGACCGCGCGTTCATGAGCAAGTCCGTCTACGGCGGATACGCCCCGCCCACCAACCCGATGGCCCTGCTGCTGCCCAACTTCCACAACGTGCTCGACCCGACCCTCAAGGACGCCACGTTCGAGACGGGCCGAGCGGCCGTCGCCAAGCATCTGCGGGCCGCCGGATACACGAGAAGCTCAGGCGGCTGGACCAAGGACGGCAGGAAGCTGAGCCTCTCCCTGACCCTGGTGTCCGGCTGGACCGACTACGTCAGCGTCGGGCAGATGGTCGAGCAGCAGCTGAAGAAGGCGGGCATCGGCCTGGAGATCAAGGCCGTCTCCGTCGCCCAGTTCACCGACGCCCAGGCCACCGGGCGCTTCGAACTCCTCCTGAGCAACTACGGGTACACGCCCGACCCGCGCGCGTACTACGACCAGCTCCTCAACAGCGCCATCGCCCCGGCCATCGGCAAGAGCACCAACGTCGGCAACTACGGCCGCTACCACAACCCGACCGTCGACAAGGCCCTCGCCGCGATCGCCGCCACCACCGACCTGGCGCGACAGAAGCCGCACTACGCCACGATCCAGCGGGAGTTCATCCGCGACATGCCGCTGATCCCGCTGTTCGAGCAGCAGAACGAGATCGAGTTCAACGGCAACCACGTCACCGGCTACCCCACCCGGCAGAACCTGTACGCGGGCCCCGCGATCTGGCTCGACCCGGACGGCGGCTGGGTCGCCGCACGGATCAGACCCGCGAAGCCGGCCGCACCCGCGAAGCCGGCCAAGTCCGCCCCGTCCGCCAAGCCCGCCGAGTAGGGGAGCGGTCCGTGCGTGTGAGACATCTGCTGCGCAAACTCGGCTTCTACGCGGTCGCCGCCTGGATCGCGGTCACCCTCAACTTCGTCCTGCCCCGGCTCATCCCCGGCGACCCGGTCCAGTTGATGATGTCCCGCATGGCGGCGTCCGGACCGGTCACCGAGGGGCAGGAGAAGGCCATGGCCGCCATGCTGGGCCTGGGCCACGGAAACCTCCTCCAGCAGTACGGCGACTACCTGTCCTCCCTGGCCCGCCTCGACTTCGGCCTGTCCACCACCTACTACCCGGCCAAGGTGAGCGACGTCGTCGCGCACGCCGTGCCCTGGACGATCGTCCTGGTCGGCCTCGCCACCCTGCTGAGCGTCGCCCTCGGCATCACGCTCGGCACCCTGGCGGGCTGGCGGCGCGGTGGGCGACTGGACGCGCTGGTCCCGTCCGCGACGTTCCTCGCCGCCGTCCCCTACTTCTGGGCCGCGCTGATCCTGCTCTACCTCTGCACCCAGGTGTGGGCCCTCGCCCCGTCCAGCGGCGGCTACGACGAGACGTACACCATCGGCCTCAACACCCGCTTCGTCGTCTCGGCCGTCCAGCACGGAGTACTCCCCGCCATCACCATCGTCGTCGCGTCGGTCGGCGGCTGGATGCTCGGCATGCGCAACATGATGGTGTCGACGCTCGCCGAGGACTACGTCATCGCCGCCGAGGCCAAGGGCCTGCGGCCGCGCACCGTCATGGTCCGCTACGCGGCCCGCAACGCCGTGCTGCCGTCGGTCGCCGGGTTCGCCATCACGCTCGGCTTCATCGTCTCCGGCTCCCTCGTCATGGAGATCGTCTTCTCCTACCCCGGCATGGGCTACACGCTGCTGCAAGCCGTCACCAACAACGACTACCCCCTCATGCAGGCCATCTTCCTGATGATCACCTTCGCGGTACTCGTGGCGAACTTCCTCGTCGACCTCCTCTACTCCTTCGTCGACCCGCGCACCCGGGAGGCCACCTCATGACGGCGACGGCCACCGCACTCGCCGCGCCGCCCGACGACACGGCGGCCGCGCGCGGCGGCAGGCTGCGCGCCGCGCTGCGGTCGGGGCGGCTGCGCGCCGGGCTCGGCATCGTCGCCGTCCTCGCCCTCACCGCGGCGCTCGGCCCGCTGTTCCTGGGCGATCCGGACGCCGTCAGCCAGGACCTGAGCCAGGCACCGTCCGCCGCCCACTGGCTGGGCACCACGCAGACCGGTCAGGACGTGTTCACCCAGTTCGTGGTGGCGGCACGCGGCACCCTGCTGATCGGCGCGACGTCCGCGCTGATCGCCACCGCCGTGTCGGCCGTCGTCGGGATCGGCGGCGGCTTCCTGGGCGGCCTCACGGACGAGGCACTGTCCCTGCTGAGCAACATCTTCCTCGTCATCCCCGGGCTTCCGCTCGTCATCGTCGTGGCGGCCTACGTCGGCGCGGGCACCGGCGCCACGATCCTCGTCATCGCCCTCACCACCTGGGCGGCGTCGGCCCGCGTGCTGCGCGCCCAGACGCTCTCCCTGCGGACCAGGGACTACGTGCTCGCCGCCCGCCTGTACGGGGAGTCGCGCCGCCGGATCGTCCTCGTGGAGATCCTGCCCAACGAACTCGCCATCATCGTCTCGCAGTTCATCTTCGCCGTGATCTTCGCGGTGCTCACCCAGGCCGCCCTGGCGTTCCTCGGCCTGGACGACCCGTCGAACCTCACCTGGGGCACGATGCTCTACTTCGCGCAGAACGCCGATGCCCTGACGGGCGGAGCCTGGTGGTGGTTCATCCCGCCCGGCCTCGCCATCGCCGTGCTCGGCGCCGCGCTCTCCCTGATCAGCTTCGGCCTCGACGAGGTCCTCGACCCCCGCCTGCGCGCGAGGAGGCGCCGACCATGACCGACGACATCCTGCTGGCCGCGCACCACGTCGACGTCGTCTACGACACGGGCGAGGGCACACCCACCCACGCCGTCCGGGACGTCGCTGTGGAGCTGCGCCGAGGCGAACTCCTCGGCATCGCGGGCGAGTCGGGCTGCGGAAAGTCCACCCTCGCGTACGCGCTGACGCGGCTGCTGCAACCGCCGGCGCGGCTGGCCGCCGGGACCGTCACCCTCGACGGCCAGGACCTGTACGCGCTGGACCGCGAAGCGCTGCGGGCGGTGCGCTGGACACGCCTGTCGATGGTGTTCCAGAGCGCCATGAACGCGCTCAACCCTGTCACGACGGTCGGCCGCCAGTTCGACGACATCTTCCGGGCGCACCGGCCCGCCATGACGGCGACCGAGCGCCGCGCCAAGGCGGGCGAACTGCTCGACATGGTCGGCATCGACCCGTCCCGCCTGCGCTCCCACCCGCACGAGCTGTCCGGCGGCATGCGCCAGCGCGTCGTCATCGCGATGGCGCTCGCCCTCGACCCCGACGTCGTCGTCATGGACGAACCGACGACCGCCCTCGACGTCGTCGTACAGCGCGAAATCCTCGACGAGATCGAAGAGTTGAGGGAGCGCCTCGGCTTCGCGGTCATCTTCATCACCCACGACCTGAACCTGCTGCTGGAGATCAGCGACCGGCTCGCCGTGATGTACGCGGGCCGGATCGTCGAGTACGCGGACACGGCACGGATCGCCGAGGGCGGCGCCCTGCACCCCTACACACGGGGTCTGCTGCGCTCCTTCCCCGCACTCACCGGGGACCGCCGCGACCTGCGCGGCATCCCGGGCCAGCCCCCGGACCTGCGGCTGGCGACGCCGGGCTGCGCCTTCGCGGACCGCTGCGAGGCGGTCGTGGAGCGCTGCCGTGCGCAGCGGCCGGAGCTGGAACGGGTGGGGGAGGGGCTGTCGTGGGCGGCGTGCCATGTGGCCCGCCATCATCCATCGGACCGCCAGGCCGTACCCACCGAGTCGGCCGGCCAGACACGAGGAGGCCCGGCATGACCACCGGCACGACCACCCCCGCCGCACTCGAAGTCGACCACCTCACGGTCGACTTCAAACGCCGAGGCGCCCCGTCGCTGCGCGCCGTCGACGACGTCACCTTCACCTTGCACCCCGGCCACACCCTGGCCCTGGTCGGCGAGAGCGGCAGCGGCAAGTCGACCGTCGTGCGCGCGCTGTCCCGCCTGGTCGCGCCGAGCGCGGGACACGTCAGGCTGGCCGGCGCCGACCGCACCCGCGACGCCGCCTACCGCCGGGCCGTGCAGATGGTCTTCCAGGACCCCTTCGCCTCCCTCAACCCCGCCCACACCGTCGGCCACCATCTGCGCCGCCCCCTCCTGGCCGGCGGCCGGGCGACCCGCTCCGACGTCGACGCGCGCGCCGCCCGGCTGCTGGACGCGGTCAACCTCACCCCGGCCGCCGACATCGCCCGCGCACGCCCCCACGAACTGTCCGGCGGGCAGCGCCAGCGCGTGGCCATCGCGAGGGCACTGGCGCCGGAACCGGCGGTCCTGCTGGCCGACGAGCCCGTCTCCATGCTCGACGTCTCCATCCGCCTGGAGATCCTCGGCCTGCTCGACCGGCTCAAGCGGGAACGCCGTCTCGCCCTCCTCTACGTCACCCACGATCTGGCCACCGCCCGGCACTTCGCGGCCGACGTGATGGTCATGTACCGGGGCCAGATCGTCGAGCGGGGCCCGAGCGACGACGTCATCCTGCGCCCCCGGCACCCGTACACCCAGCTCCTGGCCTCCGCGGCCCCCGGCGCCGCGGGCTCCCGCGAGCGGGCGCGCGAGGCGCGGGCGGCCCGGCTCGCCGCCCGGCGAGCCCGGCCCGCGCAGCCGCGGGAGACCTCACGGCACGCCCCGCCCGACGAGGGCTGCCGCTTCCGGCCCCGCTGCCCGCTGGCCACGGACCGCTGCGCCCGGCGTCCGCCCGTGGTGCCGCTCGGACCGACGGGGCACGAGGCGCGGTGCTGGCTGCACGTCGACGCGGCGCGGCAGGGGCCGGCGGCCTGAGAGCGCCGGAGAAGGACGCCGCGCGCGGCACCCGGTGAACGCGTGTGGCATCCCCGTGACCCATACTTGTGCGTTTGGGACCGCAAAGCGGTCCTCCCGGACCGGTGGACGGTCCCCGGGACCGGCCCCGCCGGACCCGGCGTACGACACAGCAGACCAAGAAGGGCACGGCCTCGTGGCACGGTTTCGGACCTGGGTGAGCATCGCGGTGGCGGGGGCGCTCGGCCTCACGCTGGCGGGGTGCAGCAGCACCGGCGGCAAGCGGGCTGAGGACGCCAGGAAGGCGGCCCGGTCCGCGAGCGGCGAGGCCGCGGTGAACACGCCGCGCTGGACCGTCGCGATGATCACCCACTCGGGTGATGGCGACACCTTCTGGGACATCGTCCAGAGCGGCGCCAAGCAGGCGGCCGTCAAGGACAACATCAACTTCCTGTACTCCCACAGCGACCAGGCCAACCAGCAGGCGCAGCTCGTGGACGCGGCCGTCGACAAGAAGGTCGACGGGATCATCGTCACGCTGGCCAAGCCGGACGCCATGAAGGCGGCCGTGGCCCGCGCCGAGAAGGCCGGCATCCCCGTCATCACCGTGAACTCGGGCTCGGAGGAGTCCAGGAAGTTCGGCGCGCTCACCCACATCGGCCAGGACGAGACGGTCGCGGGCGAGGCCGTCGGCGAGGAGCTGACCAAGCGCGGCAGGAAGAAGGCCCTGTGCGTCCTGCACGAGCAGGGCAACGTCGGCCACGAGCAGCGCTGCGCGGGCGCGAGGTCGAAGTTCGACGGGACGATGGAGAACCTGTACGTGCAGGGCACGAACATGCCCGACGTGCAGTCCGCCATCGAGGCCAAGCTCCAGTCCGACAAGTCCATCGACGCCGTGGTGACGCTGGGCGCCCCCTTCGCCGCCACCGCCGTGAAGGCGAAGAAGGACGCCGGCAGCAAGGCCGAGATCGACACGTTCGACCTGAACGAGCAGGTGGCCACCGGCCTTGAGGGCGGGGACCTCGGCTTCGCGGTCGATCAGCAGCCCTACCTTCAGGGCTACGAGGCCGTCGACCTGCTGTGGCTGTACAAGTACAACGCCGACATGCTGGGCGGCGGCAAGCCGGTCCTCACCGGCCCGCAGATCGTCACCAAGGACCAGGCGGCCAAGCTGGAGCAGTACACGAGGCGAGGGACGCGATGACCGCGACGGTTCCCGAGAGGCAGCCGGACAAGCAGCCCGGCGGGCGGCCCAGGCAGGCCGCCGCCGACGAGCGGCTGCTGAGCGCGTCCGTCTGGAAGAAGCTGCTCGGCCGCCCCGAGCTCGGTTCGGTCGTCGGCGCCATCGCCGTGTTCGCGTTCTTCGCGATCTTCGCGGACAGTTTCGTCAACGCATCCAGCCTCGCCACCGTCCTGTACGCGTCGTCGACCATCGGCATCATGGCCGTACCGATCGCGCTGCTGATGATCGGCGGAGAGTTCGACCTGTCGGCCGGTGTCCTGGTCACGTCGTCGGCGCTGATCTCGTCGATGTTCAGCTACCAGATGACGGCGAACACCTGGGTCGGCGCGGGCGTCTCGCTCCTGGTCACCGTCGCCATCAGCGCCTTCAACGGCTTCATGCTCACCCGCACCAGGCTCCCCAGCTTCATCATCACGCTCGGCACGTTCCTGATGCTGACCGGCCTGAACCTCGGCTTCACCAAGCTGATCAGCGGCACGGTGTCGACCAAGTCGATCTCCGACATGCAGGGCTTCGACTCGGCCAGGGTCGTCTTCGCGTCGACCCTCACGATCGGTGGCGTCGACTTCAAGATCACCATCTTGTGGTGGCTGGTCCTGGTCCTGATCGCCACCTGGATCCTGCTGCGCACCCGCCTCGGCAACTGGATCTTCGCGGTCGGCGGCGACGTCGACGCCGCCCGCGCGGTCGGCGTCCCGGTCGACAAGACCAAGATCGGCCTCTACACGGGCGTCGGTTTCGGTGCCTGGGTCTCGGGCCAGCACCTGCTCTTCTCGTACGACGTCGTGCAGTCGGGCGAGGGTGTCGGCAACGAGCTGATCTACATCATCGCGGCCGTCATCGGCGGCTGCCTCATCACCGGCGGCTACGGCTCCGCGGTCGGCGCGGCGATCGGCGCGCTGATCTTCGGCATGGCCAACAAGGGCATCGTCTTCGCCGAGTGGAACCCGGACTGGTACAAGTTCTTCCTCGGGGCGATGCTGCTCCTGGCCGCCCTGCTCAACGCGTGGGTGCGCAAGCGCGCGGAGGCGACGACATGACCGACGACCACACCCCTCTCGTCGAGCTGGACGGTGTCAGCAAGTACTACGGGAACATCCGCGCCCTCGAGGACGTCTCGCTCCTCGTCAACGCCGGGGAGATCACGTGTGTGCTCGGCGACAACGGCGCGGGCAAGTCGACCCTCATCAAGATCATCGCGGGCCTGCACCAGCACGACGCGGGCACGTTCCGGATCGAGGGCGAACAGACGAGACTCGCCAGTCCGCGCGAAGCCCTCGAGCGGGGCATCGCCACGGTCTTCCAGGACTTGGCCGTCGTCCCGCTGATGCCGGTGTGGCGCAACTTCTTCCTCGGCTCCGAGCCGACGAAGGGCGCGGGGCCGTTCAAGCGGTTGGACGTCGAGCTCATGCGCCGCACGACCCGTGAGGAGCTGCTCCGCATGGGTATCGACCTGCGCGACGTCGACCAACCCATCGGCACGCTCTCCGGCGGCGAGCGCCAGTCCGTGGCCATCGCCCGAGCCGTCTACTTCGGTGCGAAGGTCCTCGTCCTGGACGAGCCGACCGCGGCGCTCGGGGTGAAGCAGTCCGGCGTGGTCCTCAAGTACGTGGCGGCCGCGCGCGACGCGGGGCTCGGCGTGGTCCTGATCACGCACAATCCGCACCACGCCTACCTCGTCGGCAACCGGTTCGTGCTGCTCAAGCGCGGTGGCATGGTCGGCAGCCACACGCGCGAGGAGATCAGCCTCGACGAGCTGACCCGCCAGATGGCGGGCGGCAGTGAGCTGGACGACCTCCGTCATGAACTGGAGCGAGCCCCGGCCCCCACGCACCTGGGCGGGCACCCGCGGGGCGCGACCGAGTAGCCCGCCGCGGTCCGTGCGGCGGCTGCGGGTGGTCCGCGGCTGGTCGCGCGGTTCCGCGCGCCCCTGGGAGCGCGGGGCGCCGGCAACCACGACGCACCGGCACCGCGCACACGACCGCACCACCCCACCCGCGGCGCGGCCACGCCGCGCCACCCCGCAAACCCGGCATGCGGCGCGACCACCGAGTGAGGCAGAATCGCCGCAATGAGCACCTACCGTGACCTCGCGCACCGCGGCAGCGCTCGGGCCACCGTCCTGCGGACGGTCGGCACCCGGGAACGCCGCTCGCACCTGACCGCGCCCCGCGTGCCGACGGTCGGCATCGACATCGGCGGCACCAAGGTGATGGCGGGCGTCGTCGACGCGGACGGCGCCATCCTGGAGACGCTGCGCACGGAGACCCCGGACAAGTCGAAGAGCCCGAAGGTCGTCGAGGACACCATCGTGGAACTCGTGCTCGACCTCTCCGACCGGCACGACGTGCACGCGGTCGGTATCGGCGCGGCCGGCTGGGTCGACGCGGACCGCAACCGCGTCCTGTTCGCCCCGCACCTGTCCTGGCGCGACGAGCCGCTGCGCGACCGCCTCTCCGGCCGCCTCGCGGTCCCGGTCATGGTGGACAACGACGCCAACACCGCCGCCTGGGCCGAGTGGCGGTTCGGCGCGGGCCGCGGCGAGGACCACCTCGTCATGATCACCCTCGGTACCGGCATCGGCGGCGCCATCCTGGAGGACGGGCAGGTCAAGCGGGGCAAGTACGGGGTCGCGGGCGAGTTCGGGCATATGCAGGTCGTGCCGGGCGGCCACCGCTGCCCGTGCGGCAACCGAGGCTGCTGGGAGCAGTACAGCTCAGGAAACGCGCTGGTCAGGGAGGCCCGCGAGCTCGCCGCCGCGGACTCTCCGGTCGCGTACAACATCATCGACCGGGTGCACGGCAACATCCAGGACATCACGGGGCCGCTCATCACCGAGCTGGCCCGTGAGGGTGACGCCATGTGCGTCGAGCTGCTCCAGGACATCGGCCAGTGGCTCGGCGTCGGTATCGCCAACCTCGCCGCGGCTCTCGACCCGTCCTGCTTCGTCATCGGCGGCGGGGTCAGCGCAGCGGACGACCTGCTGATCGGCCCGGCCAGGGACGCGTTCAAGCGCCACCTCACCGGCCGCGGCTACCGCCCGGAGGCCCGTATCACCCGTGCCGAGCTGGGCCCGGAGGCCGGAATGGTCGGCGCCGCGGACCTGGCGCGTCTGGTCGCCCGCCGCTTCCGCCGCGCCAAGCGCCGCCGCGTGGAGCGCCATGAGCGGTACGAGCGCTACGCGGCCCAGGCGCGCGGCCTCAGCCGAACCGGCTCGACCGGCGGCGCGGCGGACCGCGACTGAGGCCGATGGAAGTGACAGGACGTACCACCATGACCGTGCCCAGCCAGCCGTTGCCCGCCGCGGGCGAGCAGCCGCCACAGCCGCCGTCGCGCCGCCACGTGATCCGCCGCCGCGCCCTCACACTCCTGACGATCGTGCTGCTCGTCGGCATTCCGGCCGGATATCTCGTCATCTCGGCCAACCAGAGCCGGGACAGCGGCAAGGACAAGGAGGCGAAGTACTCGGCGACCGGCCTCACCGTCGGCTGGCCGTCCAGGGTGCAGCGCCGCCTGTACGAGGTCCCGATTCCGGGCGGGACCCGGAACGTCGCGTACTACGAGACCAACAATTACAAGGTCAGCCGCCTGTACGCGCAGTTCCTCACGAGCAACGCGGGCCTTGAGAAGTATCTGGGCGCGATCGGCAGCAGCACCTTGGACCTCAAGCGCGACGACATCGCGATCGGGGAGCGGGACCGCCAGGTGGCCGGATGGGACTTCACGGGGCCGGGCCCCTGGTACGGCCTCACGCACCGTCAGAAGGACCCCGCACCCACCCAGACGATCGTCGTCAACCGCTCCAACCCGGACCATCCGATGATCTACGTGGTCTCGATCACGCACCCCTGACGCCCTGACGCCCTGACGCCCTGACGCTCTGACGCCAGGTGATGGCCGTGACGCCCGACGCGCCGACCGTCCGCCGCACGCCCGTGAACCCCTCCCGGGTGCCCCCTTCGCTTCGGCGTTCGCCGTGCCGTCCGCCGGGTTGCCGCCGCTGACCGCCGAGGTCCGGGCCCGAGCGACGTTCGAGGGCGCGGCCGCCGCCGTGCGGTGGTTCCTGGTGGCGCGATGGCGCGCCGGACTCACCCTGCGGCTCGGGCGTCCGCGGGCCTCACGCTCCACGTACTGGGCCGACCCGTCGCCCACTTGAGCGCCGAGAAGGTCACGCTGGAGGCGAGCCTCGCCCCCGCTCGTCGCGCGCGACACCGTGTCCCTGGACGGGGAGCGGCTCGTCCGGTCCACATACGTCGACTTCGTCCGCCCCGCGGCCCCGCGCCGTGTGGCCGCCGCCGTGCCCGCGCCCACCGCACCGTCCCGTCGCTGCCCGGACGGGCGGTCCGGGACGCCGTCACGGCAGGGCCTCGCGGCTTCTAATGAAGTGGCCAACCCCATCCTATGGAGGGGCAAAGAATTCGCCGGGGTACTGCCGGTCACACCTGCCGTCGCACTAGGTTCCTCTCACCTTTCATGTCGCGTTCTTCGGCATGTAGGTATGTCATGCTCATGACTGTGCTGACGGATCGTCAAGCACGTCACGGGCCTGCCCATCCAGTGCGAAACCCCACGTCAACCGGAGGCAGTACCCCCCATGCATGAGTCACGTTCGAGCGGGCACAGACGAAGCCTGCGAAGACTGGTCGGCATAGCGTTCCCCGCCCTCGCGCTCACGGTCGCCGGCCTCGTCGCCGCACCGACCGCAGGAGCCCAGACCCCGGCCGCCGCGCCGCACTCCACGAAGGCCGCGCACAACAGCCGAGCGCTGACAGCTCCTTCGCGGCAGACCTACCACTCGACCGGCAAGGCCGGTCAGAAGGTCCACACGAAGCACCTGTGCTCCACGGCCGAGCCGGGCCACGCGTCCTGCTTCGCCCAGCGCCGCACCGACATCGAGCAGCGGCTCGCCTCGGCGGTCGCCGCCGCGGCCCCCTCCGGTCTCTCCCCGGCCAACCTGCACAGCGCCTACAACCTGCCCACGACGGGCGGCTCGGGCATGACGGTCGCCATCGTCGACGCGTACAACGACCCCAACGCCGAGTCAGACCTGGGTACTTACCGCGCCCAGTACGGCCTGTCGTCGTGCACCAAGGCCAACGGCTGCTTCAAGCAGGTCAGCCAGACCGGCTCCACCACCTCGCTGCCGACCAACGACAGCGGCTGGGCCGGCGAGGAGATGCTCGACGTCGACATGGTCAGCGCGGTCTGCCCGAACTGCAACATCATCCTCGTCGAGGCGAACTCCGCCAGCATGGCCGACCTCGGCGCCGCCGAGAACGAAGCCGTCGCGCTCGGCGCCAAGTTCATCTCCAACAGCTGGGGCGGCGGCGAGTCCTCCTCGCAGACCAGCCAGGACGCGCAGTACTTCGACCACCCGGGCGTCGCGATCACCGTCTCCGCCGGTGACTCCGCCTACGGTGCCGAGTACCCCGCGACCTCCCAGTACGTGACCGCCGTCGGCGGCACCGCCCTCACCACCTCCTCCAACTCCCGTGGCTGGAGCGAGTCGGTGTGGCACACCAGCTCCACCGAGGGCACCGGCTCCGGCTGCTCCTCCTACGACCCCAAGCCGAGCTGGCAGACCGACAGCGGCTGCTCCAGGCGCATGGAGGCCGACGTCTCCGCCGTCGCCGACCCGGCCACCGGCGTCGCGGTCTACGACACCTACGGCGGCTCCGGCTGGGCGGTCTACGGCGGCACCAGCGCCTCCTCGCCGATCGTCGCCGGCGTCTACGCCCTCGCGGGCACCCCGGGCTCGAACGACTACCCGGCGAAGTACCCGTACCAGCACACCGGCAACCTGAACGACGTGACGAGCGGCAGCAACGGCTCCTGCTCCACCGCGTACTTCTGCAACGCCGAGACCGGCTACGACGGCCCGACCGGCTGGGGCACGCCGAACGGCACCGCCGCCTTCACCTCCGGTGGCAGCACCGGCGGGAACACGGTGACCGTCACCAACCCGGGCAGCCAGTCGACCACCACGGGCAGCTCGGTCAGCCTGCAGATCAAGGCGAGCGACAGCGCGGGCGCCGCCCTGACCTACAGCGCCTCCGGCCTGCCGGCCGGCCTGTCCATCAACAGCTCCACCGGACTGATCTCCGGCACGGCGTCCACCGCGGGCACCTACCAGGTGACCGTCACCGCGAAGGACTCCACCGGCGCCACGGGCTCGACGTCCTTCACCTGGACCGTCGGTACCAGCGGCGGGTGCAGCTCGTCGCAGCTGCTGGCCAACTCCGGCTTCGAGTCGGGCAACACCGGCTGGAACGCCACCAGCGGTGTCATCACCAACTCCAGCGGTGAGTCCCCGCGCAGCGGCTCGTACTACGCGTGGCTCGACGGCTACGGCTCCTCGCACACCGACACGCTCTCCCAGTCGGTGACGATCCCCGCGGGCTGCACGGCCACGCTCGGGTTCTACCTGCACATCGACACCTCGGAGACCACCAGCAGCGTCGCGTACGACAAGCTGACGGTCACCGCCGGTTCGAAGACCCTGGCGAGCTACTCGAACCTCGACGCCGCCTCCGGTTACGTGCACAAGACCTTCGACCTGTCCTCGCTGGCGGGCCAGACGGTCACCCTGAAGTTCAACGGCGTGGAGGACTCCTCCCTCCAGACCAGCTTCGTCGTGGACGACACGTCCCTGACGACCAGCTGACCCGCCCCGCACCGATCGCCCGGTCTCTCCCTGCGGGGGAGGCCGGGCGATCGGCCGTTGACGGGAGCGGCCGACCTCATGGCTACCGTCGGCACGCTGCTCCCGTTGCGCCGACGCTCGCCACTTCGGCAACGCCCACCACGTCGGCAACGCCGACCGTCTCGGCAACTCCACCACCACACAGTGGAGTTCAGTAGCGTAGAAGGATGAGAACACATGGGGGAGGCTCGCCGGTGTCGTGAGCCTGGCCGGCGTGACCCTGGTGCTGGGTGGCTGCGGCAAGATCAGAGCCGGCGACACCGGTGTGGGAGCACTCGGGATGCCTGAGGGCGCGTTTCTCGACGAACCCGAACTGGCACCGGGACACACTTCGGCCGGTCCAGTGCTTCCCTGGCGGGTGTTCGACGGCGCCCGGCGCCCCCGGAAGAGCAGCCCCTCTGGCTGCCGTGGGGGCGCTGAAACCGGCGTCCGTCAGTCAGCCCCCATCACCTGCCCGCTCTCGACGCCGAGGAAGCCTCGCCCCCACCCGCCGACGCTCGTCCGAGACCAACCCGTAAGCCGGATACACACGTCCCGACACTGGAGGTTCCATGCCCAAGGGCTACTGGGTCAGCGCCTACCGCACCGTTTCAGACCCTGAGAAGCTGGCCGCCTACAACAAGCTGGCCGGCCCGGCCGTCAAGGCCGGGGGCGGTCGGGTCCTCACCCGCGGCCTTCGAGTCGTGGCGCACGACGCCGGAATCGCCGAGCGCACCGTCCTCGTCGAGTTCGACAGCTTCCAGCAGGCCGTCGCGGCGCACGAGAGCGCGGCCTACCAGGAGGTGCTGGCCGCCCTCTCCGACGGCGTCGAGCGCGACTTCCGCATCGTCGAAGGCATCGACTGACCGAGGCCCAGCCGCTTCCTCACCGAAGCTCGCTCCCCCGCCGCGTTCGGCTACGGCCTGTTCAGCCTGCCGCGGCCCGGCACGCTGTCCGTTCCCGCTGCCGCCGTCGTGAGAGCCTGTGCCGCCTCGCGGTGAAAATCGACCAGTGGACGGTGAGCCTGGCCCACGCGGTTCTCGGCGGGCGCTCCTAGCGTGTTGCGCATGAAGACAAAGGACATGGGCGAGGTGCTGCTCACCTCGGCACAGATGGCCCGCTTCGTGGCCCGCGGCTCGCTGCGCCTCGACGCGGTGGTCCCGCCCGAGATGAACGCCGAGGCGCTGCACGTGCTCGCCGAGGGAGTGCCGCCGGTGCCGTACGGCACTGCGGTCTCACGGGCCTTCCCGCAGGGGACGTTCGTCCACCGCTTGCTCGAACTCCCCCAGGTGGCAGGCGCGTTGCGCAGCCTGGTGGGTCCGGAGCCGAACGTGGACCACCATGCCGTGCACCTTCGCGAGCCGCACGGGGGTGAGGCCCAGCCGCTGCACGCCGACGCCGTCATCGACGTACGGCCCGATGCCTTCGACGTCCAGCTCATGTACTACCCGCACCAGGTGACCCTGGAGATGGGCGGCACGCTCAGCGTGCCCGGCAGCCATCTGCGGCGCACCAACGAGTCCGACACCGGCCGCTACCAGAACCTGCGCGGCCAGGACCGCCTGGTCTGCCCGGCGGGCACCGTGGTGTTCCTGCACCACGGGCTCTGGCACGGAGGCCGCCGCAACGACAGCGACACCCTGCGGTACATGTTCAAGATCCGCTTCAACCCGGTGGTCCGGCAGCGGCTCCTGTGGGACACGGCGGACCTGGACGATCCGCAGGTCCTTCGCGAACTCGACGCGCATTTCCCTTGGTACGAGCAGGCGACCGGCCGCCTGGAGCGGTATCAGCGCATCCTGCTGTGGCGCGAACTCACCGGCGACGCCACCTTCGACCTCGACCACTGGGTGACCAGGGTCGCCAACCGCCCTCAGGAGGACGCCGCATGACCGTGCCCGCGACCCCGCCCGCCGCGGCCCCGCGACAGCAGGTGCTGGTGCTGTACCTGTCCACCTCCGCCCTTGACGCCCCGGTCGTCGGCTGGTCGAGGTACGACGGGACCGGCCGCACCACCCCGACCGCGGGAGACAGCGACGAACCGCCGTACGAGACGGGCGTCGAGGCCCTCCTCGACGGTTGGCGCCTGTTCCAGGCGGCCCAGTTGATCCCGCCGTATCCGGGGCACGAGTACGACGTGTCCTTCCTCAAGCACGAGTTCCTCTTCGAGCGGATCGTCAGCTCGGTCGCAGGGGAGTGAGGCGAAAGTGAAGTGAGCCGTGGGCGTGCGGTGCGGACCGGCCGCGTGACCGCACGTCTTGGCCCTGGGCCCTGGGCCCTGGGCCATCGGGCCTCGGTGCGGTCAGGTCCGGGCCGCCTGCTTCGGCTCCTGCTCCGGCTCCTGTTCACGCTCGACAGCGCCACCGGTGAGGGCGAAGTCCGCCACCGTCAGGGGCGCGTCCGCGAGCCGGCCGGGTCGCGGCAGGGCGGTGGGCGGGTCGGCGCCCATGCGCTCGCACGTGAGGGCGGAGACGAGGACCGCGTCGTCCACCGCGGCCGCGAGCACCGCCGCCGGAGCGTCGGCAAGAGCCCGCGCGGTGTGCCGCC
This sequence comes from Streptomyces beihaiensis, assembly GCF_026274175.1. GTDB lineage: Bacteria > Actinomycetota > Actinomycetes > Streptomycetales > Streptomycetaceae > Streptomyces > Streptomyces beihaiensis. The sequence continues at coordinate 48,490 of NZ_JAPHNL010000292.1, forward strand.
CGCGACGGAGCAGAGCGCTGAGGAGCCCGCTGGTGAACGCGTCGCCCGCACCCACCGTGTCCACCACCGTGACGGTCCTGCCGGGCCGGCTCACACGCCCCGCGCCGGTGTGGAACGCGTGCGCGCCGTCGGGGCCGTCGGTGATCACGACGAGGAGCGGGCCGAGTTCCAGCCAGCGGGTGGCGACCTCCTCGATCGGCGTGCCGGGGTAGAGCCACTCGACGTCCTCGCGGCTGGCCTTGACGATGTGAGCCACGCCGACGCTGCGTTCGACCGCGTACCGTCCGCGTTCCGGGTCGCCCAGCAGAGCGGGCCGGACGTTGGGGTCGTAGCTGATCAACGCTGTGCCGCGGGCGCCCAGCCGCTCGGCGGCGCGGTGGATGTGCTCGCTGCCCGGCCGTGTCCAGGACGCGACGGAGCCGAAGTGCAGGACGGCGGTGTCGTCAGGGACGCGGGCGGTCTCGGTCCCGGTCCACTGCCAGTCCGAGGTGCCGTCCTGGTAGAAGTCGTAACTGGCCCTTCCCTGAGCGTCCATGGAGACGACGGCCAGGGTGGTCGGTTCGGTGGCCCGCGGGGAACAGGCCAGGTCGACGCGCTCGGCGGCGGCGTGATCGCGCAGCAGGCGGCCGAAGGCGTTGTCGGCCAGTCGCGCCATGAGCCGGGTGCGGTGGTCCAGCCGGGCCAGGCCGACGGCGACGTTGAACGGGCTGCCGCCGGGACGCGCGCGGTAGTCACCGGGCGCATCGAGCTGGACCAGGTCGATGAGGGCTTCGCCGATCACGGTCACGGCGGGCCGCTGCTTCGGTGCGGGCGTCGGTTCAGTCATGGCGGGGGCCTTTGGCCGGGATCTCGCCGGAGCCCCGCTCGATCAGCCGGGTCGGCACGGTGATGGTCCGGGCGGGCGACTCGTCGCCGTCCAACCGGCGAAAGAGCATCTCGGCGGCCGTCTTGCCCACCTGCTCGATGTCCTGGGCGATGACGGAGACGCCCGGGTTGAGGATGTCGGCCAGGGGGAAGTCGTCGAAGCCGACCTGGGCGACGGTGTCCTGCAGACCCAGGGCGCGCAGGGCCCGCAGGGCGCCGATGGTCACGAGGTTCTGACTGGTGAACAGCGCCGTCGGCGGATCCGGCAGTGACATGACCTGCTCGGTCGCGGCGATGGCGGCCTCCTCGCTCGACCCGACGTGGCGGATGATCCGGTCATCGCACTCGACGTGCGCCACTTCGAGGGCGTGCCGGTAGCCGTCGAAGCGCTGCGCGGCGGTGGGGATGGACGCCCGGTCGCCGAGATAGGCGATGCGGCGGTGGCCGGCTCCGAGCAGGTGGTTGACGGCGGTGACGGCGCCCTGCCGGTTGTCGGAGACGACGGCGTCAGCGTCGAGCAGGCCGGCCTCACGGTCGACGAACACCATGCGCGTGCCGGAACGCTGCTCACTGATCAGATAGCTCTGGTCGCGTCCGGCCGGGACGATCACCAGGCCGTCGACCCGCCGGTCGATGAGAGCTTGGGCCAACTCCCGTTCGCGGGCCGGGTTCTCGTCGAGGCTGCCGACGAGCACCAGTACGCCGCGTTCTCGCGCCACGTTCTCCACGGTGCGGGTCAGGGCGGCCGAGAACGGGTTCGCCGCGTCCTCGACGAGCATGCCGATGGTGGCGGTCCGGCCGTCTCCGCGGCGCAGGCTGCTGGCGGTCAGGTTGGGCCGGTAGCCCAGTTTGTCGGCCGCCTCGCGGACCCGGGCGACGATGGCCGGATCGACGGTGGGGACCCCGTTGAACACGCGCGAGACGGTCTTGATGGCTACGCCGGCCAGCGCCGCGACCTCACGCATGGTGGGGCGGCTGCGGGTGGACCGGAGCCCGGCCTCGCCCTGAGTCATCGTTGTCTCCAACCGGTTCGGCGTTACCTACTCGTTGCCCGCGCATTTCTATCAGCGCCTTGACGGGCTCGTCCATACGGGCCCAGTATCTCGCCGAGTCAACGTTGTCTCAACGTTGGCCAAGGGACGGCTCCGAAAGGGATCAAGCCATGAACATCTCCTCCAGCCGGGTGTCGAGCCTGCGCAGCCGGTGCACCCGGGCGGCAGCGATCGGAGTCACGGTGTGCCTCGGCGCCACGCTGGCAGCCTGCGGTTCCTCCGGTTCGGACTCCTCCTCGTCCGCCTCGGGCGGCGGCAAGGTGGGTGTGTCGCTGATCCTGAAGACGCTCACCAACCCGTACTTCGTGAGCATGAAGAAGGACGCCAAGGCCCAGGCCGCCAAGGACAACGTGAGCCTCACGGTGGCGGCGGGCACCACCGACGGCGACACCCAGACCCAGATCACGGCCATCGACAACGCCATATCCCGCGGCGACAAGGGCATCCTCATCACCACCAACGGCGACGCCGTGAACGCCGCCCTCAACCGCGCCAAGCAGGCCGGCCTCTTCGTGATCGCCCTGGACACCGCACCCAACCCGCCGAGCGTCGCCGACATCACGTACGCCACCGACAACGAGCAGGCCGGCAAGCTCGACGGCCGGTACGCGGCCGCCGCCCTCAACGGCAAGCCCGCGGTCATCGCGATGCTCGACCTGTTCAACAACCAGGTCGTCTCCGTAGACGTCAACCGCGACCACGGCTTCCTGGAAGGCATGGGCATCGACCCCGGCAGCAAGACCCAGAACGGCAAGGAAGCCAAGTCCGGCAAGTACACCGGCGGCAAGGGCGGCACCTACACCATCGCCTGCCATCAGCCCACTCAGGGCGCCATCGACGGCGGACGCACCGCCATGGAGAACTGCCTGTCCTCCAACCCCGACATCAACGTCGTCTACGCGATCAACGAGCCCGCCGGTGAAGGCGCGTACAACGCCCTGAAGGCGGCCGGCAAGGAGAAGAACGTCGCGATCTACGCGATCGACGGCAGCTGCTCAGGACTGAAGAACGTCACCAGCGGTGAGTTCGCCGCCGACGCCGTGCAGTACCCGGGCAAGATGGCGGCCCTGGGTGTCAGCTCCATCGCCAAGCTCGCCCGCGGCGGCAGCAAGCCCAGCGTCACCAACGGCAAGTCCTTCTACGACACCGGCACCGCCCTGGCCGCCGCCAAGCCCCTCGGCGGCATCACCGTCCAGTCACCGTCGCAGGCCGCCTCCGCCTGCTGGGGCAGCTGACCCGGCGGCGCACTCGCACCACAGAGCCGACAAGTGCCCGTACCGAGGCCCCCACGACGACCCACCAAGGTCCGCACGACGGCCCGTGCGAAGGCCCGTACGAGGGAAAGAACCGGAAGGACCCCTGTGACCACCCACGTGGACAGCGAAGCCACACCGGCCCCGGTGGAGGAACTCCTCAACCGGCCCGCCACCCCGACCCAGCGCATCCACTCCGTACTGCACCGCCAGCCGGCCCTCAGCCCGGCGATCGTCCTGGCCCTCGCCGCGATCGTCTTCTCCCTGGTCAACGACCGCTTCTACGCGCTGCAGAACCTGTCGCTCGTCGCCCAGCAGACGGCCGTCATCGGCTCGCTCGCCGCAGGCCAGACCGTCATCATCCTCACCGCGGGCATCGACCTGTCCATCGGCGCGGTCATGGTGCTCGCCTCGCTCCTGATGTCGAAGCTCGTCGCCGACAGCCACGTGCCCGGCGTGGCGGCGCTGCTCGCCGGGGCGGTCGTCGCCATCGCCGCGCAGGCGGTCAACGGGCTGCTGGTCACCAGGATCAAGCTGCCGCCCTTCATCGTCACCCTCGGCACCCTCAGCATTTTCACCGCGGTCACCCTCATCTACGCCAAGGGCCAGACCATCTCCCTGCGTCCCGGCAACGTTCTCATGTGGAGCGGCGAGACGGTCTCCCTCGGGCAACTGAACCTGACCAACGGCGTCCTGCTGATGATCGCCCTGTACGCGGTGCTCGGCTACGCGCTGCGCTACACCGCCTGGGGCCGGCACCTGTACGCCGTCGGCGACGACATCGAGGCCGCCCGCCTGGCCGGTATCTCCGTCAACCGGGTGCTGATGAGCGCCTACCTGGTGGGCGGTTTCGCCATCGCCGTCGGCGCCTGGATCCTGGTCGGCAGGGTCGGCGGCGGCGACCCCAACAGCGGCCTCAACGCCAACCTTCAGTCCATCACCGCCGTCGTCATCGGCGGCACGAGCCTGTTCGGCGGGCGTGGCGTGGTGATCGGCTCGCTGATCGGCGCGCTCATCGTCCAGGTCTTCGTCAACGGCCTCGCGCTGGCCGGGATCGACCCCAACTACCAAGTCCTCGCAGTCGGCATCCTGGTGATCGCGGCTGTCTCCGTCGACCAGTGGATCCGGAGTGTGAAGTCGTGACGACCGCCACCGCCACCACCGCGCCCGTCCTCCGAGCCAAGGGCCTGGTCAAGGTCTTCGGCAAGGTCGTCGGCCTCAACGACGTCGACCTGACCCTCTACCCCGGCGAGGTCCTCGCCGTCATCGGCGACAACGGCGCCGGCAAGTCCACGCTGATCAAGTGCCTGTCCGGTGCCCTCGTCCCCGACCAGGGCAGCATCCTCGTCGACGGCGATGAGGTCAGCTTCAAGCGGCCTCAGGACGCCAGGGACGCCGGCATCGAGACCGTGTACCAGACCCTCGCCGTCGCCCCCGCGCTGGACATCGCCAGCAACCTCTTCCTCGCCCGCGAGATCCGCCGCAAGGGCGTACTCGGCTCGGTGTTCCGCATGCTCGACACCGGTGAGATGAAGAGGCAGGCGTCCGATCACATCAAGCGACTGGGCATCAGCACCCTGCAGAACATCAACCAGGCCGTCGAGACCCTCTCCGGGGGGCAGCGCCAGTCGGTCGCGGTGGCCCGGGCAGGGGCGTTCGGCGGCCGGGTGGTGATCCTCGACGAGCCGACGGCCGCCCTCGGCGTCCGCGAGACCGGCCAGGTCCTCAAACTCGTCCGCGACCTGCGCGACCAGGGCCTCGGCGTCATCCTCATCAGCCACAACATGCCCAACGTCTTCGACGTCGCCGACCGTATCCACATCCAGCGCCTCGGCGGCTGCGCGGGGGTCGTCACCCCGCAGTCCCACACCATGGAGGACGCGGTCGCCATCATGACCGGAGCCAAGAAGCTCGTCCCGGAAGCCGGCTGACGGCAGAGGGCGGAGGCGGCGGGCGGCCTCGGCGACGCGGGGCAGCCGACGACGGTTCGACGACCGCTGCGCCCCTCTCCCGGCCCTTGCCCCTCCGCGACCGCCGAGACGACGAGACCTCCCCACCGAGCGAGGACACGACATCGTGAAGAAGACCCTGTTCGCCGAGTTCACCGCCCGCGAGGGGGCACGGGACGAAGTCGCGCGCCTGCTGCGGGACTATGCCCGGAAGGTGCGCGAGGAAGAAGGCAACCTCGCCTTTGACGTCTACACCAGGGCCGGTGACCCCCGCGCCTTCTGGATCTTCGAGGTGTACCAGGACGAGGACTCCTTCACCAGGCACCTGGAGGCCCCCTACGGCGGTCCCTTCAACGCTGCCCTCGCCCCGCTGATCGAGGAGGACGCGTCGGTGCTGACCTTCCTCGATCAGTTGACGTGACTTTGCTGACGACGAGATCGCCATCCGAAGGGTGAACTCGGCGGTTCCCGGCGAGAGTCGGCCTGGTTCGACCGAGCGGTCACGGTCTTCCGGGCATCGGCGTGACCACCTCCTGTGCGTCCGGTCTGGCGTCAGCCCGCGCGGGGCCTGCGGTTGGTGCGCCGCGTGCTCACCGCGAAGCCTGACGCGATCAGCATGTCCGCGACGGCCGGGGTGCGCCAGCGGCCGCTCTTCAGGGCCAGGCCCGCCATGCCGGCGGCGTGCAGGGCATCCGGCACGGCGGCCCAGGCGGCCGGGACGGCGCCGCAGGCGTCGACGGCTCCCTGGAGCACGTGCCGGATGCCCAGCACACGCACCACGGCGCGACCTGTCGGCGTCGACGGCGTCCGGGGCAGGAACCCCAGGACGTCGCTCGGGATCGCGGTGAGCAGGGCTCCCCAGACGATGCGGACGACGGAGGTGGATCGCATGGTCGGATCTTCCGGTCGGGAGGTTGGTGGATCCACCGAGCCGCTGGACACGGCCTCGGAGGTGATCGTGTCGGATCCGTACGTGCGCGTCCTGCCGTTCGGACGTCGCGCGCCTGCGTACGTCCGGAGTACACCGCCGGGGGAGCCCTGAAACAGACGAGTCGGCGAGGCCCCCACCCCATGACCCGTCAGCCGCCGCCCTTGTCGGAACGGCTCGGGAAAGCGGCGGTGAGCACCGGGGCCACCGCGATGACCAGAGCGAGGCCCGTGAGCATGCCGTACAGCGCAGGCCCGGGACGTGCCAGGCCCGAGGTGATCAGCAACGCGGTGGCCGCGGCCGGAGGGTGGTGTGCGTCGACCAAGTGCAGGAAAAAGAGGGTCAACCCGACGGCGACGGCCTGGGCACCGAGTTGGCGGGCGGACTCGTGGCGCAAGGACGAGGTCGACGCATGGGTCCACAGGCCGAAGGCGGCCAGACAGGCGAGGCCGACGACCACCGCACAGCCGTGGCCCAGCACGGCGCCGCGCAGACGCGCGGGCAGGGTGTCGGGGTGCGCCAGAAGCAGGTAGGCGGTCGGACCGACCGTGGTGGTCAGCAGCACCCAGTCGATGAGCAGGCCCAACGCTCCCACCGCGGCCAGCAGCGGGGCGGCCAGCAGGAACAGGCGCGCACCGGCGACAGCCCGGGCCCGCAGTGGCTCTCTCGCCACGTGATTCTCCTTCCTTGAGTGAGGCTCGTCGGACGAGTCCCGAGCAGTTCGATGTGGATCGATGTGGATCGATGCGGATCGAGGTGGATCGAGGTCAAGGACGGTCCGGCGTTCACGGCTCTCGGGCCGGCCCCTCACGCCGGTCTGCAGGGGAGGCGCGGCTGGACGCGCGCGCCGTCGCGACGTCACGGGGATACGTGCGCAGCGCCACCAGCGTGAGCAGCCCCGCGGCCGCCAGAGGCACCAGACACACGAGGAACGCCGCCTCCAGACCGCCGGTCCTCCCGAGCCCGCCGAAGACCTGGGAGGCGAGCAAGCCGAACAGCAGCGGGGAGCTTGACTCCACACCGGCCCGTACGAGGGTGCGTGCCGCCTCCGACCTGCCCCACAGCCCCGGCGGGACGACGTCGAGACGGGCGGCGTCGAGCGGAGGGTTCGGAACCGCCAGCAGACCTGCCCCGACCGTGAGGAAGGGAAGGGCGAGCAGCGGGGAGGACACCAGGAGACCCGGCACGAAGACGGGCCCCACCACGAGCAGCGCCACCGCGGGTACCAGGATCCGTCCGCCCGCGTGGCCGCGGCGCAGCGCCAGGTCCGGCAGGCGGGAACCCGCCATGAGGCCCGCCAGCACGCCGACGCCGATCAGAGTGACGAATGCGCTGGCTGTCGACTTGCTCAGCCCGTAGCGGTGGGTGATGTAGAACAAGCCGAAGGAGCGGACACCCGCGAAGAAGAAGTAACCGAGTGCGGAGGCGGTGATCACCAGGACGACGGTCCGGATGCCCAGCACATACCGAAACGCCCGCCAGGCCGGCATGCGCCGTAGGTCCTCGTGGAGTACACGGTCCGGCCGAGGCTCGCTCCGGGAGGCGTCCACAACCTCCTGGACGGAGGGCTGGTGCTCGTCCGCGGCGGGTTCCTCCGCGTTTTCCCCGGTACCGGTCGACCGCGCCACCCCTTGCCCGCCGGACGCCGGCAGGCCGGGGCCGCCCCGGGGCGGTTCGGGCAGCCGGTTCAGCAGCCACACCAGGAGGATTCCGGGCAGGGCCAGCCAGGCGAAGGACACACGCCAGGACAGGAGCTGAGACAGATTGGCCGACACCACGTAGCCGATCCCTGTTCCGAACAGTTCACCGGCAAGGATGTAGCCGTACAGGTGGGCCCGTTCCCGCGCGGGAAAGAAGTCGCCCACCAGGGAGGCCACGGTCGGTCCCGCCGTGGCGGTGACGACGCCGAGGGCGGCCCGGGAGGCGAGCAGGAACCCGTAGGTGGTGGCGGCGGACGCGGCGATCATCGCCGCGCTCCACAGGATCATGCTGAAGGCGAGCAACCGGGTCCGGGTGACCCGGTCGGTGAGGACGCCCGCCGGCAGCGTGGCGGCGGCACCGGCCAGGGAGGTGACCGACACGAGCAGGCCGATCCGGGTGTGTCCGATGCCGAAGAGCTGTTCCAGGCTGCCCGCGTTCACCGAGACCGTCGCTTTGTCGGCGCCGTCCAGGGCGATCACCAGGGAGAGCAGCAGGACCACCCGGAGCCTGTCGCGCCCGCCGACCGCGCGCTCGGCACGACGGGTCACCGCGGCGGCGGCGCGGGCGAACGGCCGCTTCGCCGCGTCGAGCGGCGCACGTCCGGCGGCATGCTGGTTCCCGCGCAGCGCGCGTCACCTCCTCGGTGCGGCGGACGTGGACCGTACGGACGGCGGTCTCGCCGGACGTGCGCCCGGCGTCGGCGGCCGTGGCAAGGTTCAGGCGCCACCGGCCGTTTCCACCCTGAGGGCACCGGCGCGCGCCTGCAACGGCCACCCGCGGCGGCGTCTCAGGGGCCGTCGACCCCCGAACCGTCCCGTTGGCCGACATGCGGCCACGCGAGCACCGTCCTGTTTGCGCGCTGCGCGCCGGGGCTACCCAAGAGCGGTCCATCGGCAGTCACCTCATGTTCCGGGAGAAGACCATGACTCAAGTCGCCGACTACGTGTTGCAGCGCCTGTCCGAGTGGGGTGTGGGGCGGGTGTACGGCTATCCGGGTGACGGCATCAACGGGATGCTGGGCGCCTTCGACCGCGCGCAGGGCAGTCCGGAGTTCATTCAGGTACGGCACGAGGAGATGGCCGCCTTCATGGCGTGCGCTCACGCCAAGTTCACCGGCGAGGTGGGCTGCTGCACGGCGACGTCGGGTCCGGGAGCGGTGCACCTGCTCAACGGGCTCTACGACGCGAAGCTGGATCACCAGCCGGTGGTGGCGGTGGTGGGTCAGCAGAAACGGCTCTGTCTCGGCGCGCACTACCAGCAGGAAATCCCGCTGGACCGGCTGTTCGCCGACGTCTCGGAGTTCTGCCAGATGATCGTGCATCCGGGGCAGGCACGGCACGTGATCGACCGGGCGTTCAAGACGGCGCTGACCACGCGCGGTGTGGCCACGATCGTCATTCCGGAGGACGTGCAGGAGGAAGAGGCCCAGCCGTCGCCGCCGAAGTCGCACGGGTCGGTGTTCTCCAGCGTCGGGTGGAGCCGCCCCCGGGTGCTGCCCGACCCGGACGAGCTGCGCAAGGCCGCCGACGTCCTCAACGAGGGTGAGAAGGTCGCCGTCCTCGTCGGGCAGGGAGCGGCCGAGGCGGCGGCGGAGGTGGTGGAAGTCGCCGAGCTGCTGGGCGCGGGGGTGGCCAAGGCGCTGCTCGGGCGGGAGGTGCTGCCCGACGACCTGCCGTTCGTCACCGGCCCCATCGGCCTGCTGGGCAGCAAGGCCAGCGACAAGATGATGCGGGACTGCGACACCCTGTTCATGATCGGCAGTAGTTTCCCGTACTCGGAGTGGCTGCCCGACGAGGGGCAGGCCCGAGGTGTGGAGATCGACATCGACGGGCGCATGATCGGCATCCGCTACCCGATGGACGCCCACCTCGTCGGGGACTCCAAGGAGACCCTGCGCGCACTGCTCCCCCTGCTGCGCCGCAAGGAGGACCGCTCGTGGCGCCAGAAGATCGAGCAGGACGTCGTCGAGTGGAACGACGTGTGCGAGCGATGGGCCGGCCAGCATTTCGGCAAGACCATCAACCCTCAGGCGGTGGCCTCGGAGCTGTCGTCGAGGCTGCCGGACCAGTCCATCCTCACGGCCGACTCGGGGTCCGGCACGAACTGGTGGGCGCGCAACCTGAAGCTTCGCGACGGCATGCGCGCGTCGTTGTCGGGGACGCTGGCGACGATGGGCCCGGGCACCCCGTACGCGATCGCGGCGCGGTTCGCCTATCCGGACCGGCCGGTGATCGCCTTCGTCGGGGACGGCGCGTTCCAGATGAACGGCATGAACGAGATGATCACGGTCAAGCGGTATCTGGACCGGCTGTCCGGACCGGCGCCGTTCGTCTTCTGCGTCTTCAACAACGAGGACCTCAACCAGGTCACCTGGGAACAGCGCGCCATGTCCGGCGACCCCAAGTACCCGGGTTCCCAGGCCATCCCCGACGTTCCCTACGCCGCCTACGCGGAGATGCTCGGGCTGAAGGGCATCGTGTGCTCCCACCCGAAGAAGATCGGCGCCGCCTGGGAGGAGGCACTGGCCAGTGACCGGCCGGTCGTACTGGAGTTCAAGGTCGACAACGAGATCGCGCCGATTCCGCCGCACATCATGAAGACGCAGGGAAAGAAGGCCGCCAAGGCTGCCCTGCACGACCCGGAGAAGGCCGGCATCGCGGCGAAGGGCATGCGGCAGAAGCTCACCGAGTACGCCGAGCACCTGCCCGGCCGGGGTCAGAAGTGACGGGCACACGGGCCCGCCACGGAGCGGGGCGAGCGCGGCGGGGCGGACGCCCGGCGCGCTCCCGGCGCCCGCGGGGCGACTGCGCACGGCGCGTGCGCCGACCGTCTCAGAACGGCAGGGCGGAAGCGTCGTCGAGTCGGACCGCGCATTCCAGCAGGGCGGCGTGGACGAATGCCTGGGGCAGGTTGCCGCGCAGCTGGTGCTGACGGACGTCGTACTCCTCGGCCAACAACCCGGGCGGCCCGCACGCCGCCCGCGTCCGCTCGAACCAGCGAAGCGCCCGGCCCCGGTCTCCGAGCCGGTCGGTGGCCAGCGCCATCATGAACCCGCACAGCAGGAAGGCGCCCTCGGCCTCGCCGAGGGCGGCGCCGGAGTGCTCGAAGCGGTAGACGTACCTGTCGTCGGTCAGCCCGTTCTCGATGAAGGCCCGGGTGATCGCGGCGCTCGGACCGTCGACGGAGGGCAGGCCGCGGGCGATCGGGACCAGGAGGGCCGCCTCGGCCCCGTCGTTGGCGGCGGCCCGGCGCCACCGGCCGTCGGAGCGCAGACAACGCCGCCGGGTCTCGCTGAGCACGGCGTCGGCGATCTCCGTGTACCGGCGGGCGCCGGTACGGGGCACGACCTGCGCGGCGCGGCGCAGGCCGCCCACGACGCTCAGCCGTGAGTGGGTCCACCACCGGTCCTCCAGTTCCCACAGTCCCGCGTCGAGCCGTCGCCAGTTGCGCCGCACCGCGTCCGCGGCGACGTGCATCGCCCGTTCCGCGTCCGGGGTGAGCCGGTCGTGGTGGGCGGCGGCCGCGAAGAGCTGGAGCGCCTCGCCGAAGGTGTCGAGCTGGAACTGGGTGGCCGCCTCGTTGCCGATCCGGTCGCTGCCGCCGGGATAGCCGGACAGCGCAAGCGGGCGCTGCTCCGGGACGGTGCCGCCGTTGACGGTGTAGGCGGGCCGGACGTGTTCACCGTCCTCCAGGATGCGTTCCGCGGTGAACCGGACGGCGCTGTCGAGCAGGTCGTGGGGGCCGTGCGCGGCGATGGCGAGGCCGGCGTAGCACTGGTCACGCAGCCAGGTGAACCGGTAGTCGTAGCTGCGTCCGGTGTTCGCCCGCTCGGGCAGAGACGTGGTGGCGGCGACCATACCGCCCGCGGCGCTGGTGAGGCCGCGCAGGACCGCGTAGGCGTGCCGTGCGTCGCGTGGCGCGGCAAGCGCCGAACAGTCCGGGACGGCGTGTGCCCATTCCCGCTCCGTCGCGTCCCACAGTTCACAGGGATCGAGCCGGTCGGCGGCATGCCCTCGGGCGAGTTCCAGCACGAGATCGTGCTCTTCTCCCCGGCGCAGCCGGATTTCGCCACTGAGACCGGTCTCCGGCCGCCAGACCGCGTGGCGCGCGCCGAGCAGGCGCAGTCGCAGACCCGGCGCCTGCGCCGTCCACACGTCCCCCTCCAGACGGGGGTCGCGCATGCGGTGCGCGCCGAACCCGGGGCGCGGGTCGAGACTCATCCGGAACCGACCCTCACCCTGCTGGACGCGCATCCGCCGCAACAGCAGCAGGCGGTCGGCGGACGAGGGCATCGCGAGCGCGTCCCGGCACTCGATCACGGAATCGGCGCTCACCCACCGGTTCACCCGGATGAGGGTGCCGTCCTCGTAGTAACCGCCCCAGACGTGCCAGTCGTCCGCCGGCTCCACCGCGAAGTGTCCCGGACCCCCGATCAGGGAGGAGAACACGGCGTCGCTGTGCCAGCGTGGAGCACACAGCCACACGATCCGCCCCTGCGGGTCCATCACGGCGCCACGCTCGCCGTCGGCCAGGACCGCGTACTCCCGCAGGGCCCACGGAGGGCATGCGCCGTCGCGAGCCGCCTTCGGCATCTCGGGTGTGTCCTCCATGGCACTCCGGCTTTCCTGGTCGCGGGTGAGGACACCACCCTTGACCGGACGCCGCACCTTCGCATCCGCATCAGCAGTGCGGGCGGGGTCTGCCCGTCGTGCGGGCGATCTCGGAGCTCGTGGGTCAGGGCGGCACGTGAACGGTCGTGCCACGTCCGACGGGCGGCGGGGAACGCCGGCGGGGGACGGGGAAGTACGGTCGAGTCTCCCCTCTGCCGTGGCGAGGCAGCGCGACGAGCGCCACGCCGACCGCCCCGGTCGGCCGGACGACACGACGGCTGCCCGTCTCGGAAACGGTCAGGGATCCGGCCGCCCGGCGCCCGGCTTCCCGCGCGGCGGGAGCGCCGCGCCTTCGCGCTCGGCCGGGCGGCGCGGAGGGCGCCCGCGCGGCGCGGCAGTGAGAACCGGTGGCATCGAAGGACGTCGCCCGTGCTCGCGCGTTCGCATGGTGCCGACGCGGCGGGCAGACGCACCCGGTCGGCCCCCGAGGAGCAGGGCGTCGGACCGGTGGACCGTAGCGGCCGCGTTCGCCGCGGGCACATGCGGGCCGGCCGGTCCTCGGCCGGCACAGGTTCGCTCGCCAGGGCCACTCGGAGTCGTTGGAGGCAGCGCGTCAGGATACGCGAGACCTGCATCTGCGAGACGCCGACGACATCGGCGATCTGCTGCTGAGTCCGTTCACGGTAGAACCGCAGGTACAAAACGTGCCGGTCCTGTTCCGGCAGCTGCTTGACGGCGCTGGTCAGGGCGACGGAGTCGACGACGCGGCTCAGCTCCCGGTCCTCGGCACCGAGCCGGGAGATGATGGCGCAGTCCTCGCCGTCCGTGGCCTGCGCGTCCAGATACCGCGGGTTGCACTCCCGGACGGCTCGCAGCGTGGCGGTGACACGGCCGGGTTCCAGGCCGGTGTTCTCGGAGATCTGCGCGGGGCTGGGGGACCGGCCGCCGTCGCGCTGCTGAAGCTCCGCCACGGCCTGGAAGATCAGGGCGCGCGCCTCCTGAACGGGCCGGGGCAGACGCACGGGGGTGGTGTGGTCCCTGATGTGCCGCTTGATCTCGCCGACGATCGTGGGCAGCGCGTAGGAGAGAAACGCGTGCCCGAGCGTCGGGTCGTATCCGTCGACGGCTTTGACGAGCCCGAGGGACGCGACCTGGACCAGGTCGTCGTAGTCCTCGCTCTGAGCACGGAACCGGCGCGCCACACGGCGTGCCAGCGGTACGAGAAGACTGATGGTCCGCTCCCGGGCGGCGGTGCGCCCCTGGCCCGGGGGGCGCGCCGCGAGATCGCGCATCAGCGCGTCGATGCGCTCCGAGGACAACTCGGCTGTCGGGGAACCGTCGTACCGTTGAGAAGGCATGGCCTCGGGTGTTGTCGGCGAAACGGTGGGCGGGACGGCACGCCCCGCGCCTCGGGGAAGGTTCTCGGCCTGCGCACCGTCGAGGACGGTACGGGCCCGGGGGCGCTCCTGGCGCGCGGCGACCGAGAACCTTGTCGGCCGTACGCATCGTCCGCCCGTACACGGTCTGTCCGTCCGTACACGGTCACCTCGACTGATGCCACTCTCGCGGCCGTCCTGAAACCCGCTGGGCCCCCGTCCACTCCTATGGCGGCGTCCCGCCTCCCGATCACGGACGTGTGGGCACGTACGAAAGGGGCCGTTTAGGCACCCCCGTCACGGGTCACCCCGTGGGGAAGAAAGTGACGCGTGCGGGAGGGAGTACGTCATGACGCAGGTGCCCGACCACGTGCGGCAGTACCTGCCCGAGCGGGGTGCGCGACGCACGCGCGCGTGTCCGGGCGGGGTCATCGGCGGGGCCTGGCACCCCAAGCTCCGCTCCGGGACGAGTCCGTCGCGGTCCGGGACGCCGACGCCGACGCCGACACCGTTCCGCGGCGGCACCCCCGCCGTACCGGGGTCCGAGGTGCGGCACCAGCTCACCGCGGTGGCCGGGCACCTGCCGGGACGGCACTCATGACCGGCCGCGCGACCGCCGGCGCGGCGGGACCGGACGAGTGCCGTATCGACGCGGTCGATGTGCATGCTTTCGAGGTGCCCACCGACGGTCCCGACGGCAAGGAGGAGGACGGGACGCTCGAGTGGGGCTCCACGACCATGATCGTGGTCCGCGTGCACGCCGACGGCCGCAGCGGCCTCGGGTACACCTACGGAGACGTGTCGGTCGCCTCGTTCGTGATGTCCAAGCTCGCGCCGCTGCTGCACGGGCAGGACGTCACCGCGCCGCCGGCCCTGTGGCGCCGTATGGGCGCGCACATCCGCAACGCCGGCCGCCCCGGCGTCGGAGCCATGGCTGTCTCCGCGGTCGACGTGGCGCTGTGGGATCTCAAGGCGCGGGTGCTGGACCTTCCGCTGGTCCGCCTCCTGCCCGCCTACCACGACCGGGTGCCGGTGTACGGCAGCGGCGGCTTCACGAACTACTCCCTCGACCGGCTCACCGAGCAAGTCGCCGGATGGGTCGCCCAGGACATCCCCCTAGTGAAGATCAAGACCTCGCGCCAGCCCGAACGGGATCCGCGGCGGCTGACGGCCGTCCGCGAAGCGGTCGGCGACGGGACGGAGATCTTCACCGATGCCAACGGCGCCCTCACCCGCAAGGACGCCCTGTACTGGGCGCGCAGATTCCACGACGAGTGGGACGTGCGGTGGTTCGAAGAGCCCGTCAGCTCGGGCGACCTGGAAGGGCTGCGCATGCTCCGCGCCCGGGCCCCCGAACGCCTGGAGATCGCCGCGGGTGAGTACGCCTTCACCCCCCGGGACTTCGTCAACCTGGTGGAGCCCCCCGCCGTGGACTGCCTCCAGGCCGACGTCACCCGCTGCGGCGGCATCACCGGCGTGCTGGAGGTGGCCGGCCTGTCAGCGGTTCGGCACCTCGACCTGTCCGCCCACTGCGCCCCGGCCGTCTCCGCGCACGTCTTCTGCGCCGTGCGCCGACTGCGGCACCTGGAGTACTTCCACGACCACGTGCGCGTGGAGCGCCTGCTGCTCGACGGCACCCTGTCCCCCGAGGGCGGAGCCTTGCGGCCCGACCCCGGCCGCCCGGGGCTCGGCCTGGAGGTCAGGTGGGCCGACGCCGAGCCTCACCGCGTGTACGGAACGCGACCAGCCTGACCAGACCGCACAGGAGAGCTGAGACCCGATGGCGAAGCCAACACGGCGCACGACGCGCGACATCCCCGCCAAGACCCGGCCGGAGATCGCGGGGCCCCCGCGGGCCCGCGAGACCCTCGACGTCGGCAGACTGGAGCGGGCGCTGCGCAAGGCCGTCGACGGCGAAGTCCGCTTCGACACCGGCTCGCTGGGACTGTACGCCCAGGACGCGTCCAACTTCCGGCAGGTGCCCATCGGGGTGGTCGTCCCCCGCACGCTGGACGACGTCGTGGCCGTGCACAAGATCTGCCACCGCTTCGGCGCCCCTGTCCTCAGCCGCGGCGGCGGAACGAGCCTGTCCGGCGAAACGGTCAACGAAGCCGTGGTGATCGACCACTCGAAGTACCTCACCGGCATCCGGGACGTCGATCCCGACCGCCGCCTGGTCACGTGCGAAACCGGCGTCATCAACGAGGAACTCAACCGCCACACCGGCCGCCACAACCTGGTCTTCGGCCCCGACCCTTCCTCCCACTCCCGGTGCGTGATCGGGGGGAACATCGGCAACAACTCCTGCGGCATCCACTCCGTGCAGTCCCAGCTGTACGGGCCCGGCCCGCGCACCAGCGACAACGTCCACGCCCTGGAGATCGTCACCTACGACGGCGAACGGTTCTGGGTCGGCGTGGACGAGGAGAAGGACCTCGACCGCATCATCGCCGAGGGGGGCCGCAAGGGCGAGATCTACGCCGCGCTGCGCGACCTGCGTGACACGTACGCCGACGCGATCCGGGCGGGTTTCCGCTCGGAAAAAGAGGTGCCGCGCCGGGTGTCCGGCTACAACCTCGACGAACTCCTGCCCGAACGCGGCTTCAACGTCGCCCGCGCCCTGGTCGGCACCGAGAGCACCTGCGCCACCGTTCTGCGGGCCCGGCTCATGCTCACCCCCGCCATGCTCCAGCGCACCACCGTGGTGGTCGAGTACGACGACCTCGCCGACGCCGCCGAGCACTGCACGGAGCTCATCGAGCGGTGGAAGCCGATCGGCCTCGAAGCGCTCGACGACCAGCTCATCCGCAACCAGCAGCTGAGCAACATGAACGCCGAGGACATCCAGGAACTTCCGCGGGTGAACGGCGGAGGTGCCTGGCTCGTCGTCCAGTTCGGCGCCGACAGCACCGAGGAGTCCCTCTCCCGGGCACAAGGCTTCGTCCATTGGCTCACCGACGACAAGGGTTACGCACGCGACCGCATCCGCATCGCCAAGAGCAAGCAGGAGGGCGGCACCAGCGAACACCTGTGGGCGATCCGGGAGAGCGGCCTCGGATCGACCGCGTTCCCGCCCGGCGGCAAGGACCACTGGCCCGGCTGGGAGGACTCGGCCGTCCCGCCCGACCGGATCGGCGAGTACGTGCGCAAGCTGCGCCAGGTCATGGACAAGCACGGCATCACGGGCGCCATGTACGGCCACTTCGGCCAGGGCTGCATCCACTGCCGGCTCAGCTTCGACCTGCGCACCGCCGACGGCCTCGCCACCTATCGGGCCTTCATGGAGGAAGCCGCCGACCTGTGCGTCTCCATGGGCGGTTCGGTCTCCGGGGAGCACGGTGACGGACAGCAGCGCGGCGAACTCCTGGAACGGCAGTACGGACCGGAACTCGTCCGGGCCATGCGGGAGTTCAAGGCGATCTGGGACCCGCAGTGGAAGATGAGCCCGGGCAAGGTCGTCGACGCCTACCGCATGGACGAGAACCTCAAGCTGGGCACCGACTACAACCCGCCCCGCGTCCCGCTCAAGTTCGCCTACGAGGAGGACGGCGGCGACTTCGCGCACGCCACGCTGAGGTGCGTCGGCGTCGGCAAGTGCCGGGTGCCGCGCGCCGAGACGACGATGTGCCCCAGCTATCAGGTGACCCGCGAGGAGAAGCACACCACGCGCGGCCGGGCCAGGCTCCTGTACGAGATGCTCAAGGGCGATGTGATCACCGACGGCTGGCAGTCCAAGGAGGTCTACGACGCTCTCGACCTCTGCCTGGCCTGCAAGGGCTGCACCAACGACTGCCCCGTCAGCGTCGACATGCCCACGTACAAGGCGGAGTTCCTCCACCACCACTTCAAGTCGCCCGGACGCCGACGCCCACGCCACGCCTACGCCTTCGGCTTCATCGACCAGGCCGCCCGGATCGCCTCCCGCGCCCCGGAACTCGCCAACCTCGCCACGCACACACCGGGCCTGGCCCGCCTCGCCAAACTGGTCGCGGGCATCGACCGCCACCGTCCGCTGCCCCGCTTCGCGCCCATGACGCTCCAGGAGTGGTTCGCCCGGCGCGGCGGCACGGCCAACCCCTCCGGCCGGCCCGTCGTCCTCTTCCCCGACACCTTCAACAACTACTTCCACACCGGCGTCGGCGTGGCGTGCGTCGAGGCGATCGAGGCCGCGGGCTGGCGGGTGATCATGCCCGAGCAGCACGTCTGCTGCGGGCGGCCCCTGTACGACTACGGGTTCCTGGACGCCGCCGAACGCTACCTCCACCGCGTGCTGGACGTCCTCCGGCCGCATCTGCGCGCCGGCACACCCGTCGTGGGCATGGAACCGAGCTGCCTCGCCGTCTTCAAGGACGAACTGCGCAAGCTGCTGCCCCACGACGACGACGCGAAACGGCTGACGCGCAACGCCTACCACTTCCCGGAGTTCTTCCAGACCTTCGGCATCCGACCCCCTCGCCTCGACGGCACCGCTCTGCTGTGGGGTCACTGCCACCAACGCGCCACCGGCGGTACGGACCCCGAACAGCAACTGCTGGAGAAGATGGGGCTGGAGGTACAGAACCTGCAGGGGGGCTGCTGCGGGCTCGCCGGCTCGTGGGGTTTCGAATCCGGCAAGTACGGGATCTCCCTGGACTGCGGCGAACAGGCCCTGCTGCCCGCGGTCCGTGACGCCGACGAAGACCGCGTGGTGGTGGCCGACGGGTTCTCCTGCAAGACACAGATCAAGGACGCCGGCACCGGCCGCAAGGCCCTGCACATCGCCGAGCTGATGAAGATCGCCCGGGAGAAGGGCGCCGACCGCCGACTGCCCGCGCTTCCCGAGCGCGACGCCGACACGCCTCCGGCGCCGCCGCTCGGCCGACGCGCGCTTCGCGTCTCCACATACGCCGCCCTGGCCGCGGCGGCCACCGCGCTCGGCGTCCGCGCGTTGCGGCGCTGAGTCGACCGGCCGACCGGCCGGCGCAAGGTGATACCGACGAGGAACGGAGAGCATCATGGCTGAGGGACTCAGCGACCGGGACAAGGCCGCACGACTGCCCGACGGCGACGTGGTGGCGATCCTGCTGGAACAGCACGCCCGGATCAAGGAACTCTTCGCCACGGTGAAGGGAGCCGGGGGCGACGCCAAGAAGGAAGCGTTCGACGAGCTGCGGGCCCTGCTCGCGGTCCACGAGACCGCCGAGGAGATGATCGTACGGCCGGTCGCCAAGGACACCGCCGGCAAGGACGAAGCCGACGCCCGCAACGAGGAAGAGTCACAGGCCAACAAGGTTCTCGCCGAGCTGGAGAAGCTGGACGTCACCAGCCCCGAGTTCGATGCCCAACTCGCCGAGTTCGAGCGGTCCGTCGTCGAGCACGCCGAGCAGGAGGAGCAGGAGGAGTTTCCGGCCGTGCGGGCCGGCTGCACCGAGGAGCAGCTGCAGAAGATGGGCAGGCGCCTGCAATCGGCCGAGAAGATGGCACCGACGCACCCGCACCCCGCGGCGGCCGGGTCCCCCGCGGCGCAGTGGATGACAGGGCCGTTCGTCTCCATGGTCGACCGTGCCAAGGACGCCCTCAGCAGGACCTGAACCTTCCCTGACGCCGACTGCCCCACCCGCCCGGCCCGCGGTCTGTCCGACCCGGCCCGCGCGTCGTGGGGCAGCGGGCTCTTCTTGGTCGGGCGCAGGCGCCGGAAGGCCGTCTGCGTCGCGCGTAGGGTGACCAATCCCCACCTCGCGCGGCGTCGGATTACCCAGGGCTGTTCCGCCCCTGCCGCCTCCATGGGAGAGCCATTGTGAATGAACCCGTATACATCGGCAGCGATCCCGCCGCCAAACCTGACCTTCAACAGCTGGTCCACGAGGTGGCCCTGGGCGATCAGGAGGCGTTCGCCTCGCTCTACGACGCCGTGGCCGGCTCCGTTCTCGGGGTCGCCCGAGCTGTCCTGCGTGATCAGGCGCAGTCGGAAGAGGTGGCACAGGAGGTGCTGACGGAGGTGTGGCGAACCGCCCCGCGCTACCGGCCCGAGCGAGGCACGGCCATCAACTGGATCCTCACCCTCGCCCACCGACGAGCCGTGGACCGGGTCCGCTCCGTGGAGGCCGCGGCGGCCCGTGACACCAAGGCCGCGCTGCTGGAGCACCACCCCGCCTACGACGAGGTGACCGAGCAGGTCGAGACCCGGCTGGAGCGGGAGCAGGTGAGGCGCTGCCTGCGCACTCTGACCGAGTTGCAGCGTCAGTCGGTCACTCTTGCCTACTACCGCGGCCTGACCTACCGGGAGGTCGCCGAAGTGCTGTCGCTGCCGCTCGGCACCGTCAAGACCCGGTTGCGGGACGGGCTCATCCGACTCCGCGACTGCCTGGGGGTGACCGCATGACCACGACCGATCTGCACGCTCTGACCGGTGTCTACGCCGTGCACGCGCTGCACGGCGATGAACGTGCCGCGTTCGAGCGTCACCTGGCCGAGTGCGACACCTGCCGCCAGGAGGTGGCCGAGTTCACAGCCACGACCGGCCGGCTGGCCCTCGCCGCCACGGTGACCACGCGCCCCGCCATGCGGGAGCAGGTCCTGGAGCGCATCACCACCGTGCGGCAGGTTCCGCCCGGTGCCGCGCCGCTGGAGCGAGTACGCCGCGGCACCCGGCGAGGACGGGGCCTGGCCCGGTGGGCGCTGGCCGTCAGTGTGGCCGCCGCGGCCTCCTTCGGCGGCGCCGCCGTGTGGCAGTACGAGCGCGCTCAGAGCGCGCGGCACGAGGCCGCACAGGCGCAGCGGCACGCCGAGGACCTGGCGGGCGTGCTGGCCGCGCCCGACGCCACGTCGCGTTCGGTGAAGATGGCGGGCGGCGCGGGAACGCTTGTGGTCTCCGCCGACCGTGACCAAGCCGTGTTCGTGGCCTCGGGGATGACCGCGCCTCCGCGGGGCAAGGTGTACCAGCTGTGGTTCGCCGACGGCGGGAAAATGCGTTCGGCCGGTCTGCTCGACCCTGACCGCGGCAGCCAGGCGGTCCTCATGCAGGGCGCGGTCGACGGGGCCTCGGGCGTCGGCATCACGGTGGAGCCGGCCGGGGGATCGAAGCAGCCGACCTCGGCGCCCCTCGCCCTGCTCGGCATGCCGACGTGAGGCCACGCGTGGGGAGCCGGCCGACGGGCGGGCTCCCCACGCGGCTATCCGCGTCGGCGCGGCGGCCGGGGAAAGAAGCCGCTGGTGCGGGCGGCGTACGCGTCCCAGCCGCTACGCCCGGCCATGTGCCTCTCCAGCAGCCGTTTGCCACTTCCGTTGATCAGCAGCGTGCTCATCACCAGCGGCGAGACGACGCACAGGAGCGCCGCCTGCCATCCGCCGTCGCAGGCGACGAGGAAGAGCCCCCACCACACCAGGAAGTCCCCGAAGTAGTTGGGGTGCCGGGTCAGCCGCCACAGCCCCTGGTCCATGACGCGGCCCCGATTGGCCGCGTCCGCCTTGAAGCGGGCGAGCTGGGCATCGCCCACGGCCTCGAAGAAGAGCCCGACGCACCAGACGGCCGTGCCGACGAAGGCCAGGACGGACAGCGGCCGGGACGTGTACTGGGCTGCCTGGACCGGCAGGGACACCAGCCACACCAGAGCCCCCTGCAACAGGTAGATCATCCGCAGGGCGTACAGGTTCCGGTCGCCCCGCGCGCGGGACAGCATCGCCTCGTAGCGCGGGTCCTCGCCGTGGCCGCCGCCCCGGCGCGCGATGTGGAACGCGAGTCGCGACCCCCACCCGACCGTCAAGGCCGTGACCAGCAGCCGCCTGCCGGGATCGCCCTGCCCCGCCGAGACACCGAAGGTGACCAGGGCCACCGCGGCAAAGGCCGGCCCCCAGGCGATGTCGACGACACGGTGCACGCCCAGGCGGAGGGCGATGGCGAATGTGCCGAGCATGACGATCACAGCGGTCACCGCCGCCCATCCGAGGTTGGCGGCCAACCCACCCCAGGTCACCGCGTTCACCGGCCGTCCAGATGCCGGTACCAGCCCTGTGCTTCCACCCCGGTCAGGCCGCTGTCGCCCGTCGCGCTCGGACGTACGGCGAGGAACTGGTCCACCCCCATGCGCCGCTCCTCGAAGGCCAGGGCGCCGCCGACCAGGTACAGCCGCCACACACGGGCCACCTCCTCGCCGACCAGCCGGACGAACTGCGGCCACCGTTCCTCCAACGTGCGGTGCCAGGCGCCGATGGTGCGCACGTAGTGCTCGCGCAGCGACTCCACCGACCGGACGTCCAGACCGGCGGCCTCCAGCAGGCAGACCGTCTCTCCCATCGGGCGCATGTGCATGTCCGGCGCGATGTACGCCTCGATGAACGCGCCGCCGCCCGGTGCGCGGGTGCCCCGGGACATCTGCTGGACCAGCACCCGCCCGTGCGGGCGGACCAGCCGGTGCAGGGCGGCGGCGAAGGCGGGATATGCGTCGTCCCCGACGTGTTCCCCCATCTCGATGGTCGCGACGGCGTCGTAGGCCGAGCCGGTGATGTCCCGGTAGTCCTGGCACACCACCTCCACCCGGTGCTCAAGCCGTCGCTCGCGCACCTGTTCCCGCACGTGAGCGGCCTGCTCCCGGGACAGTGTGACGGCGGTGACCCGCGCCTCGTGCACCTCGGCCGCGTACAGGGCGAGCGCCCCCCAGCCGCAGCCGACGTCCAGCAGGCGCGCACCGGGCACCAGGCCGAGCTTGCGGCAGACGAGTTCCAGTTTGGCGCGCTGCGCCTCGGCCGGGCTCACCTCGGGCTCGGCTCCGGTCCAGTAGCCGCAGGAGTAGGCCATGGTGTCGTCGAGCAGGAGGCGGTAGAAGGCGTTGGACAGGTCGTAGTGGTGACTGACGGCCGCGCGGTCGCGGGCCTTGCTGTGCGGGCGGCCCCGCAGCCTGGCCTGGGCCGCCGGTGCGGGCGGGCGCGGCCCGAGACCACCGAGCCGTGTGGCCTCGGTGACGGCGCGGGCCCAGTCCGCCGGGGAGAGCCGCGGCGCGCGAAGGCCCCGTTCCCTCGCGGCGGCCCACAGGGCACGCAACCCCTGGGCCAGGTCGCCCTCCACGTCGAGCTCGCCCGTGATGTACGCCTGGGCGAGGCCGAGTTCGCCGGGCTGCCACAGCAGCCGACGCAGCGCGCGCCTTGAGCGCACGACGACCACGGGGGCGTCGGCGGGACCGGCCTCGCTGCCGTCCCAGGCGCGCAGCCGCACCGGCAGGGGGCCGTCGAGCGCCGCCTCGGCGAGGGCGGCGAGCCGCCGCGCGGCACCGGCGCGGACTGGGGTGCGGGCGATCGTCATCGGACCGGGTTCTCCTTGGTGAGCAGGTACTGCTGGACGTCGAGGTACCCCGAACGGAACCCCGCCTCGGAGTACGCCAGGTAGAAGGTCCACAACCGGCGGAAGATCTCGTCGAAGCCCAGGGCGGCGACATCGTCGGCGCGGTCCGCGAACCGCTCGCGCCACAGGCGCAGTGTCTCGGCGTAGTGATCGCCGAAACCGTGACGGGCGGTGATCGCGAGTCCCGTGTGGGTGCGAACCGTCTCTTCGACGGCCGTCGTGGAGGGGATCAGCCCGCCGGGAAAGACGTACTTCTGGATCCAGGTGTGGGTGTCGCGGGCGGCCAGCATCCGCTCGTGGGGCATGGTGATGGCCTGGAGGGCGGCCCGGCCGCCCGGTGCGAGGCGCTGGTCGAGAGTCTGGAAGTAGACCGGCCAGAACTCGGCGCCGACGGCTTCGATCATCTCCACGCTGACGACGGCGTCGTAGGTACCGCGGGCTTCGCGGTAGTCGCACAGCTCGATCGAGACGCGGTCGGCGTGACCGGCCTCGCCGACGCGGTCCAGAGCCAGCGCGCGCTGTTCCCGGGAGAGGGTGAGCGAGGTGACCTGCGCGCCGCGGGCGGCGGCCCGCAGCGCGAGTTCGCCCCAGCCGGTGCCGATCTCCAGCAGGCGGGTGCCCTCGCGGACGCCGGCCAGGTCGAGCAGACGGTCGATCTTGCGCCGCTGGGCCTGGGCCAGCAGTGACCAGTCGGCGGGGAAACTGCGGAAGACGGCCGACGAGTAGCTGAGTGTCTCGTCGAGGAACAGCGCGAACAGGTCGTTGGACAGGTCGTAGTGACGGCTGATGTTGGTGCGCGAACCATCCGGCGTGTTGCGCTGAGTGTCGGGCTGTCGCTGCGCCCACAGCCCTCGCAGCCGCTGCAATCGGGGCGGGACGAGGTCGGCCGCGTGCGCGGCCAGCACGGTGAGCGCGCCGACCAGATCCGGTGCGTCCCACTCGCCGGCCATGTACGACTCGCCGAACCCGATGAGCCCACGGGTGCCGACGCGGGCATGGAACGCCTTCGGGTCGCGTACTTCTATCAGCGGGCCGCCCAGGCCCGACACGGCACCTCCGGCGAACCGCACACGCAAAGGCAGGCGGCGCAGCGCGCGTTCCAGTACGGACGCGGTGACGGCTCTCACCGGCCAGGACGCCCTCGGTACGGCGACCACGTCGGGCCAGCGGCCGGTGTCGGCGGGTGAGGTTGCGTGGCGGCCGGAACGGTGACGGTCGGCGGGACGGGGCTGGACGTGGGTCATGATGCTCTCTTCGGGGTGCGGCGGCCCGGGCGCGGCTGCACCGGCAGACCCCGCAGAATCAGGCGGATACCGTGGAAGCGGATGGCGGCCGACACCCTCAGGGTCGACCAGGGACGGAGCAGGGCCAGGCGCAGCAGTGCCGGGGCCGTCGCTTCACAGCGCCTGCCGTGAACAGCCGCTGTGAAGGGCGGGCATCCGGGCCGCCGCAGTCGTACGGACATACGCAACCGCTCATCGGGCGGCGGGATGCGCATCTCGTAGTGGCCGTCCACCGGGTTGAAGGGCGACACGTAGAAATCCTTGGCGGCCGTGGCGTTGCCCGTCGTGTCGGGGTGCAGCAGGTAGGCGTGGCGCTCGCCGTAGGTGTTGTGGACCTCCGCCACCGCACAGCGCAGGTCCCCGTCGGGGCCGTAACACCAGTACACGGTGAGCGGGTTGAAGACGTGACCGAGGGTCCGGGCGTGGCCGAGCATCAGCACCCGGCCGCCGTGCAGATCGACGCCGTGCTCGGCCAGGAACGCGTCGAGCGCGGCCCGGATCGACGGGGCCCGCCCCGTGAAGTGGTCGCGCGCACGGAACCGGGCGAGCGGCCGCAGCGGACGCGACAGTACGGGCAACCGGTCGACGTCGACCAGCCACACGTAGGTGCGGTGCCGCAGGGCGTAGCGCCGTGGCGCCCGGCGTAGGTGGGTGATCGTGCACGGATACAGTGCCGGCGTCCCCGGCGGTGCCGGCTTGTGGTCGGACGCGGTCACCACGTCACTCCCAGAGCGGCCGCGGCCGCCACGCCGCTGCGGCAGCCGTCCTCGTGGAAGCCCCAGCCGTGGTAGGCCCCCGCGAACGCGGTCACGGCCGTGTTCAGCGTGGGGAGCCGGCGCTGCGCGGCGACCGACTCGGACGTGAAGACGGGATGTTCGTAGGTCATACGGGCGAGCACCAGGTCGGGGTCGACACGGTCCTGGCCGCCCAGGGTGACGACATAGGTCTGGGGGGCGTTCAGGCGTTGCAGCCGGTTCATGTCGTAGCTCACCCGCACTCGGTCGGCGCCGACCCGGCAGCCGGGCATGAGGTAGTTCCAGGAGGCGCGGGCCCCGCTCGCCCGTGGGAGCAGGCTGGTGTCGGTGTGCAGCAGGGTGGCGTTGCGCGAGTAGCGGTGGGCGCCCAGGATCTCCTTCTCGTCCGGGGTCGCGTCGGCGAGGAGACGCAGCGCCTGGTCGGGATGGGTGGCGACGACGACGTGGTCGTAGAAGGCGGTG
This sequence comes from Streptomyces beihaiensis, assembly GCF_026274175.1. GTDB lineage: Bacteria > Actinomycetota > Actinomycetes > Streptomycetales > Streptomycetaceae > Streptomyces > Streptomyces beihaiensis. The sequence goes on from NZ_JAPHNL010000292.1 coordinate 74,036, forward strand.
GTCCCGTCGTCGGCGGTCACGTCCACGCCGTCGGCGCGTCGGAGCACGGAGCGTACGGGGGTGCCCGCGCGCACCGCGTGAAGACCGGCCGCGATCCGCTCGACGTACGTTCCCGAGCCGCCGGTGACGGTCCGCCACACCGGCGACCCGCTCACCGAGAGCATGCCGTGGTGGGCGAGGAACCGGAAGAGATGGGCGGCCGGATACCGCAGGGCCGTCTGCCCGTCACAGGACCACACCGCGGACACCATCGGCGTCATGAAGTGGGCGAGGAAGTAGGACGAGAATCCGGCGCGGTCCAGGAACGCGCCGAGCGACAGCGTGTCGTCGGCCCCGGTCTCCAGGAGGTGGCGGGCGGCGCGGTGGAAGCGGGGCACCTCCGCCAGCATGCGCAGGTACGGCGGGCGCAGGGCGTTGCGGGGTTGGGCGAGCAGCCCGCGAAGACCGCGGGCACCGGCGTATTCCAGTCCGCAGCCCTCGCACCGGACCGACATGCTCATCTCCGACTCCTGTGTGGCGACGCCCAGTTCGCGCAAGAGACGCAGGAGGTTCGGGTAGGTGCGGCGGTTGTGGACGATGAAACCGGAGTCGACGCGGTGGGTGCGTCCGTCGGACGAGGTCAGTTCGTGGGTGTGGGCGTGGCCGCCGAGCCGGTCGTCGGCCTCGTACAGCGTCACGGCATGGGCTTTGCCCAGGATGTGCGCGGCGGTCAGTCCCGCCACTCCGCTGCCGATGACGGCCGTACGGCGCAGGCCCCGCACACCGGCGGCCCGCCCGCCCGGCGTCGCGTCGGACGGTCTGTCCATGATGGTGTCTCCCTCCCCGGACGGGTGAACGGCGAGCTCGGAGGGCTGGTCCGCGGGCCCTGAACCACACGGACCAGCCCTCCGACGAGGGGCACCCGCCAAGCCCTGTGTCTCGGGCGGGGCGCGCGTCCCTGACTCGCGGTGCGGTCAGCTCTTGGGCATCAGGACGGTGTCGATGATGTAGACGTTGGCGTTGGAGGTCTTGACGTTGCCGCAGACGACCTTCGCGGAGTCGTTGACGGTGTACGACTCGCCCGAGCCGGAGGTCGTGACCTTCGACTTCTCCAGCGTGTCGAAGGAGCCGTTCTGGAGGTCCTTCGGCGCGAGCTTCTGGCCCACGACGTGGTAGGTCAGGATCTTCGTCAGCATCGCCTTGTCGTTCAGGACCTTGTCCAGGGTCGCCTTCGGGATCTTCTTGAAGGCGTCGTTGGTCGGCGCGAACACGGTGATGTTCTGCGCGTTGTTGAGGGTGTCGACCAAGCCGGCCTTCTTCACCGCCGAGACCAGCGTGGACAACGCCGGGTTGTTGGATGCGGCTGTGGCGACCGGGTCCTTCGCCATGCCGTCGAAGGAGCCGGCGCCGTTCTTGGGCACGGCGGAACAGGCCGGGCCGAACGGCTGGTCCATGGTGCTCGCGGCCGCTGTCGAGCTGCCCGTGCCGTCGCCGCTCTTCGTGGCCGGGGCCGACGCCTTCGCCGAGGAGTCGGCCTTGCCGGAGTCACTGCTGCCGTTCGAACAGGCGGTCAGCGCCAGAGGGAGTACGGCGGCCGCGGCGAAGAGACCGGCGGTACGGCGGATACGGGTGTTCATCATGTTCTCCTGTGGGAAGGCGCGGCACGGTGCGGCCGCGCTTGTGGTGTCGTGATGCGGTGGTTCGGGAAGAGCACGGGGCTCTTGCGGTGGGACGGGTGATCACAAGACGCGGTGTTCGCTCGACGGGGTGATCACTCGACGGTCACGACGACGGAGTGCTGTCCGCTGGCGCCGTCGGGGATGGTGCGAGTGCGCTTGTCGGTCTGCACCGCGCCGGTGCGGTCGGTGGCGCGGACGGTGAGGGTGTGGCCGCCCTTGGTGGCCCGCCAGGGCAGCGACCACTGACGCCAGGTGTCGCGGGTGTCCTCGGCGGCCAAGTCGGCTTCCTGCCAGGGGCCGTCGTCGATGCGGACCTCGACCTTGTCGACACCCCGGTGCTGGGCCCAGGCGACCCCCGCCACCATCACCGTGCCGGACTTGGGCCGGGCGAACGGCTTGGGGGTGTCGATCCGCGACTCGGTCTTGACCGGGGCCCGTCGGGCCCAGCCGCGCTTCACCCAGTACGGGTCATAGGAATCGAACGTGGTGAGCTCGATGTCATCGATCCACTTGCACGCGGAGACGAATCCGTACAGGCCCGGGACCACCATCCTGACCGGGAAGCCGTGTTCGAAGGGCAGCGGCCGACCGTTCATGCCGAAGGCCAGCATGGCGTCGCGGCCGTCCATGACGTCCTCGACCGGAGTGCCGATCGTCATGCCGTCCACCGACCGGGACACCAGCTGATCCGCGGGGCCTCCACGGGACGGAGGCGCGACCCCGCACTCGGCGAGCAGGTCGGCCAGCCGTACACCGATCCAGCGGGCGTTGCCCACGTACGGGCCGCCGACTTCGTTGGAGACACACGTCAGGGTGATGTCCCGCTCGATCAACTCCCTGCGCAGCAGGTCGTCGAAGGAGTAGGTGGCCGGGCGGCGTACCCCCTTTCCGTGGATCCGCAGCCGCCAGGTGGTGGCGTCCACCTTGGGCACCACCAAGGCGGTGTCCACGCGGTAGAAGTCCGAGTCGGGGGTGACGAAGGGGCTGATTCCTGGGACACGGAGTCGGGCCCTCTTGGGGATCGGTCGCGCCGGTGAAGTGGGGGAGGGCAACACGAGCTTGTCACGGGAGGCGATCGCGCCCCGGCCGCGCGAGGCGTCCAGGGATCGGCCCACCGCGCCCACCACGGCGGAGGCCGCCGCCGCTGATGCGGCCGTGAGGACGAATCCCCGCCGGTCCCAGCCTGTGGATACCGGCCGGCCCTGGCCCGCTTGCCCGGTCGCGGACCCGGGCGTCGACACCGGCGACGGCCTCACCGTGGTCAGGCGGCCCACCAGCACGTACAGAAGCACCGCCCCGGCAACGGCCCCCACAACGGATGGGAGTGTGTCCGCGAAGCCGGTCGAGTCAGGTCGGCCCACGGCGGCCGCCGCGCCGACGGCCCCGAAGAGAAGGACCCCGGCGGCTCCGATCCGCCGGAACCGCACCGCCAGCACGCCCAGGGCCACGGCCAGCACCGTCAACGCGGCGAGGATGCCGAGTTGCAGTACGAGCTTGTCGTCGGTGCCGAAGTGGCGGATCGCCCAGTCCTTGACCGCGGCGGGCGTCGCGTCGATGGACGCGGCGCCCACGGCGATGACCGGACTGGACTGCGGACGCACCGCCGCGGCCACCAGTTCGGCCACCGCCAGCGCGGCGAAGCCGGACAGCAGCCCGCTGAGCGCGCCCAGCGCCACACGGAGCCGGCCCGGCCGTTCTCGCTGATCCTTCTCTTCGTTCCTCACGGGGGGAATCCGGTTCTGCCCGCCGGGCGGATTGGTCCCGGACCTGATCAGGTGAAAACGCATCCCGACCCCATCCACCCGGCATTCAGCCACGTATTACCTGGTTGGGTTGACGCCCACCCCGGTCGGGCACGTGAGGTGAGGCGCCTGCCGGACGACGCTGTGGGACGGGCGTTCACCGGGTTCACCGGCGGCGCATGTTCCCTGAACGGAGGCAGGCCGACGCACAAGGCTCCCCGGCGAGCGGGCGGTTCGACCGGAGGACCACGCGGAGGGCGGCGTACGGGCGCGCCCTGCGCAAGGCGGTGCCGGGAGCGCCGTCCCGGTGACCCGTCGAAGTCGTCCGTCGCCTCAAGCGCTACGCGGCCCGGCAGGTCTTCCACCTGGTCAAACGGATGAAGCCGGGCCCCCGCTCATAGGGGCCGCGGTGACAGATGAGAGGGTCGGGCGGGTGAGTGAGACATCACCGAACACCCTGCAATACCGCTTCGACGGGCCAGAAGACGCTCCCGTCCTGGTCCTGGGGCCCTCACTGGGTACCACATGGCACAGGTAGGCGGAACCGTCTTCTGGCGTCCATGTGGTCCAGGTCGGGCGCGTTGTGCCTGGTCAGGTCCTTGTGGTGCAACTGCGTCGACCCTGTTGGTGACACGCCTGTGACTGCTGTGACAGATGTGGACCCCTGCTGGCTCGTTCCGGCGGGGGTCTCTGTGTTCCTGTCACCGCATCGTTACCGTGTGTTTATTTTGTGACTGTTGCGTGTAAGTGATCTCTACTGATCTGATGATGCGCAGTCAATTTCGCTGACCGGGGGAACGTGTCCGACCATGGAGCCCGGCACTGACCAGCCGTTCCCCATGGCCTTCGAGGGCTGCCCTCCGGCGGGAGGGGATCCCTTTGTCTTTGAGACCAGGCATTGCCATACCAAGACCAGGTAGAACCGGGTCTACCGCGCGTCTGCTCGTTCTCCTGCTGGCTGTCGCCGTTCTGGCGGCGCTCGCGATTCGGCCAGGTGCGGCCCGCGACGTCGTGGGACGCGGTGGAACGGAGGCGGTCGCTGATTCCTACGACGGCTTCGATGCGGATGCCGCCGAGCAGTACCGCAGGGACCAGTGCCTGATGAACGAGGCGGTCCGTATGGGCGGTGAGTCCATGTACACCACCGCCCAGGATGCACTGGACAAGTCGGCGCAGGACTTGCACCCGCTGGCTGACCGGGAGTACTGGAAGGACACCCCGCTCAGCCGCGCTTTCGGCAAGGACAAGGCGGCCGCTGACGCGGAACTCACGCGTCTGGGTGGTCTGACCGGCGTGTGGCAGAAGCCGCTGAACGGGCTCAATACGCCGGCCGGGTTCACGGACGCTGGTTTCCACTGGGTGCCCGGCGGTTCGGGCGGTGGCGAGAACTTCTTCGACCAGACCGGCATCACTAAGTGGATCAGTGAGCGGTACTGGACCGACGAGGGCGGCTTCTACGCCGATCCGTCGGTCAAGGCGGATGCAGCGACGGTCAAGAAGTTCACCGATCTCGGCAACAGCCTGTACGGAGAGGGTTCGGCCGCCTCCTCCGCCGAACAGCAGGCGTGGGCGAACTACACCACCTTCAACGCTCCGGTCTGGGACGACGACGCCCGGATCTTCTTCGCCTCTGGTGGCTTCCCGCGCACCGCGCCGAAGGAGGGCACTGCGGAGTTCCGGATCGCGGTGGAGGACCTGAAGCGTCGTTTCGCCTCGTGTAACTGGCACAACCCCGTGGACCCGAACCGTGTGCTCGGCAAGGAGGTTGCCGCAGCGACCGCCGAGTGGCAGCAGGAGATCGCCTCGCAGGCCACGCAGCGCAATCAGGTCTTCGACGCCAACAAGAAGGCCACGGCGGCGTTGCAGGCCGGCGCGAAGGCGTTGGGTGACCTGCTGGGCGAGTCCTGGGTCGCCGACCGCGCGACGCGTTGGGAGGACTACTGGTCGGCGGGCGGCCCTGGTTGGATCGGAGACAAGCCGCTCACGGTCGCCTTCCATGCCGCCGGTGGTAAGTGCCTGGATGTCGAGGGCGGAAAGACCGGCAATGGCACCCCCGTGCAGATCTACACCTGCAACGGGAGTGGAGCGCAGCAGTGGACGGTCTACGGAGACGACAGTGGCCTCCACCTGGAGAACACCAAGTCCCAGCGGTGTCTTGACATCCAGCATGACAACGCGGTCGACGGGACGAAGATCCAGATCTGGGACTGCAACAGCAGCCCGGCTCAGACCTGGGACTTCCGCACCAACACCACTACGGCCCTGAAGAACGCCGGCACCAGCATGTGCCTGGACCTGCACAAGTACACCAACGGCTACAACGCGTGGCTGTGGGGTTGCAACGGGTCGGGTCCCCAGCAGTTCGACATCAAGCCGTCCGGTCATGACGGCGACGTTCCGCCCTCGTCCCAGTTCCACCAGGCGGCCCAGGCCGTCAGTGACGCGAAGGCGCAGGCGAAGACGCAGCTGGGCATCCTCAAGATGCAGGCTACGACGGCCGCGGACGCTGCGGCCGCCTCGGACACCGCGGAGAAGACTGCCTACGGCATCGCGGACCGCAACGGCGCCCCGCGAGGCCGAGGGCTGCTGGTCGGTGAGCAGAAGGCGCAGGTCACCCAGGGGGCCGCGGCGGCACTTCAGGCCATGGTGAAGGCCGGTGAGACCGCTGAGGCGGCCACCCGGGCCTCCGCCGGGGACAGCCGGACCATCGCGCAGCGGGCGCTGGCGCAGGCCGCGCAGGTCAAGGCCGAGTTCCGGAAGAAGGCGGCCGAGAAGGCCGAGGCGCAGGCCAAGGCGGCCGCCGACGCGGCGAAGACACACCGCGACAATGCCAAGGCGGACGCGGCCGCCGCCAAGTCCAAGCTCGGCGACGCGGTGAAGGCCGAGGCCGATGCCAAGAGCGCCGCCGCCACCGCGCACGCCAAGCGCCTTCATGCCGAGGCCGAAGAGGCCACCGCGAAGGCCCAGAAGGAGACCGCCAAGCAGAAGGAAGCCGAAGCCGCCCAGCACAAGTCTGCTGCCGACGGCTACGCGACCAAGGCCAAGACCGCCGACGCTGCGGCCAAGAAGTCCGAGGCCACGGCACAGTCCAAGCGGACCGAGGCCGAGACAGCGTCCAAGAAGGCCAAGGACCTGCGCGACGACGCGTGGAACGCCGAGCAGAAGGCCGACGCCGACCGGGCCAAGGCCGACGCGAAGGACGCCTACGCATCCTCCCTGGACGCCGGAGACGCTGCCGACGCCGCACGTGCAGCAGCCAACTCGGCAGACAAGCAAGCCACCGCTTCCGAAGCGGCGGCGAAGTCGGCACGCAGCGAAGCGGACGCCGCCACCAAGGCAGCGGCCGATGCCGACGCGGCAGCCACCAAGGCGGAGGCAGCGGCCAAACGAGCCCGCTCCGACGCCGACGCCGCTGATGCCGCCAAGCTGAAGGCCGACGCCGACGTGAAGACCGCCACCAGCGCGGCCGCCGACGCGATCCAGGCGTCCCAAGACGCGGCAGGCGAGGCAAAACAGGCGGTCAAGGACGCTGACGAGGCCGAATCTCAGGCCAAGTCCGCCAAGACGGACGCGGACACGGCGAAGACCGAAGCGGGCAAGGCCCGCACGGCGTCGGCCAAGGCCGCCGGGTACGCCTACATCACCGCGCAAGCAGCTGTCGACGCGAGTACGGCAGCCCAGCAGGTCGCCAAGCCCGCAAACGACGCCATCCAGATCGGCTCCCCCTACATCCAGACCGACAGCGCGGCCGGACTCGTCGTCCTGACCGGGCAGGCGTCCAAGACCATCGCCCAACAGCAGCAGGCCGTCGCCGAGGCCCACGCCACCAGCGCGGCCGACGCGGCATCCGCCGCCCAGAGGCTCGCCGACCAGGCGGACGCGGACACCAAGGCCACATACCAGCACGCCGCGAACGCCGCCGGATACGCGGCCGACGCACGCGCCTACGCCAAACAAGCACTCGACTACGCCGCCGACGCGGCAACCTCCGCAGCCGCGGCAACCGCATCAGTGGCCCGCACCGTCACCTACGACAAGCAGGCAGCCGACGAGGCCAAGGCCGCAGACACCGCGGCAACCGGCGCCGAAGGCTACGCCAAGCAGGCGCGGGACGCCGCCGACCAGGCGGAACTCGACGCCCAAGCCGCCCGCGACGCGGCATCCGCAGCAGAACAGGCGGCCAAGGACGCACGAGCTGCCGCCGACCGCGCCGACCAGGCGGCGGCCGATGCGGAGCAGTACGCCAAGGATGCTCAGAAGTACGCGGAAGATGCCCAGGCAGCCGCAGAGTCCGCTGAGCGTCAGCAGGCCAACAAGCAGGTTTCCACAGGCGCCGGCACAGGGGTCGGCGGCGTGTTCTTCGTCGTGGACAAGATAGAGCCGATCGGGGACCCGCAGCCTGAGAACGACTGTGTCATCGAGCCGGGGTTCAGCGGCTGCACGGTGAAGTTCACCCTGCACTTCAATGCCACAGTCAGCTTCTACCTGTGCGTCAATCCGAACGTGCCGGCCACTGCGGCAGGTTGTCCCAAGACGGACACCGTGTACCTGGACACTAAGCCCTTCAAGAACCTCAAACGCGAGATCACCCGCTACTTCAGCAAGCTGGAGATCATCGAGGGCATCAGCAAGGTCATCGCCAAGGTCGCCTGGGGCATCCTCACCCACGACATCGTGGACTGTTGGCACGGCAGTGCCAGCGGCTGCGCATGGGCGGCAGCCACGTTCATCCCCGGCAAGAAGATCGAGGACGCGGTAAAGGCGGCCAGAGCTTTCCAGGAGGCGCTGAGCACCGGTGTCAGTGTCGAGGAAGCGATGGACCGCCTCAAGGTGGCGGATGCGGCGACCATGGCTGCGCTGGAAGCCGGCATGGCGGAGCATCTCGCAGCCGTCGAAGGGGTCAAGGTTGCCCGCAGCACGCTTGAAGCCCGACTGGTCGAGTACATGCGCAGGTTCTCGCTCGGCGTCGACCCGGCGAAGGGGATGAAGTTCAACTCGGGTGAGATGCAGTCTGCGATACGAGTGGAGACCGAGCGCGGTGTTACTCTCGAGCGGGATCCGAGCGGAGACCTGGAGTGGTACGACCAGAAGGGCCGAGGTTACGACGCGGTCGGCAATTCGCCCTCAAAGTACCTGAAGGTCCCGCAGCTCATGAATGCGATCAAGGGTCATCTGCTGAAAACGGAGAAGAGTGGCAGATTCGTCTCGTTCGTGCCGGTAGACGTCTTCACGTACACGGCTGAACAGATCAGCGAGATCAAGACAGCAGTCAAGGGACTGCCCCAAGCTGATCAGGCTCGCATATTCTACGTAGGCGACCACACCTGACCGGTCGAAGGCTTGGTGCGGCAGGCGTCCGCCATGGCGCCTGCCGCACCAAGCCGCTCCATCCGATCCTCTCGCTCTCTGTCACCCTGAAGGGTTTCCATGTCCAAGATCGTGTCACTGCCGGGTTGGGGAGTCGCGGAAGACCTCAACTGGTTCGCGACCAGCGGTCTTTTCGATGATGTCGTCACCTTTATTCTTGCGCGGGTCCCCGACAAAAACGCAGCGCAGTGGCTGACCGAGGACGCCCTCTCCGGATATCTATTTCTGGGTGACCTTCAGGAACCGGCCCTGTCCAACGTCCTTTTGGCCTTGCGTGACCAGTTTCCAGGGTATGTCGATTCGGTGATCTATCCGGCTGACGTGACGTTTACGATGGATTACCCGGAGATCTTCGTGGCGCGCGCCAAGTCCCTCGCTCGCATGGCGGGCCTGAGCATCGCCCTGCGAGCGAACGCGGAACACGGGACGGAACCGAAGGCAGCCGCGCATGGGGTCACACACTTGACTGCCCGGGCCGAACAGCATGGAGAGCCGCTGAGGGGGCGCGTTCTGTTCACTGATTCTGGGCACATCGAGTTCCTCTGTGAAGCGGGCGACCGAGCTGAAAAGATGACGCGGGCCGGCGCTGACGGATCCACGAGTGTGCGGATCGGCGACCTGCAGCTCGAGGTGGGCATCACGACAGAGCAGTTGCTCTACGTCCGAGGCACTGCTGCTTGGGGCGAGTGGCAGACTGGACAGTTCACCCCGCCGGATCTGGTCCCGGGCAGAGTGTTCCTTACGCCCGATGAACCCTTTGCCCCTGGCGTTCCCGTCGAGTTCGACGGGGGAGAGAGATGGCGGACCGAATTCGATCCCGTGTCCGGCTGGGTGCGAGCCGTCGCGCCGAACCGTCGGCCTGGGGCCGTGACCCTGATCGCGACTGACACGGGCGTGGGCGTGGCCGACGGCCGGCTGGTCTCTGTGTGGCTGAGGAATCGGGCGAGGCGCGAGTCCTGACTCACGTGGGTTGGTCGACCTTTCAGTCGACAATCGGCATAATACTCCAGCTGTAGATCGTGATCTTGCAGACCAGGCCACGTTCACGCTGGCTGTCTCAGGCGGACTGATCAGTGGAGGGGCTGCCGTAGAAGCGGCCCTGTTCGCACAGGGCGTCGATCTCGGCGTTGTCTGCCTCGCTCAGCTGCGCATCCAGCGCGACGCTGATGACGTGGCAGGCGTGGGCCAACCGCCGGGCGACATCCGAGTCATCGATGAACGTGCCGACGGTGTGCTCGTCGGCGCTTCCGTCTGCCTGACGAGATCCGAGTCGATCAAGGGAGACCACGAACTCGTTCAAATCCTGCAGGACGGCAACGACCTCGTTGACAGGCAGGCGGATCTCTCGGGACGACATGTTCATCGGCCGATTCAACTCCAGAGCCGGCGCTCAGGCCAGAACCCGGCATCTTGCCGGTCGGGGCGGGTATGTCAATCCCCTCGAATCGTGGAGACGATCTATGCGGCCAGTCCCTCGGTCAGAGTGGCTCGGTAGTCACGTTCGTAGTCGATCGGGCTCTTGAACCCGCACACGCTGTGTAGCCGCCTAGCGTTGTAGAAGTCCGTGATCCAGGCGGCGATCCTGATCCGGGCCTCGGCGCGGGTGCGGAAGGTGTGCCGGTGGACGTACTCGACCTTGAGGACGCTGTTGAACGCCTCGCTCACGGCGTTGTCGAAACAAGATCCAACTCGGCCCATGGACTGCACGATGCCGAGCCGGCGGCAGGCCCGCTTGAAGCGCCGGGAGGTGTACTCGCTGCCCCTGTCCGTGTGCATGATCACGCCGCGGACGTCACCGCCGCGGGTGGCCGCGGCCATGTTGAGCGAGGCCACCACGAGTTCCGCGTCGTGCCGGTCGGCCATCGCGTAGCCGAGCAGGCGACGGGAGAACAGATCGATGACGGTGGCCAGGTAGAGCTTGCCCTCGCCCGTGTCGATCTCCGTCATATCGCCCGCCCAGACGAGGTCCGGCTCCTCGGCGGTGAAGTCCCGGCGCACGAAGTCCGGGGCCGCGGGCCGCTTGCCCGGCTTCGTCAGCGACCGGCGACGACGGATCTCGCGTCCGGCCAGACCCAGTTCGGCCATCAACTTCGCGACCGTGTTCACCGAGACCCGCCAGCCGCGCCGGATCAGCTCGATGAACACCTTCGGCGAGCCGTAGGTGCCCCCGGACCGGTGGAAGACCTCCTCGATCTCCTCCGCCAGGCGCTGCCGGCGCTCCTCCCGGGCGGTCGGTGCGCGGTCGCGCCATTTGTAGAACCACGACTCGGACACGCCCAAAGCCCGGCACGCGACGCGGTGCGGAATCTTCTGCTCGGCCTTGCAGCTGCTGATCACCCCGACCGCCACGGCCGGGTCCGCGTCAGCTACTTCACCCACAAGGCCACGAATCGCTTGCACACATCACGCTCCATCTCCAGCTCACGGATGCGCTTGTCCTTCTCCCGCGCCTCGGCCCGCAGCCGCTCCAGCTCCGCCCGCTCGCCCTCCCGCAACCGGCCACCCGAGCCCGCCACCGCCGATTGGACAGGCGTGTCTGACGACGGCGAGCCGTTGCGCTTGGCCCGCGACACCCAGCTGTGCAGCGTCCCCCGGATGCACGCCGAGCTCCTCGGCCACCTCCGGGATCGGCTTCCCCGTCTCCGTCACGATCCGTACCGCCCCCTCGCGGAACTCCGCGTTATAGATGCGCTTCCTGGATCCCACGACCCTGAACTATCCCTCCGGTCACGGTCTCCACGTTACGAGGGGAGGCTCACGCTGCCAGATCCCCATCTCCAGGGCGTCCAGCACGAAGACCGTCTCCTTCACGGTGGCTGCGGACCAGCCGACGATCCGGCGGGAGAAGGTGTCCACGACGAAAGCGACGTAGACGACGCCGGCCCAGGTCTTCACATGGGTGAAGTCCGCGACCCAGCATCGGTTCGGGGCGCCGGCGACGAAGTCGCGGTCCAGCAGGTCCGGGGCACGGTCGGTCTGCCCGCCGGGAAGCGTGGTGATCACGCGTCTGCCGCGGACCGCCCCGGTGATGCCGAGCTCGCGCATTAGGCGCTCGACGGTGCAGCGGGCCACGGCCTGGCCCTGCCGATTCAGCTCCCGCCAGATCTTCCTCGCCCCGTAGACCCGGTAGTTGGTGTCGTAGACGTGCTGGATCAGTTCCTTCAGCTCACTGTCTCGCACGGTCCTGGCGGACGGCGCGGCCTGGCGTTTGTGGTGGGCGTAGTAGGTGGAGGGGGCGATCTTGCAGTCGTGCATCGTCAGCAGGCGGCAGATCGGTTCGACGCCGCCGAAGCGGCCCTTGTGCTCGTCGATGAACGCTACGAGCGTGTGTGTGGCCGGTCGAGCTCGGCGATGCTCCTATGTCAAGCCGCAAGAAGAACCGGCAGGTCAGGCGGGGTCGCAGTCGGCTGAGCAGCGCTCTCGTCGGCGAGCAGAGCCCGGAAGACGCGGTCGGAGATGCGCCGCAGCAGGCGCACCGCCTCCTTGGGGGTCTTTCCGCGGGCCAGCTGCTTGGCGAAGTAGTCGGCCCCTTCGCCGCCGCGTCGGACCTGCGTGACCGCGATCATGTGAAGGGCGTGGTTGATGGACCGGTTCCCGCCTCGGTTGAGGCGGACTCGGACCTTGTTCGAGGACCAGACCGGTATGGGGGCGGTTCCGGTGAAGTGCGCGAACGCATCCTTGGACTTGAACCGAGCGGCGCCGGCCGTCTCACCGATGATGACGGCCGCGCTGATCACGCCGCACCCAGGGATGGCCAGCAGCGAGGGCGCCAACGTCTCCACCAGCTTGCGCAGCCGCGCCTCCAGGGCGTTGATCTGCTCGGTCAGCCGACGGCACTCGCCGACCAGGTCGCGTGCGATCTCGACAACGACGCCCTCGTGGTCGCCGAGCGCCGCGAGTACCGCGTCGAACACGCACAACCGTCGTAAGCCGCGGGAGGGGACGGGGAGTTCAGGGTCGATCTCGTGCAGGAACCAGCGCAGCTTGTTCGCCGCAGCGGTGCGGTTTCGCACGAGACGGCGACGGTGGTCGACGACCAGTTTCACGTCACGCGCGGGTCCAGCGAGGCTGGCGCGGGGCAGGTCGGGCTCGCGTAGCGCCACCCGCGCCACCGCTTCGGCGTCGATCGGGTCGGACTTGCCCCGTTCGCGAGCTGAGCGGCGTGCTCCGGCCATGAGCCGCGTGTGTACCCGAACCACGGCATGGCCGGCGAGCAGCAGATCTGCCTCGAACCGGCGAGTCAGGTGGCGGCAGTCCTCGATGGCCAGGAGGACCTGCCCGAACTGGGCGATCCACTTGATCGCCTGCGCGTGACCGGCCGGGGTGGCGGCGACCGTGACCTCGCCCGCCCTGCGCCCCAGCGGGTCGACCGCGACCAGCGTGTGCGTCTTCTTGTGACCGTCGATGCCGACGACGTGCACGGAAACCTCCGCAGCATGATGGAGAGTCGATGGACGTCTCCACCGCGGGGGCACGCCTCAATCGGGCTCGCGCGGCACGCTCCTATCAGGCCACTCCGTGGCGGAGACCTGGGCCGGCGGGGCGGCACATCGCCGACAAGCCACCGTTGCCGGGGCAGCAAAGAAACGAGCCAGCCCCGCCGGTGCCTGCCACTGTGTCACTACCCGTGGGCCCGTGTCCCAGACTTTGGCATTGACGCGAAGAAAGACGCCGCCGCCTTCAAGATCTCGTTGGCACGCTTCAGCTCGGCGTTCTCCTTCTTCAACCGCTTCAGCTCGGCCGATTCCTCGGTGGTCACGCCAGGACGCACGCCTGCGTCGACCTGGTCCTGCCGCACCCACTTCCGGAGCGTCTCGGTCGTGCCGATGCCCAGTTTCTGGGCTACCGCTTTCATCGCGGCCCACTCGGTGTCGTACTCCGGCCGCACTTCGGCGACCATCCGCACCGCACGACGGCGCAGCTCAAACGGGTACTGGGAAGGACGTGCCATAACTCGATCCTTTCAAACGATCGAGTCCCTACCGAACCCGGAACGGTTCAGCCGCGGCCTCGTTGGGGAAGTGGCCACGAGCCCGGACGGCCTTGCGGATGCGGGCGTTGACGGACTCGATCGCGTTCGTCGAGCAGATCACCTTGCGGATCTCGACGTCGAAGGAGAGGAAGGGGACGAATTCGGCCCAGGCGTTCTCCCAGAGCCGGATGACCGCCGGGTACTTCTTGCCCCAGGCTTCCTGGAACTCGCCGAACCGCTCGGACGCGGCGGCCTCGTTCGGGGCCGTGTAGACGGGCTTGAGCGCCTTGGCGATCTTGCCCCAGTCCTGGCGGGCCGCGTGCCGGAAGCTGTTGCGCAGCAGGTGAACGACACAGGTCTGGACAGTCGTCCGGGGCCAGACGGCTTCCACCGCCTCGGGCAGGCCCTTCAGCCCGTCGCAGACCAGCATGAGGACGTCGTCGACGCCCCGGTTCTTCAGATCTGTGAACACGCTCAGCCAGTACTTCGCGCCCTCGCCGCCGTCACCGGCCCATATCCCCAGGATGTCGCGGTGGCCCTCGGCGGTCACGGCCATGACGACGTAGATCGGACGGTTCGCGACCTGCCCGTCCCTGATCTTGACGTTGATCGCGTCCACGAGCAGCACCGGATAGACGGAGTCCAGCGGGCGGTTGGACCATTCCGCCATCCCGTCCATCACCTTGTCGGTGATCGTGGTGATGGACGCCTTGGACACGCTCGCACCGTAGACCTCGGCCAGGTGGGCGGAGATCTCGCCGTGTGTCAGGCCCTTCGCGGACAGCGACAGCACCATCTCGTCCACGCCGGACAGGCGCCGCTGCCGCTTCTTGACGATCTGCGGCTCGAACGAACCCGCCACATCCCGAGGCACCTTGACCTCGACCGGGCCGACATCGGTCAGCACTGTCTTCGCCCGCGTCCCGTTGCGGCTGTTGCCACTGTTCCGGCCCTCGGCATCGTGCTTCTCGTATCCGAGGTGATCGGTGATCTCGCCCTCCAGGGCGGACTCCAGGACCCGCTTGGTCAACTGCTGGAGCAGCCCGCCCTCCCCGGTCAGCTGCAGACCCCCACTGCGGGCCCGGTCCACGAGCATCGCGACCAACTGCTCATCACTCGCCGGCACGGCCTCCACTGTCGGCTCGCTGCCCGGTATCTGCTCGATGGTGGTGTCGCTCATCTGGCGTCTCCTTGATCATCGGATCCGCCGATCATTGAACACTCCCCGGGAGTTACACCACTCACCGTACAGACCCGTTCTCAAGGGCGAAGGGCTACGACCTGGTTCGCCGCGGGGAGTTCCCATGCCGTGTGCTGCGCATCGGCCGCAGCACACGCGTCGTCACCGCGTCCTTGCTCCGCGTCCTCGACAGTGGCGAGCCGGAGTACAGCAGTGCCACGCCTGACGCCCCATCGGCCACAGCTGTCACGGACGCCTCTATGAAGTGGCGGTCCGCGTAGCGACTGTGTCGGCGAGGGGGGCCTGGGACAGGTATCGGACGGCGTCGTGGGGGGCAGCGATGCCGTTGCTGACGCGGGTGTCGAGGAGTGATCCGGACGTCACAACGTGCGCGAGGCCCGCTCCTCCGGTTACAGGGTCTCCGTCGGCGTGGAAATTATGCCAATGGAGCGGCTCCGGCACGCTCAGGTGGGCGTCGCCCGGAAGGCCGCGGCGTATGGTGAGCCAGCCCAGCGGGGAGCCGCAGGTGATCAGGGTGTGGATGTCGGGGGCCTGCAGTTCCCGGCGTTGAAGCAAGTCGTACGCGATGACGCTGCCGAGCGAGTGAGCGATGAGGGCGCGCGCTCCGGAGCGTTCGATCTCGGCCCGGATCACCTTGCGGATCTGCTGACCGAGTTCTTCGTCGTGCAGGTAGCGGTATGCCTGCCGGACCAGGACCAGAACCTTTGCCCCGGCCCCCCGTCCATGGCGGGCGTCCGCCGCCGCGAGGCGACGGGATACCGCATTGGGGATGTAAGGCAGAGGAGCGCCGAGAGTGCCCTGGTGGGAGCGTGCCTCGGGAAGCGGACCCGGTGCGTAGGCCGTGAGGGCCTGGATGACGAAGTCCTCCTCGTCCGCGCCCATCGGTTCGTCCGCGTCAAGCAGTTCCACGTCGCCAGGCCCCAGATGCCTGTCGCCGCCGACGGCGGCGGGGCGGTAAAGACCTGTGTAGTGGGGCACCGTCACGCTGGGGATGACGGTGTGGGGGCCGTACTTCCGAGTCAGACCCCGCTTGAGTGCGTTGCCCCAGTCGTACGCGAGGCGGATCTCGTTGGTCCTTCCCTGGCCGATGCCGTGAACACCGACGATGTGCGCGCCTGCCTCGGTGGTCGCGTTCATGCTGCTGCCCCCCTGTCCGCCCCATCGGCGCGCAGATCGTATCGTGTGGGCCTGGGGAGGATTTAGAGATCCAGTGAGGTGCTCGTGCAGGGGGACCAGCAGCCGGTGACGGCTGGGCGGCGGCTTGTGGTCGTAAGCGTCGACGACTACAAGAAAGGCAACGCGGAGTTCACCCAGGCTATCAGGGCTCAGGTATCCGTCGTCACCGATTGGCTCGCCTCACCCGTCCTGGCCGAAGAGCACCGGTTCACGGTCTCTCGTGCCGACGATCTGCACTCAGTGCAGGATCTGAAGCGGTTTCTGGCCGAGCAGGACCTCGTGGAGACCCCTGCGGATGAGGCTCTCGTCGTCTACGTGACTGGCCATGGCATGAGCACTGGCGCCCGCAACCACTACCTCATGTTTGCGTACACCAAGGAAGACGCCCTGGAAAGGACGGCGTTTCCCACCCGGGAGATCGTGTCCGCTGCTCTGCACAGCCCGGCCGAGCATGTGCTGGTCCTCGTGGACTCCTGCTTCGCCGGGGCCTTGCGCGAGGATGTCGCCTCGATCGTGTCTGAGATGAGCCCCGAACGACGGGCCACGCGTACGGTGGCCGTGGTGGCGAGCGCCGACCTCCACGAGCAGCCAGCCACAGGAGAGTTCAGCGAGGTGATCTCGCGGGTGCTGGCCCGACTCGGCGACGAGTCGCTCGGCATCGTCGGCTCCCACCTCTCCTTCGAGCAGTGGGGCAAGCTCCTGGACCAGGCCAGTGCGCAGGATCCTCAGCGCATGGAACCGCAGTGGCTGTGGCCCCACCGTCAACGGGACGTGCCGAGTGCCTGCCTCCCCAACCCCCGCTACCGGCCGGCCGAGCCACTGGTATCCGCCCCGCGGGTCCAGGTATCGCTTTCGCGCCACACCCTCGCGTACTGGACCTCGCGGGCCTCGGGCAGGACCAGCGACCAGGATCCGGGCTGGTACTTCAGCGGCCGGGCTACGCTGATGCGCAGTTTGGTCTCCTTCACCCGCTCCGGAACCGGTGTGTTGGTCGTCACGGGAACCGCAGGTTCTGGCAAGTCCGCGCTGCTGGCTCGGCTCGTGACGTTGAGTGATCCAGACTTCCTCGCGGATCCGGACCTCGCCTCCATGGCGCAAGCTCTCCCGCAGGACGTGCGCCCAGCCGAAGGTGCTGTGGACATCGCGCTTCTGGCCCGCGCCAAAACCTCGATGACTCTCCTCCAGGACCTGTTTGCCGCTTGCCGTCTCCCTCTTCCCGATGACGACGCACCACTGCTGCCTGTCCTCCTGCAACACCTCGATGAACGCGCACGCGTCACCGTCGTGCTCGATGGACTGGACGAGGCCGCCGACCCGGCCGCGTGCATCGCCGACGTGGTCCTCCCCCTGGCGCGGAGCCACCGCGTGCGCCTGCTGCTCGGCATACGGAGCTCCATCGGGTTCGACGGCTACGCCACCGACCTCGATGAGGACGCCGACCAGTTGCTCGCGACGCTGCTCAGCGCACTCCAGGAGGACACTCTGCAGGATGTCCCCCACGATGTGCTCCGCACCGACCAGTCAGAGGCACACACGGACATCAGCGCCTACGTGACCTCGCTCCTCCTGAGCGGCACGAGCCCCTACCGCGACCGGGTCAACACCGCGGAAGCCACAGCGCGCATTGTGGCGGAGGGAGTGTGGCCGTCCTTCCTCGACGCCCGCCTGGCCGCAGCCCAGCTGCGCGCCGCCCCGACCGTCCAGGACCTCAACGAGGATGCGTGGCTGGAGCGGCTCGAGGACGGTACGACGGGGTTGCTGCGCGAGGACCTGCAACATGTCGCGCGGGATACGGGGACGCCGGCGCGCCTGTTGCTAACGGTGCTGCGGGCCACGGCTTTCGCCCCCGGTGCCGGTCTGCCCTGGGCAGAGGTATGGCCCGCCGTCGTGCGGGCCATACTCGCGGAGGACGGTCGCGGCGAAGACGCCGAGGACCTGGACCTGGACGAAGCCGTTCGAACGTTCCGTTCAAGCCGCCTCGTCGGGTACCTGACGGAGGGCCAGGAAGATGGCCGCACTGTCTACCGGCCTGTGCACCAGCGGGTTGCGGAGAAGCTGCTCACCGAGCCGGACCAGCTGCTCGACATCGAGGTCGTGGGCGGCGTACGGCCGCTGCCCACGACGCGCCGGGTACACCGGGCCATCGCCGAGGCTCTGGGGGAACTTGCCGAACGCGACCGACCACACGCCCCCCACCCGTACGTCCTGCGTCACCTGGCTGCCCACGCCGACGCCGCCGGTGTACTGGACGACCAGCACCTGTCCGCAGGAATGCTGGCCCGGGAAACCTCCGGGGAACTGCGCAGCCGACTCCAACTCCCACTGCCTGTCTATGATCTGACCCGGCGCAACGTGACCGCAGCCGCGCTGGTCGAGCCGTACGTGGACGAGACCACCGACACCGCCTCACGGCTGGACAGCATCGTCTTCCTGAGGGAGGCACTGGGCGGGCAACCCCCCGAAGAAGGCACGCTCCCCCTCGGCCACCCGGCCCGAGTACCCGAACCACCAGTGCTCACTCCGGCCTGGTCGGACTGGATACCCGCGGCGAACGTGCTTGCTCAGGCAGTCGGCCGGGTGACGGCTCTGCATGGTTTCGGTCTTCCCGATGGGCGTGCGCTCGTGGCGTCGGCGAGCTATGACGGGGTCCGGGTCTGGGACGGCGGGACGGGAAGGTCTGTCTCCAGCATCAGCGGAGTACGCACGAGTGGCCTCGCCCCCCTCGCCGGAAGCAGCGGCCGGGTTTTCCTGATCTCCACCGACCACCACGGCGCGAGAGTCTGGGACCCGCTGTCAGGCCGCCCCGTGGCCCGCGAAGACGGCCTGCGCGGCGGCGAGGTGAGAGTGCTCTGCCAAGGAGAAGACCGCTGGCTCGTCGCGTTCCTCAGCGAGGAATGCCTGCAGCTGTGGCGGCCGGGCGAGTACGGTCGGCCCGAGCTGGTCCCCTACCCGGTGCCGCTTCACCGCCCCGACAACTCGGTCGTGCTGCATGGCCGGGACGGCATGGTGCGGATCGCCTACGGCGGGCGGCGGGCCGGCGTTCACCTGTGGGACCCCGTCAACAGCCCTACCGAACCGGAGTTCCTGGACCTGGGCGGCTCCTTCAAGGGCCATGTGATGGCCGCCGTGCGCGGACCGCAAGGCTACGACCTGCTGGTGACCTCTCACGGCGTCAAGCACGGCCTCTACGTGTGGGACCCCGAAACCGGCGAGAAGGTCGACCGGATCCCCTGGGCGGCCAGTCGGCTGGCCTCGGTGACAGGCCCGCAGGGACACCCTGTGCTCGCCGTCGTACGCAGACGGACCCTGAGCGTGCTGGACTTCGCGGGAGCGTCCCGGCCACTGCTGGCAGAATTTCCGGTATCGGAGGTGGACGCGATCGCCGGAGTCGGCGGACGTACCCGTCCATGGGCCGTGGCCACCGCCGGCAAGGAGGGGATCCGGCTGACCGTCCCGGGACAAGAAAGCCCCCCGCCGTCTGCCGCCCGATCTGTCGCGCGAGGGCGGACGACACCCAAGGCGCGCGCAGGACGCCCCGTCATAGTTGTCCACCCACCGGCACGCCCGGGGAGCCTCTGTCACGTGGAAGACGGCCGCCTTTACGGACACGGCCTGCTGGCGGTGGCCGCGAACAGCCGGATCACCTTCTTCGATGCGAAGAGCGGCAGATTCTATAAGGAGCACCCGTTCCCAGGCATTCGCGGCGTACGACAGATTCCCTCACCCACCGAACCGATCCTCGCCGTGGCCAGCTCCGAGGCTATGACCCTGTGGGACATGGAGCGGCAACAGGCCCTGAGGCGCATCCCGACCGGGGAGGCGGTCTGGTGCACGACAGCATTCGTCGACGGCGTGCAGCCCGGCGTGATCACGGCCGCGAGGAGCGGCGTCTGGCTGCACGACAGCACCAAATCCCACGATCTCCCCCTGCCCGATGGCAACTCCCCGGACGACATCACCTGCATGACCGCACTGCCTGACGGCCGACTGGCCGCGGCCGTGCGAGGGAGGCTGTTGCTGTGGGATCTGAAGACCCGGTGCCTTGTCGGCCGGGAAGAGTTCAACGATCCATCCTGGATCCGCGCACTGTGCGTCATCCCCACGCCGAGGCAGGGCTTCTACCTGGCCGCGGCCTCCTACGACGGACTCTGGCTCTGGCCAGGGAACAAGCAGAGCCGCTTGTTCGGGCTGCCACAGAGGATCACGATTCCAGGTGATTCCGTGACGGCACTTGCTCCTCTGTACCTCAAGTCCCGCGAGGTCATGCTTGCCTCCGCGGGCGGGACGGGGGTGCGCCTATGGGATCTTCCATCGGGCAAGGCGGTCCACTCTCTGATCACGGCGGCCCCCGCGGAAGATTTCAAGTCCAGTGAGACGGTTGTGACGCTATGAGGTTTGTGGTGCGGGTTCCCTGCGCTTGGCCGGGT
>NZ_JAPHNL010000293.1 GCF_026274175.1 Streptomyces beihaiensis
GTCCTGGCCGGGCGCCGCCCCGCCCTGCTGCACGCGGCGGACCTGGACCCCGCCGCGGTGCGCTGCGCTCGGCGCAACCTGGAGCCGCTCGGCGGTCAGGTCCACGAGGGCGATCTGTACGAGGCGCTGCCCGACGGCCTCGCCGGACGGATCGACGTCCTCGTCGCCAACGGCCCGTACGTGCCCACGCACGACGTGCCCCTGCTGCCCCCCGAGGCCCGCGACCACGAGCGGCGCATGGCCCTGGACGGCGGTGCCGACGGCCTCGACATCCTGCGCCAAGTGGCCGAGGCCGCGCCGCGCTGGCTGGCGCCGGGCGGACACCTCTTCGTGGAGACCAGCGAGCGCCAGGCGCAGGCGGCGCTTCGTGTGCTCCGTGGCGCGGGGCTGGGCGCACGTGCGGCGCACGACGAGGACCTGTACGCGACGGTCGTGACCGGGAGCCGTCCCGCGGCGGGCTGACTCATGACGTCACGGCAGGCGGTCGCGTACGCGAGTCGCATATGTGTGCAGGCCCGCGGGCCTGCACACATATGACTGCTGGATCTTGCTTCTCTCGCTGGAATCGCCTCTGGGTTCTAGGTGTGGCTCTCGCGTTTGCTCTTCATCGCGACGCCCAGGCACAGAAGGCCGAGCAGGCAGGTCAGACCGCCGATGATGGCGTTGCTGATGATGATGCCCTTGTCGGGGCCGCCACCCGAGGAAACCACCCACGGGGCGATGACGAGCCAGACGCCCATCACGCACATGCCCCAGCTCAGGCCGTACATGCGCGCGGGCATGACCGTGAACCCGAGCCCCAGGAGCCCGACCGAGATGCCTACGATCAGGTTCACGGTCGTGAGCGCGGGCTGAGTGCTGTTGAAGTGCACCACCCAAGGGGAGATGGCGCAGTACAGGCCGGTCAGGAAGACCGGGCCGTCCACGAGAGGAACATCGCGGCCGCCCAGTACGCGGTCGTAGCGGTCCCGCATTTCGGTGACGTCGGGGTGACTGGTGATGTCAGCCCGCTGGTGTGAAACGTCGGCCATGGCAATCGACTCCTTCGTTGCGCTGAGTCCGACCGCATCTGCTGCGACCGAGCCGCCCGCTCGGACGGCAGGGCCGCTTACGTCCATTGTGCTCTTATTTAATCCTTATGTGCACCCATTTGTGTATCAATTTCCTTGCTCAAGGCGACCAGGTGCGTGTTGGGCCGCATCGCGGCCGCGGCGAGCTCGGCAACCTCCGCGACCACGACCCCCGCGTCCGCGAGCGCTCCCATCCCGTCGGCGCCCGCCACGAACGTGTCCGGCTCGCGCCACGCCGTCACCACCCGGCGCACCCCCGCGTCCACCATGAGCTGTGCGCAGGGCACGGGCCGTGACGCACGGTGGGTACAGGGCTCCAGGCTGCTGTACACGGTCCCCGAGGCCAGCCGCGGATCGCCCGCTTCGAGCTTGGCCAGCGCCGCCTCCTCCGCGTGCACCACCGGGTCGCCGCCCTCCCGCGAATGCCCGCGCGCCAGCTCGACGCCGTCCGCCCCCACCACCACCGCGCCCACGCTGAACGCCGTACGCGAAGGCGGGCAGTCCGCGGCCAGGTCGCAGGCGAGCCGTAGCCAGTGCCGGTCGGCGGCCGTGACCTCGCCCGAGGTACCCGGCACGGTCGGCGCGTACCGGGTCACCACCGTGTCGCCCAGCCGCTCCGTGGCCAGAAGCCGCATCCTGCCGCGCGGCCCGCCCGGATACGCGCCGGGACCGAACAGGCGTGGCGCGCCCGGCTCGCCGACCACCAGCGGGGCCACGGCGAGCCGGAGCTCGTCGGCGAGCCCCAGCTGCAGCAGTTGCGTGTGCACCCGCGCCCCGCCCTCGACCATCAGCCGCCGCACCCCGCGCGCCCCCAACTCGTCGAGGAGCGCCGCCCACTCGACGCGGGAGCCGAGCGGCACGACGGTCGCGGCGCCGCCCACGCGCGCGCGTACGAGCGCGGCGCCCGCGTCGGTGGTGCACACGAGGCGGCGCTCGCCCGTCGTCCAGAACGGGTCTTGCGGATCGAGGTCGCCGGACGCGCTCACCACCACCCGCAGCGGCTGCTCGGGCAGCCCTCGCGCCACCCGCTCGGCGCGCCGCCGCCCGGACCTGACGAGCAGCCGGGGCCGGTCGGCACGGAGCGTGCCCGCCCCCACCAGGATCGCGTCACTGGCCGCGCGCTCGGCGTCGACCTGGTCGAAGTCCTCGGGCCCTGACAGCAGCAGCCGCTCGGGCCCGGTGTCGTCCAGGCATCCGTCGAGCGACACGGCGGCGGACAACAAGACGTGCGGGCGGGGCATGACACCTCCGTGACCAGGCGGGACGTACCCCCCGACCCTACCGAGGCGCGGGCGGGGTGCCGTCGCCGAAGGGGCGCCCGCCGAGCCGTTCGCGCCCGTGCGGCGTCAGCCAGCCCGCCGGGTCGGGGCCCAGCGGCACGATCCCGGTCGGGTTGATGCCGCTGTGCACCAGGTAGTAGTGGCGCTTGATGTGGTCGAAGTCGACGGTGTCCCCGAAGCCCGGCGTCTGGTACAGGTCCCGCGCGTACGCCCACAGCACCGGGTCCTCGGTGAGCTTGTTGCGGTTGCACTTGAAGTGGCCGTGGTAGACGGCGTCGAAGCGCACCAGCGTGGTGAAGAGCCGGACGTCGGCCTCCGTGATGGTGTCGCCGACGAGGTACCGCCGGTCGCGCAGGCGGTCCGACAGCGCGTCGAGCCGCCCGAACAGGTCCCGGTACGCCTCCTCGTACGCTTCCTGGCTCGTCGCGAACCCGGCCCGGTACACCCCGTTGTTGACGTCCCGGTACACGTCGGCCATGACCGTGTCGATCTCGTCGCGCAGCGGCTCCGGATACAGGTCGGGCGCGCCCGGCCGGTGCAGCGCCGTCCACTCGGTCTCCAGGTCCAGCGTGATCTGCTGGTAGTCGTTGGTGACGAGCCTGCCCGAGGGCACGTCCACGATCGCGGGCACGCTCACCCCGCCCGGGTAGCCCGTCTCACGGGCGTCGTACGCCTCGCTCAGGTACCGGATGCCGAGCACCGGGTCCCGGCCGTCCTCGTCGAGCGTGAACCGCCAGCTGCGGTCGTCCTGGATCGGGTCGGCCACCGCGAGCGACAGGGCGTCCTCCAGGCCGAGCAGCCGCCGCACCACCAAAGAGCGGCTCGCCCACGGGCAGGCGTAGCTGACGACGAGCCGGTAGCGGCCCGCCTCCACCGGCCACCCGTCCCGCCCGTCGGCCGTGATCCGGTCGGCGAAGTGGCTGCGGGACCGTTTGAAGCTCTTCTTGCCGTACGCGGCGTTGCCGTTCACTGCTGTGTCCCTTCCGATGGCGGCCCCGCGGCCGGCGGCAGGGCATGGCGACACCCAGCCTGCCCGCGATCCACCACCCGCACCAACGGGTGGGCGGGACTGTGTCAGATCGTCCCGGCCCGCTCCCCGGCACCCCGCGACGCGACGCGCGGCGGCCACGCGCCGGGGACCAGCACCCCCGACGCGTAGGCACGGGCCACCAGCTCGGTGCGGTTGGCCGCGCCCCAGCGCTGCGACAGACGGCGCAGGTGGTACGTGACCCCGTCGGTGGTCAGGCCCGTCTCGCGCGCGGCCCGCGCCGTGGTGGCGCCCGCCGCGAGGAGTTCGAGGATGCGCTCCTCGGTGGGGTGCAGCGGGTGCGGCCGCTCGCGCGGGCCGGCCGGGGGCGGGGCGCTCTCGTCCGCGACGCGCAGCAGCACCAGCAGATCCGGCAGGCACTGCGGCCGGTCGCTGACCGGATCGACCATCAGTTCCCCGTAGCGCCGCACCCCGTCCGTCGCCCGCCAGGCCACCGACACGGTGTAGCGCGAGCGGCGCCGCAGCTTCAGCGCCTCCGCGATCCGGTCGACCTGGCTCTCGTCCAGCGGCGGGAACAGGGTCAGGATGTCGCGCCCCCTGAGCCGGCCCGCCGTCGTGTCCCACACGGCGGCCAGCGCGGCGTTGGCGAGCCGCACCGTCCCGTACGGATCGCAGACCGCGACCGGCATCGGGATCCGGTCGAACAGCGTCATCGCCCGATTGCGCCACACCACCGCGTCCCCGGAGTCCACCGCGTCACGCCTCCACCCGCTGTCGGTCGTCAACGGCCGGGCCGCAAGGCCCGCCCGCCGTCGCCGACTACACAATCATGTAGTGCCGTGGCGTCGGCCGCCGGGGCAGAAGGGTCAAGCTGGGGGCACCTGTCCGAACGCCCGACAGGCCCTGACGCCCTTCCGCGAAAGGCAGTTGCCCCACCGTGCCCGAATCCGCGCCGCGTACCTTGCCCGCCGCCGACCGCGTACCGCTGATCGACATCTCCGCCACCGGTCCGGGGCCCGCCCCGATGCAGCAGGCGATGGGCCTGATGCGCGAGCACGGCCCCGTTCTCGTGCGCCGCCTGCACGGCCGCGACGCCCTCTTCGTGGCCGACCTCGACCTGGTCACCGAACTCGCCGACGAGTCGCGCTTCACCAAGCACGTCGGCCCGGCCCTGCAGAACGTCCGCGAGTTCACCACGGACGGTTTGTTCACCGCCTACAACGACGAGCCGAACTGGGCGCGCGCCCACGACATCCTCATGCCCGCCTTCGCACTCGGCTCCATGCGCACCTACCACCCCGTCATGTACCGGGTGGCGCGCCGCCTCGTCGACAGCTGGGACCGCGCCGCCCACGACGGCCGCCCCGTCGACGTGCCCGGCGACATGACCCGGATGACGCTCGACACCATCGGCCTGGCCGGATTCGGCTACGACTTCGGATCGTTCACCAGCGTCGAACCGCACCCGTTCGTCGCGTCCATGGTGCGCTGCCTCGAATGGAGCATGACCCGCCTGGCCCGCACCCCGGGCACCGACCACTCCGCCGCGGACGCCGCGTTCCGCGCCGACGCCGACTACCTCGCCGGGGTGGTCGACGAGGTCATCACCGCCCGCTCCCAGGGCGACGCGCCCGGCGCCGACGACCTGCTCGGCCTGATGCTGACCGCCCGCCACCCCGGCGACGGTTCGGCCCTGGACACCGCCAACATCCGCAACCAGGTCATCACGTTCCTCATCGCCGGACACGAGACGACCTCCGGCGCCATGTCCTTCGCCCTGTACTACCTCGCCAAGCACCCCACCGCCCTCGACCTCGTACGCCGCGAAGTGGACGCCCTGTGGGGCGACACGGCGGACCCGGAGCCCGGCTTCGACGAGATCGGCAGGCTCACCTACACCCGGCAGGTGCTCAACGAGGCGCTGCGCCTGTGGCCCACGGCCCCCGCGTTCAGCCGCGAGGCGCGCGAGGACACGCTGCTCGGCGGGCGCATCCCGGTCCGGGCGGGACAGGGCATCACCGTGCTGACGCCGATCCTGCACCGTCAGCCGGTGTGGGGCGACAACCCCGAGCACTTCGATCCGGGCCGGTTCACGCCCGAGGCCGAAGCGGCCCGCTCCGCCCACGCCTTCAAGCCGTTCGGCACCGGCGAACGCGCCTGCATCGGGCGGCAGTTCGCGCTCCACGAGGCCACCATGCTGCTCGCCATGCTGGTCCACCGCTACCGGCTGCGCGACCACGCCGACCACCGCCTCACGGTGAAGGAGACCCTCACCATGAAGCCGGACGGTTTCACCCTCACCCTCGCTCCGCGCACCCCGGCGGACCGCCGCCACACGCCGCTGCCCGGCCACACCGCCGGCGCCGACCGGACCGCCGAGGACAGCGCCCTCCCGGTCCGCGTCCGCCCCGGCACCCGTGCCCTGTTCCTGCACGGCAGCAACTACGGAACCTGCCGTGACCTGGCCGCCCGGCTCGCCGACGAGGCCGCCGAACTCGGCTGCGCCACCGACATCGCGCCGCTCGACGCTCACGCGGACGACGCCCTGCCCACCGACCGACCGGTGATCGTGGTCGCCGCCTCCTACAACGGCCGCCCCACCGACGACGCCGCCCGGTTCGTGGCGAGCCTCGACACGGCGTCCAGGGGCGCGGACGGCGTCACGTACGCGGTTCTCGGCGTCGGCGACCGCAACTGGGCCGCCACCTACCAGCACGTGCCCACCCACATCGACGACCGGCTCGCCGCGCTCGGCGCCGAGAGGCTGTGCGAACGCGCCGCCGCCGACGCCTCCGGCGACCTGGGCGGCACCGTGCGCACGTTCACGGCACGGCTGCGCACCGCCCTGCTCGAACGCTACGGCGACCCCGACGCCACCGGCGAGGCGCCCGAGCCGACATCCGCGTACGAGATCCGTGAGATCACCGGCGGGCCGCTGGACGCCGTCGCCCGGCGGTACGAGCTCACCGGGATGACCGTCACCGAGGCCCGCGACCTCACCGCGGCAGGCCATCCCCGCACCAAGCGGTTCCTGCGGATCGCGCTGCCCGACGGGGTGAGCTACCGGACGGGCGACCACCTCACCGTGCTGCCCGCCCACGAGGACGCCCTGGTCGACCGGGCGCTCGCCGCGTTCGGCGTGGACGGGCGGACCGTCCTCGACATCAGGGCGGCGCGTCCGCGTCGTGACCGGATCGCCGTCGACCGCCCGCTGACCGGACGTGAACTGCTCAAGCACCACGTCGAGGTGCAGCACCGTCCGGGCGACGGCGACGCCGCACGACTCGCCGAGATCGACCCGTGCCCACCCGAGGCCGCCGCGCTGCGCGCACTGCCCGCCGACGACCCGCGCACCTTCCTGGAACTGGTCGAGGACCATCCGGCGCTGCGCGAGTCACTCGACTGGCCGACACTGCTCGACCTGCTGCCACCCCTGAAGCCCCGTCACTACTCGATCTCCTCCACCCCGGTGCGGCTGCCGGGCCACGTGGAGCTGATGGTGTCGGTGCTCGACGCGCCCGCCGCCTCCGGTGACGGTCGCTACCGCGGTACCGGCTCGACGTACCTGGCCGGGCTGCGCCCCGGCGACAGCGTGCTCGGCCGCATCCAGCCGTGCCGCGAGGTCTTCCGCGTCGGGCACGAGACACCCGAACCGGTGATCATGATCGCGGCGGGCACCGGACTCGCTCCGTTCCGCGGGGTGCTGACCGAACGCGCCGAGCGGGCGCGGCAGGGCGTCCCGCAGCCGCCCGCCCTGCTCTACTTCGGCTGCGACCACCCCGAGCGCGACTTCCTGCACGCAGACGAGCTGCGCGCGGCGGACGCCGCCGGCGCGCTCTCGCTGCGGCCCGTCTTCAGCGACGCCCCCGTCGACGGACACGCGTTCGTCCAGCACCGCATCGCCGCGGAGGCCGCGGAGGTCGGCCGGTTGCTCGACGCCGGGGCCCGTGTGTACGTGTGCGGGGACGGTGCGCGGATGGCGCCGGGGGTACGGGCCGCGCTGCGCTCCCTGTACCAGGAGCGGACACCGGGGGCGGACGCCGAAGAGGCTGAGAAGTGGCTCGCCGGCCTGGTGGCCGACGGCCGCTACGTCGAGGACGTGTACGGGGGCTGAACACGCCGCGTGGCGGCGGCCCGTGACAGAGGGTCGCCGCCCGAATAGCGGGATGGCCGAACCGGGGACAGAATCAGCGATATGTCCTTTCTGTCCGCGGGAGTGACGTGGCTCGGACTCGGCCTGACGGTCGGTACGGCCGCATTGGTGACCTACGGTCTCGCCGCACTGCCCTGTTCGGCGACGGTCCGGCGGGAGGACGCCGAGCTGGTCTGCCGGCCGGCCCGGCGGACGGCTCTCGGGCTGGCGGCCGTCGGGGCGGTGGCGCTGGTCGTGGGCACCGTGTTCCTGGTCCTGGGCCTGATGGACTTCGGCTGACCCGCGTCGGCCGGTGCCCGTCAGTCCAGGGCGAGTTCGGGCCGGTACAGGTCGAGCCAGACGGCCAGGTCCAGGGCGCGTTCGAGCCCTCGGCGCGAGGCCTGCGTGATCTGCGGCGTCTCCCGGTGGGCGGCGCGCGCCAGGCGCGCGTGGTCGACCAGGTCGAAGACCCGGTGCGAGGGGTTCGACAGCAGCTCCTTGACGTGGTCCTGGAGCGCGACGGCGTACTTCGGGTCCTGGGTCGAGGGGTAGGGGCTCTTGATCCGCTCGTACACCGAACGGGGGAGCACGTCGGCGGTCGCCTCGCGCAGCAGGCTCTTCTCCCTGCCGTCGAACGACTTCAGCGCCCACGGCGTGTTGTACACGTACTCGACGAGCCGGTGGTCGCAGAACGGGACCCGCACCTCGAGGCCGACGGCCATGCTCGCCCGGTCCTTGCGGTCGAGCAGGATGCGCACGAACCGGGTGAGGTGGAGGTGGCAGATGCGGCGCATCCGGTACTCGAAGTCGCTCTCGCCGTCCAGGCGCCGGATGCCGCGCGCCGCTCCGGCGTAGTTGTCCCGCACATAACCGGGAAGGTCGAGGCGGGCGTCGAGGTCGGGGCGGAGCACGTCCGCGTCGTCGCCGAAGTCCCGGCCCATGCGCACCAGCCAGGGGAACGTGTCGGCGCCGCGGGCCTCCTCGTCGAAGAACTGCAGATAGCCGCCGAACACCTCGTCCGCGGACTCGCCCGAGAGGGCGACCGTGGAGTGCTCACGGATGGCCCGGAACAGCAGATACAACGAGGCGTCCATGTCGCCGAACCCGGCGGGGATGTCGCGCGCCGTGATCACCCGGGCGCGCACCTCCGGGTCGGCGAGCGCCTGTACGTCGAGCACGATGTCCTGGTGCTCGGTGCCGGACGCGCGCGCCACGTCGTGCACGTACGGGGTGTCGGGCGTGCCGCGCAGCTGGTCGGCGACGAAGTTCTCGGCCTGCCCGGCGAAGTCGACGGCGAAGCTGCGCACCGTCTCGCCCTGCTCGGCCAGCTGCCGGGCCGCGATGGCCGTCATCGCCGAGGAGTCGAGGCCGCCGGAGAGCAGGGTGCAGCGCGGCACGTCGGAGACGAGCTGGCGCCGGACGATGTCGTCGAGCAGGCCGCGCACCGTGGCGATCGTCGTCTCGCGGTCGTCGGTGTGCTCCCGGGTCTCCAGGGTCCAGTAGGCTCGGCGCCGCAGCCCCGACCGGTCGACGGTGACCACGGTGCCGGGCTCGACCTCGTGCATCTTGTCCCAGATCGCGTGCCCCGGAGTCTTCACCATGGTGAACAGCTCCCGCAGTCCGTCGAGCGTGACGCGGGGCGCCGCCAGCGGGTTGGCGAGGATCGCCTTCGGCTCGGAACCGAACAGGACGCCGTCGGCGGTCTCGTGGAAGTAGAACGGCTTGATGCCCATGCGGTCGCGGATCATGAGGAGTTTGTCGACGCGGCCGTCCCACACCGCGAACGCGAACATGCCGTTGAGCCGCTCCGGCAGCCCCTCGCCCCACTCCAGGTAGCCGCGCAGCACCACCTCCGTGTCCGAGTCGGTCCTGAACGTGTGCCCGCGCGAGACGAGTTCGCGGCGCAGCTCGGTGTAGTTGTACGTCTCTCCCGAGTACACGAGGGCGACGGTGCCGCTCGGCGTCTGTGCCGTCATGGGCTGGCGGCCGCCCGGAAGGTCGATGATGGCGAGCCTGCGGTGACCGAGCGCCGCGGGGCCTTCGATCCAGGTGCCGCGGTCGTCCGGGCCGCGGCACTCCATGGTTGCGGTCATCGCGTCCACCGCGTCGGCCGCGCCGCGCAGGTCACGGTCGAAGGAGACCCAGCCGGTGATGCCACACATATGTGCTCCTCCTGCTCTTCGTTTCGCCGGTGCCGGCCGGTACGGCCGGGCCTGCTGCGAGGACGCAGGAGCGGGTGCCACGGAACCGAACCAGTTGTACACGGCATCTATGTGTCGAGCGTGTGACATGGCGGCGGTCGCGGTCAATGCGCCCGTGGCGCGGTGAAAGGTGTCCACCCTCGGCGTTTCGGCCGCGCGGGGCCGGGTGCCGCGGAGCGGCCCCCTTCGCGCACCCCGCGAGAGTCGGGCACGGGGAATAGGTAGCCTTGGGCAATCGATTTGATCCGGCCAACGGCAAAAATCTGATCAATCCTGCGTCGTGAGCGTTCCCTCGAAGGTCGCCGCCGCGAGCCCGAACGACAGGGTCATGCCGATCCCCGACGTCACCGACAGCGCCCGCACGCCCGGCGCCACGTCCCGCAGGAGCAGCGGCCCGCGGGTGCTGCTCGCGTACACGCCCTGCCAGCGCTGCGTGACCCGGACCTCGGGCACGCCGAGGACGCGCGCCACCTCGCGCAGCAACAGCCGCGACGTCGCCTCGTCCTGGAAGGGGGTCTCCGTGACGCCGTACGCGTGCGAATCGCCGGCCAGGAGCGAGCCGTCGGGCAGGCGAGTGAACATCACATTGGCGACGATGTTCAGCAACTCCGGGCTGTGGGCGGCGACTTCGGCCCGCAGTCGGCCGGCGGACGGCATCGCCGTGAACGCGTCGTAGCGCAGCATCGACGTCGCCGAAAGCACCGCCGCGTCCGTACGCAGCGGCCCGGGCGCCTCGACGCGCGCCATGGACAGGCGGCACCGCTCGACGCCGTGCGCCTCGGCCTCGCGCGGGTGGAGCCGGTCCAGGTCATGGCCGACGCACAGCAGGATCCGCTCGCCGTGGACCGGGCCGCGGCTGGTGTGGACGGTGCCCGGCTCGGTGCCGACGACGTTCGTGCCCCACGTGATGTGCACGCCGGGCTGCCGTGCCAGCCAGTCGGCGGGCCGCGGCGCCGCACGCCGCGGGTCGACCCGCAGGTCGGCGGGGAGCAGGGCGCCGCCCACCAGGTCCTCGCGTGCGTCGGTCGCGCGCCCCAGCGCCTCGGCCACCTCGTCACGGGTGCGCAGCCGCACCGCGTCCGCGCCGCGCTCCTCGCGCAGCTCCTCGAGGACCGCCAGCTCCGTCGCCGAGCGCGCCACCACCAGTGCGCCCGCCTCCGAGAGCCACAGGCCGGCGCGCGCGGCGGCGTCCAGCCATCCGGAGCGCGACCGCAGCGCGAGCTCCAGCTGGGAGCCGCGCTGGGCGGTGACGCAACAGTGCCCGAAGTTGCGCACGGACGCCCCCACCGATCGGTGGTCCCGCTCGACGACCGTCACGCCCAGACCGCGCCGCACCGCTTCGAAGGCGTGGGCGAGCCCGATGATCCCGGCTCCCACCACGACGAGATCGCTGCGCCCGCGCGGCAGGTCGGCAAAGGAGGCGGGCGAAGAGGCCGCGGCGGAGGGCGTTGTGGCGATGCTCATGACGCCCACCCTGAAGGTCGCCGGTCACCGGCCAGTTGACCCGCGAGCAGCTCGAACGGCACCCGCACACCCACGTGGTGGAGAGCGTGGCAGAGATCCCCGACCTGCCCGAGACGGCTCTGCCCGGGTCCGGCCTCGGCGAGCGGCTCAGCTGAGCGCGGCGTCCACGATGGCCTGGGCCTCGCGCTGCACCTGCGCCAGGTGCTCGGCGCCGTGGAACGACTCGGCGTAGATCTTGTACACGTCCTCCGTGCCGCTGGGCCGCGCCGCGAACCACGCGTTCTCGGTGGTCACCTTCACGCCGCCGATCGGCGCGCCGTTGCCCGGCGCCTCGGTCAGCCGCGCCGTGATCGGCTCACCGGCCAGGGTGTCCGCGGTGATCGCCGCGCCGGTCAGCTTCGCCAGGCGGGCCTTCTGCTCCTTGGACGCCTTGGCGTCGATCCGCGCGTACGCGGCGCCCGACGCGTCGTGCTCGGCGGCGAGTTCGGCGTAGTACTGCGAGGGCGTGCGACCGCTCACCGCGGTGATCTCGGCGGCGAGCAGCGCCAGCAGGATGCCGTCCTTGTCGGTGGTCCACACGCTCCCGTCGTGCCGCACGAAGCTGGCCCCGGCGCTCTCCTCGCCGCCGAACGCCACCGACCCGTCGACCAGGCCCGGCACGAACCACTTGAATCCCACGGGCACTTCGACCAGGTTCCGGCCGAGCGAGGCGGCCACCTTGTCGATCACGGCGCTCGACACGAGGGTCTTGCCGATCGCGGCCGATCCGGCCCATCGCGGCCGGTGCGTGAAGAGATAGTGGATCGCCACGGCCAGATAGTGGTTCGGGTTCATCAGACCCGCGTCCGGGGTGACGATGCCGTGCCGGTCGGCGTCGGCGTCGTTGCCGGTCAGCAGGTCGAAGTCGTGGCGGCGGGCGAGGACCGAGGCCATGGCGGGCGCGGACGACGGGTCCATCCGGATCTTCCCGTCCCAGTCGAGCGTCATGAACCGCCAGGTCGGATCCGTCTTCGGGTTCACCACGGTCAGGTCGAGCCCGTACCGCTCGGCGATCCGCTCCCAGTAGTGCACGCTCGCCCCGCCCAGCGGGTCCGCGCCGACCCGCACGCCCGCACGCCGGACAGCCGCGATGTCGACGATGTTCTCCAGGTCCTCGACGTAGCGCTCACGGAAGTCGTAGGGCTCCGGGGCGGGGGAGCCGGCGGTGCGCGGCGTCCAACTCGGGTCGGCGAGCAGCTCGTTGGCGCGCTGCGCGATCCACGCGGTGGCGGTGGAGTCGGCGGGGCCGCCGTGCGGCGGGTTGTACTTGAAGCCTCCGTCGCGCGGGGGGTTGTGGCTGGGCGTGATCACGATGCCGTCGGCGCGCGTGGCGTCCGTGTCGTTCTTGTCGCGGTTCCGGCGCAGGATCGCGTGGCTGAGCGCGGGCGTCGGCACGAAGTCGTCGTGGGCGTCGGCAAGGACGCGCACGCCGTGCGCCGCGAGGACGGCGAGGGCCGTTCCCAGCGCGGGCCGGGACAGCGCGTGCGTGTCGGGGCCGATGAACAGCGGGCCTGTGATGCCCTCGGCCGTGCGGTGCTCGACGATGGCCTGGGTGATGGCGGCGATGTGCTTCTCGTTGAAGGCGCCGTCGAGGCTGGAGCCCCGATGGCCGCTCGTGCCGAAGACGACGCGCTGTTCGGGGCGCGTGACGTCGGGCTGCCTCGTGTAGTACGCCTCGATGAGCCCGTCGACGTCGACGAGGTCCTCCGGGCGTGCGGGAGTTCCGGCGCGGTCAGTCATGGCAGCAGTTTCCCATCCGCGGCTGTGCGGCGGCGGTGGGGCCGGGCGCCCGGCGCGGACTGTGGTAGGTCCGCCGGCGCCCGGCCCCACCGGCCCGGCCCACGGATCAGGCCGACGTCTCGCCCTTTTCGCCTGCCGAGACGATCGCCGCGAGCACCGAACCGACGTACTGCTCGGCCGCGTCCTTGGTGATGCCGAGGTCGGTGAGGGTGCCCGAACCGTTCTCGTGCTCCAGGAGCGCGAGCAGGATGTGCTCGGTGCCGACGTAGTTGTGGCCCAGGCGCAGCGCTTCCCGGAACGTCAGCTCCAGCGCCTTCTTGGCGTCGGCGTCGAAGGGCACCAGGGCCGGCATGTCGTCGGACGCCGCCGGCAGCGCCGCGGTGGCCGACTGCCGCACGGTGTCCAGGAGCACGTTCTGCGCGAGGATCGCCTTGGCGGCGAGCCCCTGCGGCTCCTGCAGCAGCCCCAGCGCCAGGTGTGCCGGGGTGATGCTGGCGTTGTTCGCGGCGCGGGCCTCGTTCTGCGCCGCCACCACCACGTTGCGCGCGCGGTCGGTGTAGCGGCTGAACCCCTGGCTGGGGTCGATCTCGGTCTCGGACCCCTTGGGCACGAAGCGCTTCTGCGCGGCCTGGCGGGTCACGCCCATGCTCTTGCCGATCTCGGTCCAGGAGGCCCCGGAGCGGCGGGCCTGGTCGACGAAGTGGCCGATGAGGTGATCGGCGACGTCCCCCAGGTGGTCCGCGGCGATGACGGCGTCCTGGAGCTGGTCGAGCGCATCGGTGTGGACCTTCTTGATCGCGGCGATCAGGTCGTCGAGGCGTACGGAACTGGTGATGCCGACTGGATTCGTCATGAGGCAACCTTAGGTTGACACCGCGCGAGTGTCAACGTCAAGTTGACAGTACCGCGGGGCGACGGCGGAAACGGACCGGTCCGCCGCGGGTGGCCCGAACCGCGGCGCCCGGTGCGTAGGCTTCAGGTGCCGGTCAGGTCCCAGGTGGTGACGGAGGAGTGAGAGCGATGCCCGGTGTCCACGTGTCCCTCGCGGACGTTCTCGGCGGAGCCGACCCCTCCGCGACCGGCGCGCTGTGGCGTCTGGAAGGGGCGGCGCGGCAACTCGACGCCAACGTGATCCGGCGCCCTCCCGGCTCCCGCGGCACCCCGCACGTCGAGCCCGACCTCGACGTGCTCGTCGTGGTCGTCGAGGGCGGCGGCACTCTC
This sequence comes from Streptomyces beihaiensis, assembly GCF_026274175.1. GTDB lineage: Bacteria > Actinomycetota > Actinomycetes > Streptomycetales > Streptomycetaceae > Streptomyces > Streptomyces beihaiensis. The sequence goes on from NZ_JAPHNL010000293.1 coordinate 14,136, forward strand.
CACCGGGCGGGCGGCGACGCGGAGTTGACCGCGGGGAACCTGGCCTTCGTGCCCCGTGGCGAACAGCGCGCGATCAGCGCCGGACCCGACGGGCTCGTCTACGTCACCGCCCACCGCAGGCGGCCGGGCATGACCATCGCGAACGCGGCCGCGCGGGCCGTCACGGAGGGCGGCGAGGCGCCCTGCCTGCTGCCGCGCGTGTGCCAGGAGTGCGGGCGGGTGAGCGAGGACTCCACGGCGCTGTACTGCGGGCGCTGCGGAACCCGGCTGCCGACGCAGACTTCCGGTCGTCATCAGGGCTGAGCGATCAAGCCAACCGGGCCCGCCCTGAGGCCCGGCGCCCGCCTGCGGTAAGGGCCGTGGCGCCACCCTCCCGTCACATCTCGCCACTGATTCAACACGAAAGGTTACCGAAATCCGGGGGTGCGGGATGAGATTCCCCCGTGTTCCCGGCAGACTCGGCGCCGCGGCTGCCGCCTGTTCCCGTGACGGCCGCCAGGGAGGGGAAGCACCACCCGAGGGAGCCCGTGTGTGTGGGGCACACGGGCTCCCGTGGTCCCGTGCTCCCCGTGCGCGCCGCGCGGCGCGCCGGCGGCGGCCTGGTTACGGTTGCCCGCATGGCCGACTACCGTATCGAGACCGTCCGCAACGGCGAACGTGACTGGACCGCCCGCAACGACCGGGGCGCGCAGGTCCGCATCGCCGCCGCCGACGACCCGGACGCACAGCCTTCCTTCACCCCGGTCGAACTCCTGCTCGCCGCGCTCGGGGGGTGCGGCGGCCTCGTCGTCGACCGCACCGCCCGCACCGTCGACCACGACGGGCTGCGCATCGTCGTCGAGTCCGCGTCCAGGCCGGAGGACGACGGGCGCGTCGGCGTGCTCCGCGTCAGCTACGAGCTCGAACTGCCCGAGGGCGACACCGGCGCCGCCGCGGCCCTCGAACGCGGTATCCGGCTCACGCACGAGAAGTACTGCACGGTCAGCCGCACCGTGGAACACGGTGCCCGCGTCGAGGTCAAGGGGCCCGACGCGACGGTGCTGTTCCTCGGCGGGTGAGGCCCGACGGGAGCGGCGCGAGCGACGCCGCCGCGTCACAGCAGGCCGCGAAGATACGCGGCCTGCCCCACGTGCTGCAGGTCGTCCGCGAGCACGCTCACCAGACGGACCCCGAGTGAGACCGGCGGGTCCCACCGCTCGTCCACGATCCGGTCCAGGTCCTTGTCGGTGAGCGCGCCGAGGAAGCCGAGCGTCTGCTCGTGCACGGCGTCGTAGTAGCCGACCAGCAAGGCGCCCGAGGCGACCTTCACCCGGCCGACCTGACGGGACGTGTGTCCGTAGCCGGTGTCGGCCGCCGGGAGACCGAGCCCGAAGCGCTCCGCCCACCCCTGTGCCGTCCAGACCTGTTCGAGACCGGCGGCGTCGGCGACATGATCGTCCTGAACGCGCGTGAGATGCCAGATCAACCAGGTGACGGAATTCGCGTCCTTTGCCGGACGCGTATGCAAATGCTCGACGGAGAGCCCGTCGACGGCGGCATGGACTTCTTCCTGAACACGGCTGTAACCGTCGATGAGAAGGTCGTGTGAACGCATGGATTGCAGTGTTGTCGCACCGCTGCGATCCGGCCACCGGGCGACCCGAATATGCCTCCACTCTGGCGTGAATGCCATGGTGACAGTGCGTCGCACGGGCCGATACTCGACGGGTGGGACGCATGAATGGCGTTCACCGGACCGGGCCGTGACCAGTACGGGCCACCGGCTGACCGCCACTCCATGGCGCGACGCAATGGGGGAGAGCGTGCACGACGAATTCCTGTGCCATGTGACAGCGTACGGAATATGCGGCGGGCAGCGTGTCGGCGTCCCGCTCGGGACCTACCGCGCCCCCACCCTCCCGCTCGCCCTGTGGTGGCTGCGCGATCGCGCCACATGGATCGCCGAACGCCTGGACCCGAGCCCGGACCTGCCACACGTGCCGCGCGGCGCGCTCGCCCCGGTCGCCGACGACACCCCCGACGTACCCGCGGAGCTCCGTGCCTGGTGCGCGGACGCCGCGGGCCAGGAACGCGTCGCCGAACAGCTGGCCGGCGGCCGGCTCGTACGCGTCGCCACGAGCGACGACACCACCGAGTACGAACTGCTCGCCGAGTCCGTCGACGCGGTCCGCATGGCCCGCACGGTGCCCCGCGGCCGCCACCCGCTGCACGCCACCGCCTGACGCCCGCCGGGCGTGACGGGCGCTACAGGACTGCAATGCGCCGAGCCGGGTATCAGCAGCCTGCGGGAACCTTCCCGCGCAAGCCGTCGGGCAGGAAAGACACACGGATGAGCGAGTACGTGAACGGGATCGGGGCAGTGATCCCACGCAGCTGCGACACACCTGTCGAACCGCTGCGTCGCGCGACTCACTACTCCGGCGAGCCGGGCTGCACGGCGCGGGCCCGGACGTTCACCGAGGGGTTCCTGGCCCAGCTGCGCCACGAATGGTGCGTGCCGGTCGACGCCCGGTGCGCCGGCGAGGTCATGCTCGTCGTCAGCGAACTGGTCACCAACGCCGAACGGCACAGCCCCGGCCCGTACGTCCTCGATCTGGAGGGCACCGACCGGCACGTCACCGTCACCGTCTACGACAGCAGTGCCACGGAGCCGCTGCGCCACCCCAGGGACCCGGCGCGCATCGGCGGCCACGGCCTGGAGATCGTGGACGCGCTGGCCGAACTCACCGTGGAACGCGTCCCCGTCGGCAAGCGCGTCCGCGCGGTCCTTGCCGTGCGGGCGTAGCGCCCTTGCCGTAACCGCAGACGCTCTTGAGCAGCCCTTTGCGCGCCGCGCCGTCCGAAATCTGACACTTATAGGCTTATCGGCCCTACGGTGCGGTGGAGTCAGTTGTCCGTGGGGGGACGCACAACGCGCCCTCGCACGGCGCGGGTTGGGATGCGCATGAGTGACATCAGCCGTCGGAGCGCGGCACGCCTCGGCCTGGGCGTCAGTCTCGGAGCCGCGGCCGCGACGCTCGCCGGATGCGGGACGGGCGAGCACCGGAGCAGACCTCCGGCCGGCCCGGGGCACCGCCCCGACCGTGGCGCGGCGGGCGCGAAGCAGGCCCTGCCCCGCCTCATCGGCGACGGCTCCACCGCCTACACCGGCATGCAGCCGAATCAGCCCGCCGCGCCGCGGAAGCTGGAACCGGGGGAGCAGCCGCCACAGTTCGTCATCTTCTCCTGGGACGGCGCCGGGGAAGTCGGCAACGGCCTCTACCCGCGCTTTCTCAAGCTCGCCAAAGAACACGACGCCCATATGACGTTCTTCCTCTCCGGCCTCTACCTGCTGCCCGAGAGCAAGAAGCGCCTGTACCGGCCCCCGAACAATCCCGTGGGCTCCTCCGCGATCGACTTCCTCACCGACGACCACGTCAAGCTGACCCTCAAGTACACGCGCCAGGCATGGCTGGACGGGCACGAGGTCGGCACGCACTTCAACGGCCACTTCTGCGACGGCAGCGGCTCCGTCGCCCACTGGACCCCCGCGCAGTGGCGCAGCGAGATCGAACAGGCCAAGACCTTCGTCAAGACCTGGCGCACCAACACCGGCTGGCACGACCATCCGTCACTGCCCTTCGACTACGACAAGGAACTCGTCGGCAGCCGCACGCCGTGCCTGCTGGGCCAGAAGAACCTGCTGCCCACCGCACGCGAGCTGGGCTGGCGCTACGACGCCTCCTCGCCGGGCGGCGTCCAGCGCTGGCCCAGGAAGAACCAGGGCCTGTGGGACCTGCCGTTGCAGGGCATCCCGTTCCCCGGGCACCGCTTCGAGGTCCTGTCCATGGACTACAACATCCTCGCCAACCAGTCGAAGAACTCCACCCGCGCCCCGTCCTACAACTACCCGGCCTGGCGCACCCAGGCCACCAAGTCCTACCTGGCGGGCTTCCAGCGCGCCTACGACACCAACCGCGCCCCCCTGTTCATCGGCAACCACTTCGAGGAGTGGAACGGCGGCATCTACATGGACGCCGTCGAGCAGACGCTCAAACAGATCGCGCAAAAGAAGGACGTCCGGCTCGTCTCGTTCAAGCAGTTCGTCGACTGGCTCGACGCCCAGGACCCCGCCGTCCTCGCCAAGCTGCGCTCCCTTCAGGTCGGCCAGCGCCCGCCCGGCGGCTGGTCCGCCTACCTGCGACCCGCCGCGAAGGCCAAGGGCGCCGCGGGAAAGCGCGCCTAGTCGGGCAGGATTCGGTCATCGGGGCCGTCGGCCACGACCTGCGCGAGCAGCAACCGGAGACGAGGAGGCGGCCCCATGCCCCGGCCCATCACCGCGGGAGTGGACGGATCACCCGAAAGCGCGGCCGCGGCCGCCTGGGCGGCGCGCGAGGCGGTGCGGCGCGGACTGCCGCTGCGCCTGGTGCACGTCGGAGAACCGGCCCCCGAGGGGTTGGCGCTCGCCGCCGACGAGGCTGCCCAGGCCCGGTGGGCGCGCGACCTGCTCGCCGGCACCGAGCGGGAGCTGAGCGCACGCCACCCGCGTCTGAGTATCGCCACACAGGCGCACGACGACGGCGCCGCCGACACCCTCGTGGCCGAGGCCCACGACGCGGAACTGCTCGCGCTCGGCTCGCGCGGCCACGGCGCGCTCGTCGGCTTCCTGCTCGGATCGGTCGGGCAGCGGGTCGTCGCCGCGGCCGAACGCCCGGTGGTCCTGGTCCGCTCCGACGACGAGGCCGGAGCCGAGGCGGCGGGGCGCGATGTCGTCGTCGGCCAGGAGGGCGACCCGCAGGACAGCGCCGCCGTCCTGGAGTTCGCCTTCCGCACCGCCGCCGCCCGCCGGGCCCGGCTGCGGGCCGTGCGCGCCTGGAGCCTGCCGCCCGTCTTCGCCTACAGCCCGGCCTCGCTCGAACTCCTCGACGAGGCGGGCGGCATGGAACCCCAAGAGAAGCGGGCCCTCGCCCTGGCGCTCGCACCATGGCGCGAACGCTTCCCCGACGTGCCCGTCATCGAGCACGTGGAGATCGGCAGCGCGGGACAGGTGCTGCTCTCCGTCGCGCCCCCGGCACAGCTCCTCGTCGTCGGCCGACGCGCCCGCCGCACCGCCGTGGGCGCCCGCATCGGTTCCGTCGCCCATGCGGTGCTCCACCACAGCTCCTGCCCGGTCGCGGTGGTGCCGCACGGCTGAACCACACGCCCGCCACCGCCCGCCGGGCCGTCATTCCTCGCCGTCGGCGAGGGACACCGCGCCCACCGGACAGGCCCGCACCGCCTCCTTCACGGCCGCCTGCCCGGCGGCCGTCTCGGCCCGGCCGGGAAGGATCTCGCTGAGCCCGTCGTCATCCTGCGTGAAGACGTCAGGGGCGGTCAGGGCGCACATCCCCGCGCCCACACAGCGCCCCTTGTCGATCTCGATCCGCACGGCGCTCACCAGGCCACGGGCAGTTCGACCATGCCCTGGAGCGTGTCGCCGGGCTTGAACGGGATCTCGTCGGCCGGCGCCGCGAGCCGCAGCCCCGGGAAACGCGAGAAGAGACCGTCCAGCGCGATCTCCAGCTCCGCGCGGGCGAGGTTCTGGCCCAGACACTGGTGCACGCCGAACCCGAACGCCACATGATGGCGCGCCGAACGTTCCCAGTCGAGCGTGTCCGGGCCCGCGAACGCGTCCTCGTCACGGTTGATGAGCGACGTCGCGACGACGACCCCCTCACCCGCGCGGATCGTGGCCCCGGCCACCTCGATGTCCTCGGTCGCCACGCGCAGCAGACCGTCCGCGATCGACAGGAAACGCAGCAGCTCCTCCACCACGACCGCCGTCGTCGTGCGGCCCGAGCGCAGCGCCCGGAGCTGTTCGGGGTGGTTGAGCAGCGTGAACGTACCGAGCGAGATCATGTTCGCCGTCGTCTCGTGCCCCGCGACGAGCAGGATCAACGCGAACGAGACCAGCTCCGCACGTTCCAGCGGCCCCTCGGGCCGGTCCCGGTGGATCAGCTCGTCGAGCAGCCCCTCACCCGGATCCGTACGCTTGCGGTCGATCAACTCTCCCAGGTACGCCTCGAGTTCGTCCCTCGCGCGCTCCACGTCCGCCGCCCCGGGGCCGCGCAGCAGCCGTCGCGAACAGTCCTCGAAGAGCTCGTGATCGGCGTACGGAACACCGAGCAGCGCGCAGATCACCATCGAGGGCACCGGCAGCGCGAACGCGCCGACGAGCTCCGCGGGAGGGCCCTCGCGCTCCATCGCGTCGAGCAGCCGGTCCACCGTGCGCCGCACGCTCGGGCGCAGCGAGGCGATCCGCTTGAGGGAGAAGCTCGGGATCAGCATCCGGCGCTGGGCGTTGTGCTCCGGATCGTCGACGCCGAGCAGCGCCACGGTGCGCTTCCTGATCACGTCGAACCGTTCGGACGGCGCCGGGAAGCCCGGCATCGTCCGGTCGGTCGACAGGCGCGGATCACTGAGCAGCTCACGGGCGAGGGCGTGCCCCGTGACCGCCCAGACCGGGCGGCCGTCGTACAGCGCGACACGGGTGAGCGGACCTTCGGTCCGCAGGGGCGCGTAGGAAGCGGGTGGGTGGTAGGGACAGCCGCGGTCCTGCGGGAAGGAGACCGAGGGCGAGCCGGGGGCGTCGAGGGAGCGGATGGAGCCGAAAGACGCGGGGGCGTCGGAAGAGTTCGCAGGGGCGGAGGAGGCCGAAGGGGCGGAAGAGTCGGAGAGGCGGGAGACGGCGGAACGGTTCATGGATCGGATCGCCTCGCAAGTACTCGGTGACACACGTGCCGGGAGCGTGCCGCTGCACGCTCCTCACCATGGGATGCCCCCGCCCCCGCGACGGTCCACGACGAGACCGGCCAGTTCCTGCGGAAAGGCTAGTGGCCGAAGCCGTTCGCAAAGGCGTACTACCCGCCCCGGGACGCCGAGGTCGCGGCCGTTCGAGCGGCCGCCGGCGGTCGCGCACTCCCTCCCGCGACGGCCGGAAGGCGCCACGAGCGCGACGCGATCCGAACCGTCCGACTCCACCCCGAAAAGCGTCCCACCGGCGAAAATCCGGATGCGTGAGTGGAAAGCGTGCCCGTAGGGTCCCCCGCGTGGAACCCCTCAGCGACAAACAGATCCGCTCGTCCTTCGTGAACTGCACCAAGGGCGAGGCCCAGCGCATGCGGCTGCCGCTCGACTTCGCCGACCTCCCCTGGGAGGACCTCGACTTCCTCGGCTGGGTCGACCCCGGCGCCCCGCTCCGCGCCCACCTGGTCCGCCCCACCCCCGACGGGCCGCTCGGCATCACCCTGCGCGTACCGGCCACCTCGCGCACCAGCGCCATCAAGTCCAGCCTGTGCCAGATCTGCCTGACCGGGCACGCCGCGTCCGGCGTGTCCCTGCTGGCGGCCCCGCTCGCCGGGGCCCGCGGCCGCGACGGCAACACGGTCGGCCTGTACGTCTGTGCCGACCTGGCCTGCTCCCTTTACCTGCGCGGCAAGCGGCAGCCGAAGCTGCGCGGAGGGCGGCCCGACGAGTCCGTGTCCGTCGAGGACCGTATCGCCCGCGCGATGGCCAACCTGGACGCGTTCACCACCAGGATCCAGGCGGGCTGACCCGACACGCGCTTGAGCCTCCCCTTACGTCAGGCTGCACGCTGTACGCCGACGAAAGGGCACGGCCATGCAGTACTCGATCGGGGAACTCTCCGCGGCCGCCGGGGTGACGGTGCGTACCCTGCACCACTACGACAGCACCGGGTTGCTGTCGCCCGGCGGCCGCAGCCCGGCAGGCTACCGCCGCTACGGCGATGCCGACCTGGCCCGGCTGCGGCAGATCCTCTTCTACCGGGAGCTCGGCTTCCCGCTGGAGGAGATCGCCGCCATCCTGCACGAGCCGGACACCGAGGTCCTCGACCACTTGAGGGCCCGGCGCCGCCGCCTGAGCGAGCAGATCGAGCGCCTCGCCCATCTGGTCGAGATGACCGACCGCGCCATCGACGTCCAGCGCACCGGCGTACGGCTCACGGCGGAGGAACGCAGTGAGGTCTTCGGTGAGATCTCCTTCGACCTCAGCTACGCCACCGAGTCCGACCTGCGGCGCCGGGACACCGAGGGCCACCGCACCGCGATGGCGCGTGCGGCGGCCCACACCAAGGACGACTGGCGCGTCCTGATGCGGGAGTCCGCCGCCTGGCGCCGAGACCTCATCGCCGCCCACGACGACGGGTGCCCCGTCGACAGCGAGCAAGCCATGGACGTAGCCGAGGAACACCGCCGCCACACCGCCCGCTGGTTCACGCCGTGCCCGCCCGCCATGCACGTCCGTATCGCCGACGACTTCGTCCGCGACCCGCGAGCCTTCGCCCTGGTCGTTCCGCCGTCCCAGCAGCGCCCCGGCCTCGCCGCCTACCTCAGGGACGCGATCAGGGCCAACGCCGACCGCGCGGACGCCGACCCGGACACACCTTCAGGGAGCACACCGTGAAAATCGTCATCGCCGCCGCGGGCTCACGCGGCGACATCGCCCCGTACACCGGCCTCGGCGTGGGTCTCAGCGCCGCCGGGCACGCCGTCGCCATCGCCACCCAGGACGAGTTCGCCCCCATGGTGCACGCGGCGGGCCTCGCTCACCGCCCGCTGCCCGCCGACCGACGCCCCGGCCCAGGAGCCGGGCCCGTCCCCGGCCGCCGTGAACTGATGCGCACGGCCGCCAGGTTCGCGGCCCAGCTCGCCCGCGGCCTGCCCGACGCCGTGGGGCAGGGTACCGACCTGCTGCTGCTGTCCGCCACCACGACGCCCCTGGGCCCGCACCTCACCGAGGCCACCGGCATCCCCGCGCTCGGCGTCCACCTCCAGCCGAACGCGCCGACCCGCGCCTTCCCGCCGGCCGTCACCGGCGTTCGCTCCCTGGGCGGCCCGGCCAACCGCGCCCTGGGCGCCTTCGCCCTGCGCACCGTCGACCGCATCTACGCCCCCGCCGTACGTGACCTGCGCGAGCGACTCGGCCTGCCACGCGCCACCGGTGCACAGGCGCGGCGCCGGAGCGAGGCCGCTGGCCGACCGGTGCTGCACGGCTTCAGCACGGCGCTGGTCCCGCGACCGGCCGACTGGCGTCCGGAGCTGGAGATCGTCGGAACCTGGTGGCCGCATGTCGCCGAGCCCCGACTGCCGTACACCGTCGAGGAGTTCCTGGCCTCGGGGCCGCGCCCGGTGCTCGTGACGTTCGGCAGCATGGCGGCGGGCCAGGGGGAGCGGCTGAGCGAACTCGTCGTGGCGGCGCTGCGCAGGGCGGGGCTGCGCGGCATCCTCCAAAGCGGTGCGGCGTCGCTGGCCGCGCGGGCCGACGGAATCCTCACCGTCGGTGACCTGCCGCACGAGCTGCTGATGCCGCGCGTGGCGGCGGTCGTGCACCATGCGGGCGCGGGCACCGCGGCGGCGGCACGCGCCGGAGCGCCGTCGGTACCGGTGCCGGTCACCGCCGACCAGCCGTTCTGGGCCCGCCGCCTCGCCCTGGCCGGCGCGGCGACCGAGCCGATTCCGCTGCGGCAGCTGACCGTGGAGCGCCTGGCACACGCCCTGCGCGAGACGCCCGGCCTGCCGGGCCCGCGCGCGATCGCCGATCGCATGGCGAGCGAGGACGGCGTGGGCGCCGTGGTCAAGGCGGTGGAACGCCTCCCGCTGTGACCGTCGGCTCCGGACCGAGGGGGACGCGCAGGGCGAGGATGGCCATGTCGTCGTGGCCGTCGCTGGGGTGGCGGTCGGCCAGCGTGTTCACGAACTGCTGCAGAGGCAGGCCGACATGGGCCGCGGCGAGTTCGGCGAGTTCGGCCAGGCCCTCGTCGACCGACCGGGCGGGGTCCTCGATCAGTCCGTCGGTGAAGAAGACCACGGTGGCGCCCAGGGGCAGGGGGCGGGTGTGGTCGGGCCGGTGTTCTTCGGCGTTGACCGCGAGCGGAAGGCCGGGCTCGGCGTGCAGGTATTCCGTGTGGTGGTCGGTGATGAGGAGCGGCGGGAGGTGCCCGGCCGTGCTCCAGTGCAGCGTCCAGCCGTCTTCCCTGGGTTCGATGCGGGCCAGGCAGGCGGTAGTGACGGGCAGGTCGGTGATGGCGTGCAGAGTGCGGTCGAGTTGGTGCAGCACGGAGCTGGGTGGGGTGAGGCGGTCGAACAGCAGGGCCCGCAGCATGCTGCGGGTCTGGGCCATGGCGGCGGCCGCGCGCAGATCATGGCCGATGACGTCGCCGATGACGACCGCGCACGCGTCGTCGGGCAGCCAGATCGCGTCGTACCAGTCTCCGCCGAGATGTCCGGGGGTGGCGGCGGGCCGGTAGACGGCCGCACCGGTGAAGGGGCGCAGGTCGGGCAGGGTGGGCAGGAGCAGCCGCTGGAAGTGTTCGGCGCTGTCGCGGACCTGCTCGAACAGGCGGACGTTCTCGACCGCGATACCGGCGGCGCCGGCCAAAGTGATGATCATGGCCTCGTCGTCGCGGTCGAAGGGCTGCCCGTCCCGGCGCTCGGAGAGGTACAGATCGCCGTAGATGGTGCCGCGGACGCTGACGGCGACGCCGAGCAGGGTGCGCATGTGCGGGTGCCCGGGAGGGAACCCGGCGGAGGCGGGGTGGTCGGCGATGTCGTCGATGCGCAACGGCTCCGGGTGGTGGATCAGGTGACCCAGTACTCCGCGTCCCCGGGGGAACTCGATGCCGGCCAGGTCGGCGCGCTCGGACTCCGACAGACCGGCGGTCACGAACTCCGTCAGGAACTCGCCGGACTCGTCCAGCACGCCGAGCGCCCCGTAGCGGGCACCGACCATGTCCATGGCGGTGGTGACGATACGGCGCAGCACCGCCGACAGGTCGGTCTCCCGGCTGATGGCCAGCACCGCGTCGAGCAGCCCCTGCAACCGCTCCTTGGCCCCGGCCAGCTCACTCAGCTGTGCGGCGATCTCGTCCAGCTGGCGATCCAGACGCAACTGCAGATCGATGCGCGGCGGCTCAGGCGGTTCGGGCGTTGTGCTCATCACGCAGGCCCGACGGTTCTGGAGGCTGTCCGGCGGATCAGGTCGGACTCGGTCGACCGCGCCGATCGGTGCTGCTGGGCGGGGTCCGGTGTACTCCGCTCTCCCCCGGCTCCTGAGGAGCCGGGAGGCGCGCGGTTCGGCCGGGGGAGTCGGCAACCGACGACAACGCCGCAGGCCGGCGCGGAAGACCCCGCGACCTCGGCACGATCCGCCGGACAGCCTCTAGGCATTGAGCACCACCACGGCCTCGTCCGTGTACGGCAGGAACGTCAGCGTCTGGTGGAAGTACAGCTCGATGCCCGCCGCGTCGTGTGCCGTGTACCCGATGGCCAGGTCCTGCCCGAGCCGCAGCTCGAAGTCGCCGCCGCGCACCGACAGGAGGAACGCGCCGTTGACGGCCGGGGCCCACACGAGTTCGCCGTCGAGGATGCGGCTGAGGTGGGCGGCGATCGGGTAGCCGTGGTCGGACGTCTCGCTGACCGCCGTGTAGGCGTCCGCGCCCAGCAGCAGCGAGTAGGGCCCCTCGACACCGGCCAGGCGCAGCGCCGTCAGCGCGCGGCTGATCGCGTCCGGATAGTCGCGCGGCTCGGCGGGCAGGCTCAGCACCGGATGGGACGTGCGTGCGCGCAACCCCTCGATGTCCGCGGCGTGGTAGCCGTCGAAGACCGCCCGGTCCTCGGCGTAGGCCATGGCGCGCGCGGCGTCCTTGACCGGCTGCCAGTCCGAGTCCCGCGCACCGCGCTCCACGTCGTCGACCGCCGCCCGGCTCACCGTGAACGGGACGCGCAGCTCGACCAGCGGCCGCGCCTCGCGCAGCCGCGCGGTGACGCCCGGCGCGGGCGGCGTGATGTCGGTCAGGTGCCCCGTGCCGACCGCCGCGAGTGCGGGGCCGTCCGGGCCCGTCACGTCGAGCACGCGGCGCCCTGCCACATGGCGCCGGAAGGTGCGCCGCGCCTCCTCCTCGATCTCGGCCCACGCGGCGGCCGTGACGGGGGCGAGCTCGCGGTGCAGGTTGGTGCCGGGAGCGGGGGAGGGGGCAGGCACGCAGGGGTCGGTGCTGCTCATGTCGTCAGGCTCCTTTGAGGCTGCCGATGCCCAGGGAACCGTCGGCGACGGCGGCACCGGTGGGCGGCGGGGCGGGCAGGTCGTCGAGGAAGTCGGCGCTCGGCACATGGAAGAGGCAGCCGGTCACCGCGGTGGAGAAGTCGAGGATGCGATCGTGGTTGCCGGGCGGGTCGCCCAGGAACATGTTGCGCAGCATCCGCTCGGTCACCTCGGGGGTGCGCGCGTAGCCGATGAAGTACGTCCCGAACTCGCCCGCTGCGACGCTGCCGAAGGGCATGTTGTCCCGGAGGATCTGCCGCTCGGTGCCGTCCTCGTCGACGATCGTGTTGAGCGCGACGTGCGAGTTGGCGGGCTTGACGTCGTCGGACAGTTCGACGTTGGCGGTCTTGGTGCGACCGATGATCCGCTCCTGCTCCTCGGCGGGCAGCGCCTCCCAGGCCGCCATGTCGTGCACGTACTTCTGCACGGTCACGTAGCTGCCGCAGCGGAAGTCCGGGTCCTCGTCGCCGACGAGGACGGCCGCCCTCGCCGCGCGGCCGGTGGGGTTCTCGCTGCCGTCGACGAAGCCGAGCAGATCACGCTCGTCGAAGTACTTGAAGCCGTGCACCTCGTCGACCACCGTGGCGGCCCCGCGGAGCCGGTCCACGACGAGCCGCGCCAGCTCGAAGCAGAGGTCCATGCGCCGGGCCCGGATGTGGAAGAGCAGGTCGCCCGCGGTGGCCGGGGCGAGATGGCGCGGCCCGGCGAGTGCCTGGAAGGGGCGCAGGTCGCGGGGGCGTGGCCCGGAGAACAGCCGGTCCCATGCGATGGACCCGATTCCGACGACGCAGCGGAGATGGTCGTCGGGGGAGCGGAAGCCGACGGACCGTTCGAGACCGGCGAGCTCCTCCAGGGTCGCCCGTACGGTCTCCTCGCCGCCGGGGTCGACGGTGACCACGAGGAACACGGCGGCCTTCGCGGGCGGCATGAGGACGGACTGCGGCTCGGCCACGAATACTCCCGCAACAACCAGTGGTACGGATTGCCAGTATTGACTCTTATTGTCACCTTATGGGCAGCGCTGGGGGGCGGCATGTGCGAGGGATGCGCCGATGTGTCCGACATCACCTGTCGATCGACAGGTCCGGTGCGGCAATCGGATCGTTCGCTGTTAAACTTTGAACCAGGCCCCGACCGTTCTCCCCCGTACGGTCGGGGTCCTTCATGTTCGCGCCCGTCTCGCCCCCAGGTGCTACGGTGTGTGCATGCATCGTTCTTCGTGCCTGTGCTGGTGGCGCCTCGACTAGAGGCGGCCGCAGTCACGCACGAACAAGGGCCGTCCCCGGACGGCCCTTCTTCATGCTCCCGCGAGGGTTCCGCCGTCCGACGGGCACCCGCGACCCACCGGGAGAGACCATGAGCACCACCGACCCCCTCCACACCACCGCCGCGCAGGCCCGCAGCGCGGAACTCGAAGAACTCATCGGCAAGGACCCCGGACGGTTCCGGGTACTCACCGGCGACCGCCCCACCGGACGCCTCCATCTCGGCCACTACTTCGGCACCCTGCACAACCGCGTCCGCCTCCAGGACCTCGGCGTGGAGACGTTCGTCCTGGTCGCCGACTACCAGGTCCTCACCGACCGGGACATCGCCGAGCATCTGACGGAACACGTCGAACAGCTCGTCCTCGACTATCTGGCGATCGGCATCGACCCAGAGCGCTCCACGATCTTCGCGCACAGCGCCGTGCCCGAGCTCAACCAACTGCTGCTGCCCTTCCTCAGCCTGGTCTCCGTCTCCGAACTGAACCGCAACCCGACCGTGAAGGACGAGATCGCGCACTCGCGGCAGGCGGCCGTCAGCGGCCTGATGTTCACCTACCCGGTCCACCAGGCAGCCGACATCCTCTTCTGCAAGGCCGACCTCGTCCCGGTCGGCCAGGACCAGCTGCCGCACCTGGAGATCACCCGTACCGTCGCCCGCCGCTTCAACGACCGCTACGCGCAAGGCACGCCGGTCTTCCCCGAGCCCGAGGCCCTGCTCTCCCCGGCGCCCCTGCTGCTCGGCACGGACGGCACCAAGATGAGCAAGAGCCGCGGCAACGCCATCGCCCTGTCCGCCGACGCAGACGAGACCGCACGCCTGATCCGAGGCGCCAAGACGGACGCCGAACGCCACATCACCTACGACCCCGCCGCCCGCCCCGAAGTCTCCTCGCTGGTCCTGCTGGCCGCCCTGTGCGAGGGCGTGGAACCGCGAGCCGTGGCCGAGGAGATCGGCGACGGCGGCGCGGCCGCCCTCAAGAAGCGCGTCACCGAGTCGGTCAACACCTACCTGGCCCCGATCCGCGCCCGCCGCGCCGCCTACGCGGAGGACCGCTGCCTGGTGCGGGACGCCCTGCGCGCCGGGAACGAGCGCGCCCGCGCCGTCGCCGCCACGACCCTCCAGGAGGTGCGCTCCGCCATGAACGCGCACTACTGAGCCGACCGACCGTGCCGAACACGCTGAGTTCGTCGCCAGGCACCCCGGCGAACCGGCCTCCGACGGCTACTGGCCGTGAAATGTCAGCTTCCCTGATGCGGGCTTGGGACTGGCTCTTGAGGGCGGAAGGTGCGGCGGTAGGCGTCGGGCGGGACGCCGACGCTGCGGTGGAAGTGGCGGCGCAGGGTCGTCGCGGTGCCCATGCCGGTGGCCGTGGCGATGGTGTCGACGGTGGCATTGGTGGTTTCCAGGAGCTCCTGTGCGTGGCGGATGCGCTGGGTGTGGAGCCACTGAAGTGGTGTCGTGCCGGTGAGGTGTTTGAAGTGGCGGGCGAGATGGCGTGAGCTCATGCGGGCCTGGCGGGCCAGGTCCTCCACGGTGAGCGGTTGGTCCAGTCGTTCCAGCGCCCAGGGGAAGAGTTCGCCCAGGGGGTGGTTGCCGGGCTCGGGCAGGGGGGTGGAGATGAACTGGGCCTGGCCGCCGTCGCGGTGGGGCGGGAT
Source organism: Streptomyces beihaiensis (assembly GCF_026274175.1). GTDB lineage: Bacteria > Actinomycetota > Actinomycetes > Streptomycetales > Streptomycetaceae > Streptomyces > Streptomyces beihaiensis. The sequence continues at coordinate 29,138 of NZ_JAPHNL010000293.1, forward strand.
GACCAGACGGCGGGCGATCTTGTTGGCGTTGGCCGAGCCGTGGTCGAGCCGGACCAGGTGCAGGCACAGGTCCATGGCGGCGGCCTTGCCCGCAGAGGTGAGGACGTCCCCGTTGTCGACGTAGAGCACGTCCGGATCCACGCTGGCCGCCGGGTGGCGCCGGGCCAGTTCCTGGGTGTGGGCCCAGTGGGTGGTGGCGCGCCTGCCGTCGAGCAGCCCGGCCGCGCCCAGGACGAAGGCGCCCGTACACAGCGAGGCCACGCGGGCGCCGGCCTCGTGGGCGGTGCGCACCGCCTGGACCAGGGCGCTGGGCGGTTCACGGTCAGTGTGCGCCCAGCCGGGGACGATCACGGTGTCGGCGTGCGCGAGATGGTCGAGTCCGTGGTCTGGCTCCAGGCGGAAGCGGTCGACGTGTACCGGACCGCTGCCGCAGACGAAGAAGTCGTACCAGGGGTCCACGATGTGGGTCAGATCAGCGCCGAAGATCTCGATCGCCACGGACAGTTCGTAGTGGAGCATGCCGTCTGTGACGGCCAGCGCGACAGTGGGCATGTCTGAAACTGTACGTGTCTTGTCATTTCCGACGCTCGTGCGGGGCGCTGCCACGAGGACAGGATGTGCGTGTCAGGCCGCGGCGGATCGACATCGCGGCGCGTGTTCCAGTCCACGGGGGCAGTCTCATGGAGTCACATCAGCAGGTGGCGGTGTTCGGCGCGTACGGCCACACCGGGCGGTTCGTGGTCGCGGAGCTGGCCGCGCGCGGATACGTCCCGGTACCCTCCGGGCGCAACGCCCGGGCGCTGCGGGAGCTGGCCCAGGGGCACGGCCTTGAGGCACGGGTGGCGTCGGCCGAGGATGCGGCGTCGCTGGACCGTGCCTTGGCGGGCACGGTGGCGGTCATCAACTGCGCGGGCCCCTTCGCGACGACCACCGATCCCGTGATCGAGGCCGCGCTCCGCGCGAACATCCCCTACCTGGACGTGGCCGCCGAACTCGAGGCCAACCTCGACACCTTCGCCCACTACCAGGAGCGAGCCCGGGAAGCGGGAGCGGTGATCGTCCCGGCCATGGCCTTCTTCGGCGGCCTCGGCGACCTGCTGGTCACAGCAGCGATGGGCGACTGGACCGCGGCCGACGAGGCCCACATCGCCTACGCCCTCAGCAACTGGCACCCCACCGCCGGCACGCGCCTTTCCGGTGCCGTCTCCCGCGAGCGCCGCGGCGACGTCCGCCTGCGCTACAGCGGCGGCCAGTGGCAGCGCCGCACCGATGCCGCGCCCGCCCTTCAGTGGACCTTCCCGGAACCGATGGGAGTCCGGGAGGTGATCGGCGAGTTCACGATGGCAGACGTCGTCACCGTGCCCCAGCACCTGTCCATCCCCGACGTGACCACCTACATGACCGTTGAGGCGGTCCGTGATGTCGCCGCCCCCCACACACCGGGCCCGACCGCCGCCGACCGGAGCGGGCGCTCGGACCAGACCTTCCTCGTGGACGCCGTCGTACGCTCCGGTGGCCTCGAAGGCCGGGCAACGGCCAGCGGGCAGGACATCTACGCCGTCACCGCACCCCTCGTCGCCGAGGCCCTCGAACGCGTTCTGACCGGCCGCACCAAGACTGTCGGCGTCGCCTCCGCCGGCGAGATCTTCGACGCACCGGACTTCCTGCACGCACTGGCCCCGTACATCGCACTCGACCTCCACCCCCAAGCTGCCTGACCGCGACGCTCCACGACGCAAGACCGCTTCCGGATTCCCGGAAGCGGATTCCCGCCGCATCTTCTGAGCGCACGCACCTAGCCTTCCCAGAGATTCGGCGAGCCGCCATGGCGATCACCGAGAGTAATAGCCCAACTGGCGTACGCGGGGAATCTCCGGTGGCAGCCCACAACACGGCACGACGTCCTGCCCGCCCAGGGGCGAAGGGAACCGTCCCACAGCCGCTTGCCAGCCCGCACCGCGCGACCGCCCGCGTCTGCCGAAGCTGGGGCACAGCGAGACGCCGACGCGGAGGTGGTCGGCCACCTCGGTGGTGAGGGATCCCCATCGGCCGCATCGCCGCCGACGAACCGTACTACTCGCAAAAGCACCGCAAGCACGACATGAACGCGCAGGTCATCGCCCGGCCCGACGGCACACCGCTCTGGTTCCCCCGGGCGATATCCGGCCGCACCCACGACCTGGCCGCGGCCCGCGCCCTACGGCATCGTCCAAGCCGTCCGCACCTCCTGATCTGCAGCCATGCAGGATGAAAGAGGCTCAGTGAGATACTCCGCCTTGAACGGCTCCAGGCGCTCGGTCACGCGTCCCTTTTCATATTCCTGCCGGTCCGCTTGGAAGAGCGCGGGCGTGGCGGTCGTCGGGCGGGTCAAGGCCGGAGACATTCAGCAACTCGACGCTCTTCTCGGCTGTTCGAAGACCGTCCATGGTCGGTCTGGCCGTCACATATCGGTGATCGCTCGGGTGACGGCTGTGATCGCTTGGGTGGGGCGGCCGGGGAGCCGCGCCACGAGAAGGCGCCGAATCTCGCAAGGTGCGCCTTCGACGTGCAGCAGACTCACTCCGGGCGGTAGCACCGGCGAGAGCCGCAAGGGCACTGTTGTCACCCCGGAGCCACAGGCGACCAACCGCAGCTTCGTCAGCCAGTCGCGCGCGCAGTGGACGATGTGCGGGCGTCCGGGCAGGCCGGGCCAGACGCCGAGCAGTGGCTCGGAGTTCGACGCCGGAGCGGCGATCCAGGGGGCGTCGACCAGTTCGTCGACGTGCACCGCGGTGCGGCCGGCGAACGGTCCGGTCGAAGACGCCGCCACGACCAGTTCGGTGTCCGCGACGGTCTCGACGTGCAGGCGCGGCGACTCGCCGTCCAAAGGCCGGTGGGGCGGCCGGGACGTCAGCACGGCCAGGTCGATAGAGCCCGCGCGCAGTGCCCGGATCAGGGAGGGCGTGGTGCCCTCGGTGGTCGTGACCGTGATCTGCGGGTCCGTCGCCGAGAGGCGGGTGAGTGCGGTAGGCAGGACGACCGCGCCCGCGCTCAGGAACAGCCCGAGCCGCACCAGTTCGGTGCGCGGGACGGTTCCGGTGAGTTCATGCTCGGCTGCCGTCAGACAGTCGAGGATCGTGCGGGCGTGGCGCAGCAGAGTCAGGCCCGCGGAGGTGAGCCGTACACCGTCGGGGCGGCGTTCGAACAGGGCAGTGCCCGCGCTTCGTTCCAGGGAGGCGGCCTGGCGTGAGACCGCCGACTGGGTGTAGCCGAGCCGGGTGGCCGCCGCGGTGAAGCTGCCGGACTCGGCGATCTGGCGCAGGACCCGTAGGCCCGTACTGGAGATGTCCATGCGGTGCACGCATACCACAGATGCGCGATCGTCGCTTCCCGCATGCCCGCCCCGCTCCTAGTGTCGAACACGTACGGACGAAATACAGACACGGACGAACACGGAGGCCAGCACGTGCGAGCAGCAGTTCTGAGGCAGTTCGGCGCCCCGCTCACGGTGAGGGAGGTTCCCGACCCTGAACTCGCCCGCGGCGAGGTGGTGGTCGAGGTCCTCGCCGCCAGTGTGGCGCCCTACGCGGCCGAGGTCTTCAGCGGTGAGCGGAACTACCCCCTGGTCCCTCCCGTCGTGCCCGGGATCGGCGGCGTGGGACGGGTCGTCCACGTGGGCCCGGACGCCACCCGGCTGCGCCCCGGCGACCTGGTGTGGTGCGACCCCACTGTGCGCTCGCGGGACGACGCCCTGACGCCCGACATCACGCTCCAGGGCTGGAGCTCCCGCGGCGAGGGCGGCGCGCGCCTCGCCCGGTACCTGCACGACGGATCGTTCGCCGAGCTCATGCGGATCCCGACGGAGAACGTCTTTCCGCTTCCTGCGGCGGCGGGCGACGACCCGGCCCGCTGGGCCGCGCTCGGCGTGCATCTCATACCGTACGGCGGGCTGCTTGCCGGCGGGCTCGCGGCCGGTGAGACGCTGCTCGTCAGCGGGGCCACGGGCAACCTCGGCAGCAGTGCGGTCGCGGTCGCGGTCGCCATGGGGGCGGGCCGAGTAGTCGCCCCAGGCCGCAATCAGGCCGCACTCGGCCTCCTCGCCGACCGATTCGGTCCGCTGGTGCGCCCGGTCCCTCTCACCGGGGACGAGGCCGACGACCGCACGGCGATGTCTGCGGCGGCCGATGGCCCGATCGACATGGTGATCGATCTGCTGCCGCCGAGCGCACCCAGCTCGGCGTCGCGCGCGGCGGCGATGACGGTGCGTGAATACGGCCGCGTCGTCCTCATGGGCGGCGTAGGCATGCTCGGTGGCGACGACCTCGCGTTGCCGTACCCATGGCTCATGCGCAACTCGATCACCGTGCGCGGGCAGTGGATGTACCCGCGTACAGCGAACGTCGGCATCACCCGGCTCCTCGCCTCGGGCGCCTTGGACCTCGCCCCCGAGCGGGTGCGGTCCTTCGGCCTCGACGCCGTCAACGACGCCGTCGCCTACGCCGCCTCACACGGTGGCCCGTTCGACCGCACGACGCTCACACCACTGGCCGGCTGACAAGACCTTCGCTGCGATTGGAAACGAACGTTGCCGCTCTCAGTGCCAGGGGCGGCGACGGATGCGCTGTACCGAGTTTTGTGGAGTCCCTGATCCCAGGGACACCGTCCTGGCGAGGCGAACCGCCAGCATGCCGCCGACGCCCACCACCTGAGGCCGCACCGGCGCCGCCGGTGCCACTCGCTGGAACAGCTCCCACAACTCGCCCGGGCCCGCACCGTGCGTCGAACACGCGGGCGACAACGAAAAACCCCCATGATCGTCATCACCGGTGCGACGGGCGCGCTCAACGGCGCCACCGTCGAACACCTCCTCAAGCGCGTGCCCGCCGAGCAGATCGGGGTCAGCGTCCGCGACACCGCCAAGGCGCAGCACTTCGCCGACCGCGGGGTGCGGGTTCGCCAGGGCACCTAACGAGGACCCGGCCGCACTGCGGCACTCCTTCGAAAACGCCGAGCAGGTCCTGCTCGTCTCCTCCAACGACCCGCACGCCGACGCCGTCGCCCTGCACCGCGTCGGCATCGACGCCGCCGTCGGCGCAGGCGCCCGGCGCATCCTCTGCACCAGCCACCAGCCACCAGCCACCAGGGCGCCGGCGCGGACAGCCCGTTCCACCCGGCCCACGACCATGCGGCCACCGAGCAGCTCCTGGCCGCCTCCGGCATCGCCTGGACCGCGCTGCGCAACGGCTTCTACGCCCACAATCTGGGCTGGCTGCTGGGTTCCTGGCAACAGAGCGGCACCATCACCGCCCCTGCCGACGGCCCCGTCTCCTGGACCGACCGCGCGGATGCCGCCGAAGCCGCAGGGGTCATCCTCGCCGGTGACCGGGCCTTCGACGGCCCGGTCACACTCACCGCCCGCCAAGCCGTCACGTTCGACGATGTCGCCGCCCTGGCCTCGAAGATCACCGGCCGCGAGGTCGAGCGCATCGTGCTGGACGACGAGGCGTGGATCGAGGCCAAGGTGGCCGCCGGCACCCCGGAAGCCATGGCCCGGACGACGCTCACCACCTTCCAGGCTGCCCCTGAAGGCCGCTTCGCCGCAGTCGACCCCCTGCTCGCCGAACTCCTCGGCCGCGAACCCCGGACCGTGGCCGACCAGCTCGCAGCAGACATCGACGCTGCCTGAACGAAGGAGCTGACGGCGCGCCCAGCAGGGGGATCTCACCGCTGACGAATGGACCGTGCTGAAGCCGCTGCACTCCACGAGCACCGGCCGCTGCGGCCGGTGGAGAGATCGCCGCCGAGTGATCAACGAGATCGTCCACAGGCTGCGAATGGCGTCAGCTGCCCGCCCGCTTCGGCCCGTGGCCCATCCACAAGCGCCACATGCTGCCGAGCAGCAGGTCTCAATGCATCAACAACTGTCCCTTTTCATCCGTACGCGGGTGAGGACGTTCAGGTGTACGCCGACAGCGGGGCGCGTTTGGCCAGCCAGGAGCGGCGACAGGCTCGTTCGCTACGGGCAACGCCAGTGCCTCGGCGGGCGCGAGCTCGTTTACCGGTCATGATCAAGAAGATGACGGCTATCGCTGCGGCTTCTGCCGTCGCCGTGGTTCTGTTCGCGCCCACCGCCTCGGCGATCACTCACCCCGCCACGCCCGCCTCTGCTGACCGCGTCGTCAGTTCCGTGAACACCGCCGTGCCCGACCGTGCTTGGCACACGCTTTCCCTGATCGATTCCGGCCAGTGGCCGCCCCATGACGGTTCAGACACCCGTGGCGGCGCGGTGTGGCCGAACCGGGACGGCGTCTTGCCCCAGGTGGATGTCGACGGGAACCCCGTTCAGTACCGACAGTGGGACGTGAACCGCAAGCAGTCGGGCCACCCTCGGAATGCGGAGCGCATCGTCACGGGCTCCGACGGAACCGCCTGGTACACCGGTGACCGCTTCCTCACGTTCACCCGCATGCGCTGAGTCTCAGCCTACGACTGCCCGAGCACCAAGGCTCGGGGCGGAAGACAACGACACCGCCGGATGCTCGGGGGCGTGCCCACTGTGCGCTTCGGTTGACGATACCCGCCACCCGAAGCGCCACAGTCACATGAGCCGATGAACCGTTCCGGGTTTTGAGGACACCGCGGGCGTGTTTGTTCTGGGAATCCAGAAGTATCGCTTTGGCGTTGTGTCAGATCAGTTGTGTTTTGTGGCGCTCTTACATGCCATCAGAGTTCCCCCATCAGTCTGATATTCTGTCAGTTTTGCTGGCTTCTCAATGCCCGGACTCTGTCCGGGCATTGAGAAGTTTTTTCGGCGGGTCATGAGTGTGTTTTCTCCAGTGAGTGACGCAGATCCCCGTTCTCGTTGCTGCGGTTTCACGGAGGCCGCGGAGCGGACTTCGTGTCCAGACTGCGGAGCGGACTGGACCCTGCCCCGAAGGGGCAGGTGATGTGCCGTCACGAAGTGACGGCACATCAATTCTCGGGCGGAGCCCGAGAATTGTGGGTTGCGCCCCGAAGGGGCGCGGG
>NZ_JAPHNL010000294.1 GCF_026274175.1 Streptomyces beihaiensis
CGGCCGCGACCGTCAGGGGCGGTGCCGGTCGGGGACGGTGCCGCACGACCACGCGTCGGGCGACTGGCGGGAGCCGGGCGCCGGGGCGGGCGGCCACGGTCAACCGTCCGGGCGCTGATCCCCCCGCCCGGTCCGGCCTCGCTCACGCCGCTCCTGCAACAGCCGGGAGCCGGTGAGGCGCTCGCCGAAGACGTCGTCCGGGTTGGACAGGACACACGTCTCCAGGGAGAGACAGCCGCAGCCGATGCAGTCCGTCAGGTGGTCCCGCAGACGGCCCAACTGCCGGATACGCTCGTCGAGTTCGGAGCGCCACGCCTCCGACAGGTGCGCCCAGTCGGCGCGGTTCGGGGTGCGCCCCTCGGGCAGCTCGGCGAGCGCCTGGCGGATCGTGGCGAGCGGGATACCGACGCGCTGCGAGGCGCGGATGAAGGCGACCCGGCGCAGGGTGTCACGGCTGTAGCGGCGCTGGTTGCCCGAGGTGCGGCGGCTGCCGATGAGGCCCTTGGACTCGTAGAAGTGCAGGGCCGACACAGCGACGCCGCTGCGCGCCGACAGCTGGCCGACGGTGAGCTCATGGATCTTCTCCGGAATCTGTGGCACCCACCCGACCCTACGGCCTGTCCGTGGGCGCGCGGCGTTGTTAGCATGCCCAGAGCTGAGCAAGCGCTTAGACAATTGACTGGGAGGTCGTCGGACATGGCGGAGCCGCGGGTTTTCAAGGGCGTCGAGGAGCTGAAGGGCGCGGTCGGCGAGCAGCTCGGCCACAGTGACTGGGTGACGATCGAGCAGGCGCGGATCGACCGCTTCGCCGAGGCGACGGGTGACCACCAGTGGATCCACGTCGACCCGGAGCGGGCCAAGTCGGGGCCGTTCGGCACGACCATCGCGCACGGCTATCTGACCCTGTCGCTGCTCCCGCTGTTCGGCCCGCAGCTGCTCGCGGTCGAGGGCACGAAGATGGGCGTCAACTACGGGACGAACAAGGTCCGCTTCCCCGCGCCGGTACCGGTCGGGTCCCGGCTGCGCGCCACGGCGAAGATCACCGGCGCCGACGACGTGCCGGGCGGCGTACAGCTGACCGTCGCGTTCACCGTGGAGCGCGAGGGCGGCGACAAGCCGGTGTGTGTCGCGGAGTCGGTCTCCCGCTACTACTTCTGAGCCACGGCCGGGCGGGGCTCCGCCCCGACCATGCGCAGGACGAGGTCGGCGTAGAGCGCGCCGACCTCGTCCGGCGTGCGCCGGCCCTCGGTGTTGAACCACCGCGCCACGTCGATGCAGAGGGAGAGCACCGCGAGCGTGGTCCCCGGCACGTCGGGCACGTCGAACTCCCCCGACCGCACCCCGGACTCGATGATCTCCCGCACGGCGGCGTCGCTCCTGCGGCGCAGCTCGACGATCTGCGGGCGGTGCTCCGCGCCGAGGGAGTCCAGCTCGTACTGGACGACGCGCGCGGTCGTGTGGTGCCCGGCGTGCCAGCGGACGAACGAGCGCACCGCCTCCGCGAGCCGGTCGGCCGCGTCGCCCTCCCCGTCGGCCGCGTGGCGCAGGATCTCCAGCGCCTTCTCGTGGCCGATCCGGCTGATGCGCAGCAGCAGCTCTTCCTTGGTCTTGTAGTGGATGTAGAGCGCGGCGGGGCTCATCCCGGCGCGGCCCGCGATGTCCCGCGTCGTGGTGGCGTGGTAGCCGCGCTCGGCGAACGCCTCGACCGCGGCGACGAGCAGCCGCCGGGCCGCGTCGGGCGTGACCTCGCCCCACGGCATCTCCTCCGCGGCCTGCCGGTCCGCCACACGCTCGTCCTGCGTCATCGCTCCGCTCACATCCTCACGACGGCTGGAGCCTCACCCTACCGGTTGAGCTGAGCGGGCGCTTAGGACCTCTTCGAGCCGATCACGCCACCGGCTTGAACGGGTCGTGTTCGGCCAGGATCTTCTCCAGGCGCGCCTGGTCGACGCGGCTGACGATACCGTCCGCTTCCTGGCGGTCCCTGACCACCTTGGCCAGCGTGAAGGCGGAGGTCGTGAGGTAGAGGACCGCGACCGCGAGGAACGCGCGGATCCAGGCGTCGGCGTCCAGGCGGTAGATGCCGATGGCCGTGGCGCTGAGCGCGACGGCGAAGGAGGCGACGGCCTGTCCGTAGAAGGCCGTCGTGCTCTGCTGCTTGACCGGTGTCTCACTCATGCCCGACAGCATGGAGCGGGTGTGGCCCGTGCCACACCCGCTCACGTACTCAGACACGTACTCAGAACGTACGTATTCAGAACGCCGAGACGCCCGTCAGCGCGCGGCCGATGATGAGCTTCTGGATCTGGCTGGTGCCCTCGTAGAGGGTCATGACGCGGGCGTCGCGCAGCAGCTTGCCGACCGGGTACTCGTCGATGTACCCGTAGCCGCCGAAGACCTGGAGGGCGTTGTTGGCGCAGCGGACCGCCGCCTCCGACGCGAAGAGCTTCGCCTTGGACGCGGCCGTCGCGAACTCCTCACCCCGGTCGATGAGGTCGGCGACGCGCCAGGTCAGCAGGCGGGCGGCGTCCACGTCGACGGCGATGTCGCTCAGCAGCTCCTGGACCAGCTGGTACGAGGCGATCGGCTTGCCGAACTGCTCGCGCTCGCCCGCGTACCCGACCGCCGCGTCGAGCGCGGCCTGTGCGATGCCGACACAGCCGGCCGCCACCGACATGCGCCCCTTGGCCAGCGCCGACATGGCGATGGAGAAACCCTTGCCCTCCCGCCCGAGCAGCGCGGAGGCGGGCACCCGCACGTCCTCCAGGGCCAGCTCGGCCGTGGCCTGGCCGCGCAGTCCGAGCTTGCCGTGGATGGTGCGGCGGGTGAGGCCGGGGGTGTCGGTGGGGACGAGGAACGCGCTGACGCCCTTGTGCCCCGGGGCGTCCGTGGAGCGGGCGAAGAGGAGGACGACGTCGGCCCAGGTGCCGTTGGTGATGAACATCTTGGAACCGTTGATCACGTAGTCGTCGCCGTCCCTGACGGCCTTGGTGACCAGGTTGCCCGCGTCCGAGCCCGTGCCCGGTTCGGTCAGGCCGAAGCAGCCGAGCGCCTCGCCGGCGGTGAGCCGGGGCAGCCACTGCCGCTTCTGCTCCTCGCTGCCGTACGTCTGGATCGTCTTGGCGACCAGGCCGAGGGAGACGGAGACGATGCCGCGCACCGACGAGTCGCCGCGCCCGAGTTCCTCGGTGACCAGGCAGTACGTGAGGTGGTCGCCGCCCGAGCCGCCGTACGCCTCGTCGATGGTCAGACCGAGGAAGCCGACCTCTCCGAGCTTCTTCACGATCGAGCGGTCGACGTCCTCGGCGCGGTCCCACGCCACGACGTTCGGCGCGATCTCGCCGTCCACGAAGTCCTTGGCGAGCCGCCGGGCGGCCGCCTGCTCCTCGCTCAGCTCCAGATTCACGGTCGACTCCCCGGGCGCGTGCGGCAACTGCTCGTAAATTAGCAGTGCTAGTTTTTGGCTGACAGCCCTACTATGTGCCGCATGGCCCGACCGCGCAAGCCCCTCCTGAGCAGAGACCGCATCGTCGAGGCGGCGCGCGCCCTCGTCGACACCGAGGGCCTCGCGGCCGTCTCGACGCGGCGGCTGGCCGCCGAGCTCGGGGTGAGCGGGCCGTCCCTGTACAACCACTTCCGCACCAAGGACCAGATCCTGGAGGCGGTGGCGGACTCGGTGAGCGCCCAGGTCGACCTGACGATGTTCGAGGCGGGGGACGAGCGGGACTGGCGCACGGCGCTGCACGACTGGGCCGTCTCCTACCGGGCGGCGCTGCGCGCCCACCCGAACATCGTGCCGGTGCTCGCCCGGGGCCCCGGCCGCAGGCCCGCCGGTCTACGCCTTGCCGACGCGGTGTTCGGCGCGATGACCGAGGCCGGGTGGCCGCCCGCGCAGGCCACGTCGATCGGTGCGCTCATGCGGTATTTCGTGACCGGGTCGGCGCTGGGGTCGTTCGCGGGCGGGTTCGTCGACGACGAGACGGCGTACGACCCCGCGGACTACCCCCACCTCGGGCAGGCGCATCGGCTGGCGGAGCAGCAGGAACTGGTGGACGAGCGCGCGTTCGAGACGGGTCTGGAGGCCCTGCTCGACGGGCTCGCCCACCAGTTCGCGCGTCTGCCCGCGGCGGGTGTGCGGCGCTGAGGCGTCAGGGCCTGCCCTACGCGGCCTCGATCGTCGCCACGTCGATCTTGCGCATCTTCATCATCGCGGCCATGACCCGGTCGGCCCGCTCCCGGTCGGGGCCGGTCAGCAGGTCCGGCAGGACCCGCGGCACGATCTGCCAGGACAGGCCGTACTTGTCCTTGAGCCAGCCGCACATGCTCTCCTCGCCGCCGTCCGCGGTCAGCCGGTCCCACAGACGGTCGACCTCGGCCTGGTCCGCGCAGTCGACGCTGAGCGACACGGCCTCGGTGAACGTGAACTCCGGGCCGCCGTTGAGCGCCTGGTACTGGGTGCCGGCCAGCCGGAAGGTGATCATCAGGGCCGCGCCGGGCTCCCCCGGGCCCTCCTCGCCCCAGCGCATCACGTCGAGGATCTCGGAGTCCTCGAACAGCGACACGTAGAAGTTCACGGCCTCCTCCGCCTGCCCGTCGAACCACAGGCAGGGGCGGATCTTCTGCGCGGCGGTGGTGGTCATGGTGTGCCTCCTCGTCCGGTTTCAGGTTTCTCCTGTCACAGACCGCCCGCAACACCGGAACTCATCGGTCAGAACACCACCAGCGCCCGGCCGCCCTTGCCCGCCACCATCGCGTCGAACGCCGCGGGGATCCCCTCCAGGCCGATCCGGTCGGTCACCAGGGCGCCGAGGTCGAGCCGCCCGGTCCTTACGTGCTCGGCGAGGACCGGCAGGTCCTGGGCCGGGTCGCAGTTGCCGTAGACGCAGCCCGCGAGGGTGCGCCCCCAGTGGAAGAGCTCCAGGGCGTTGAAGGTGACCTGCTGGTCCTTGCCGCCGATGCCGACGACCGTGGTGCGGCCGCCGCGCCGGGTGGACTCCCATGCGGTACGGATCGTGACGGCGCGGCCGACGCACTCCACGGCCACGTCGACGCCCTGCTTGCCGGTGAGGGCGCGGATCTCGCGGGCGGTGTTCTCCGAGGCGATCACGTAGTCGGTGGCGCCGGCCTTGCGGGCCAGCTCCTCCTTCCGCGGGGAGACGTCGACCGCGACGATCTTCGACGCGCCCGCGATGCGCGCCGCCTGGATCGTGGCGAGGCCGACGCCGCCGACGCCGTACACCGCGACCGTCTCCCCCTCTCGTACGCGCGCCGAGTGGTGGACGGCGCCGTAGCCGGTCAGCACCGCGCATCCGAGCAGCGCGGCGTCGGTGAGCGGTACACCGTCGGGGACGGGCAGCACGCAGTTCGCGGCGACGACCGTCTCCTCGGCGAACGCCGCGACGTTCAGGCCGGGGTACAGGTCGTAGCCGTCGGCGGCCCGCTTGGCGTACACGTCGCCCGCGCCGGCCAGGGCGTTGGCGCACAGCCACACCTCGCCGAGCGTGCAGGCGTGGCAGCGGCCGCACGAGGGCGCCCAGTTGAGGACGACCCCGTCGCCGGGTGCCACGTGCGTGACGCCGTCGCCGACGGAGACGACGGTGCCCGCGCCCTCGTGGCCGAGGACGGCGGGGACCGGCACGCGCATGGTGCCGTCGGACAGGGAGAGGTCGGAGTGGCAGACCCCGGCGGCGGCGAGCTCGACGCGGACCTGGCCGGGTCCGGGCTCGGGCAGCTCGATGTCGGCGAGCTCCAGCGGGGCGCCGACGGCGGGCAGCACGGCCGCGCGAACGGTGGAACGGCTCACGGAAACACTCACTTCCCCTGGAACTGGAGGGACTTGGTCTGGAGGTACTCGGCGAGGCCGTGCGCGCCGAGCTCGCGCCCGACTCCCGACTGCTTGTAACCGCCGAACGGCGCGAGGGGGTTGAAGCGGCCGCCGTTGATGTCGACCTGGCCGGTCTCCATCCGGCGGGCGAAGGCCGTCGCCTCGGCGTCGTCGGCCGCCCACACCGCGCCCGCGAGCCCGTACACGGTGTCGTTGGCGATGCGCAGGGCGTCGTCCTCGTCCTCGTAACGGATGATGGAGACGACCGGGCCGAAGATCTCCTCCTGCGCGATGGTCATGTCGGGGGTGACGTCGGCGAAGACGGTCGGGGCGACGAAGTAGCCCTTCTCGTGCGGCGTCTCGGTGCCCCCGGCCACGAGCCGGGCGCCCTCGGCGACGCCCTTCTCGATGTAGCCGCGCACGCGCGCCTGCTGCTTGGCGTTGACGAGCGGGCCGATGCGGTCGGCGTACTTGGCGGCGGCGGCCGCGGCGAGCTCGACGGCCTCGTCGTACCGGCCGGTGTCGACGAGCATGCGGGTCCAGGCACTGCACGTCTGGCCGGAGTTGCCCATCACGTTGGCGACGCCGACGTTGACCGCCTTCGCGAGGTCGGCGCTGGGCAGGACGACGTTGGCGGACTTGCCGCCGAGTTCGAGGGCGACCCGCTTGACCGCTGCGCCCGCCGTGGCGCCGATCTTCTTGCCGACCGCCGTGGAGCCGGTGAAGGAGACCAGGTCGACCCCCGGATGCTCGGCGAGCGCCTGGCCCGCGACCGGTCCGAGCCCGGTGACCAGGTTGAAGACGCCCGCGGGCACCCCGGCCTGGTGGACCGCCTCGGCGAACAGCTGGGCGACCAGCGGGGTGTCCTCGGCGGGCTTGAGGACGACGGTGCAGCCCGCGGCGAGGGCCGGGGCGACCTTGGCGACGATCTGGTGGAGCGGGTAGTTCCACGGCGTGATGGCGCCGACGACACCGACCGGCTCCGCGTAGACGGTGGAGTTGCCGACCCGCTCCTCGAAGACGTACGTGGCGGCGAGCTCGGCGTACGAGCCCGCGACCAGGATCGGTACGCCCGCGTGCACGGACTGGGAGAACTTCAGGGGCGCGCCCAGCTCGGCGGTGACCGTCTCGGCGATCTCGTCCTTGCGGTCGACCAGGACGTCACGCAGCGCGGCGATCCTGGCGGCGCGCTCGGCCGGTGGCGTGGCCGCCCAGGCCGGGAAGGCGGCGCGGGCGGCGCGTACGGCGGCGTCGACGTCGTCGGCGGTGCCCGCGGGGACATGGCCGATCACCTGTTCGTCGACCGGGTCGACGACGGCGATGGTGTCGGGTCCGGCGGCGGCCCGCCATCCACCGTCGATGTACATCCCCTCGTGGGCCTTCATGGCTCTCCTCACGTGCGGTTCGCGGCGTCGTCCAGCGACACCAAACTAGCGGCGTTAGTTTTTCGGCGCCAGGTCCGAGGTCAGTCGAGCAGACCCGCCAGATAGCCGCGCAGCAGCACCCGGGTCTGTTCGATGACGTCCGCGTCACCAGCCGGATCGAGCCGGAAGGCGAGCCGGATCACGGCGTCCGCGGCCTCGACCGCCACCAGGAAGGTACGGCGCAGCGCGTCGTCCGCGGCGCGTCCCAGGTGCGGCGCGAGCAGGTCCGCGAGCAGGTCCGCGAGCCGGTGGTTGGGGCCCGCCTCGGGGTCGCCGACCGGGATCTGGGTGCCGAAGTCGACGAGGGAGAAGCCGGGCGCGGTGCGCTTCATGGCCAGGTACTCGTCCAGTACGACATCGGTGGCGGCGCGCCAGTCGCCCGCGGGCAGCACGTCCAGGCGCCGCGTGACGCGCTCGGCGTACCGCTCCAGGTTGCGTTCGGCGAGGGCGGCGACCATGGCGCGCTTGTTGCCGAAGAACCGGTAGACGGAGCCGATCGGGACGTCGGCACGGCTCGCGACGGAGCGCGTGCTCAGCTCGTCGTAGCCGCCTTCGTCGAGGAGTTCGGCGCAGGCGTCCAGGATCCGGGTCAGGCGCTCGGCGCTGCGCCGCTGGACGGGCGCGCGGCGCAGGGACGTCGAGGCGGGCATGGCGGTCACCCTACGGCGGGCGACGCCGTCTCCGCCCCTGAAGCGGTGAGGTCCGCGGTGGCCTCGACCGGTTTGCCGCCCACCGCCCAGACGGTGTGGTCGTCGGCGAAGAGCCGCACGGTCACCTCGTTGGTGCCGCGGTGGACCCGCTCGCGCGGCAGCCGGTAGCCGGTACCCCGGAGCCGCGCCAGGCGGTGCCCGTCCAGGTAGAGCTGGGCGTAGCCGTGGCCGTGCACGGCTCGGGCCCGTGTGCCCTCGGGGCTGAGACGGAAGCGCACCGGCCGGATGCGGACGTCCCAGCCTCGCCTCGGATCGGCGTCCGGCTCGACGACGACGCCGACCCGCGGGGCGCCCTTCTCCGGGATCTGGCGCAGGGCGTGGCCGTCGCCGTCAGTGCGGTCGAGCACCTTGCCGGCGTGGCGCGGGCCGCCGTCGTCGTCGCCGCATCCGGCGGCTCCGACGAGCAGTGCGCAGACCAGCAGGGCGGCGCGGACGCCACGGAGCGACAGTGACCTGGACATGCCCGAGACGGTAGAGGATCGCTCACCTTTTCGGATCCGTCCGGAGGAGGAGAAGAGGAGGAGAGAGGCGGGAGGAGAGCCGAGGGAGGAGAAGGAAAAGGGGGGACGGGGTCCCGCTCTGCCCCTTCCTTCGCCTTTCCCGCGCACCTTTCCCTCGTGCCTTTTCCGCGCGACAGAAGACGATGTTCGGCCATCTCCGTCCGGCGTCTTGCGGACCCCTCCCTTGAATCCTACGGTGGAGCATAGGAATCAGGAAAAGGGAGCAGCGAGCATGAGCGGGGACGCGCGCAAGACGGCCGAGGGCCTCACCTATCTGTCCGGTTTCGGCAACGAGCACAGCTCGGAGGCGGTCCCGGGCGCCCTGCCCGAGGGGCGCAACGCCCCGCAGCGCGCGCCGCTCGGCCTGTACGCGGAGCAGTTGAGCGGCACCGCGTTCACCGAGCCGCGCGCCCACAACCGCCGCTCGTGGCTGTACCGGATCCGCCCCTCGGCCGCCCACCCGGAGTTCACCCGGGCCGACAACCGCGCGGTGCGCTCGGCCCCGTTCACCGAGACCGTGCCCGACCCCAACCGCCGGCGCTGGGACCCGCTGCCGGAGCCCGAGCCGGGCACGGACTGGCTGGCGGGCCTGTGGACGCTCGGCGGCAACGGCGACACGACGCAGCGCACCGGCATGGCGGTGCACCTGTACCACGCCAACGCCTCCATGGACCGGCGGGTGTTCAGCGACGCGGACGGCGAGCTGCTGATCGTGCCCGAGCTCGGCGGCCTGCTGCTGCGCACGGAGTTCGGCCTCCTCGCGGCGAACCCGGGCGAGGTGGCTCTGATCCCGCGCGGCGTCCGGTTCCGCGTGGAGCTGCTCGACGCGAGCGCGCGCGGGTACGTGTGCGAGAACTACGGCGCCCCGTTCCGCCTGCCCGACCTGGGCCCGATCGGCGCCAACGGCCTGGCGAACGCACGGGACTTCAGGGCCCCGGTCGCCGCGTACGAGGACGCGGCCGCGGACGAGCCGGTGGACGTGGTCAACAAGTTCTGCGGCAACCTCTGGACGGCCACGTACGACCACTCCCCGCTGGACGTGGTCGCCTGGCACGGCAACCACGTCCCGTACGTCTACGACCTGCGCCGCTTCAACGTCATCGGCTCGATCTCCTACGACCACCCCGACCCGTCGATCTTCACGGTGCTCACGTCGCCGTCGGACACCCCGGGGCTCGCGGGCGTCGACTTCGTGGTCTTCGCACCGCGCTGGCTGGTGGGCGAGGACACGTTCAGGCCGCCGTACTTCCACCGGAACGTGATGAGCGAGTACATGGGGCTGATCGAGGGCGCGTACGACGCGAAGACCGGCGGGAAGGGCGGGTTCGTGCCCGGCGGCGGGTCGCTGCACAACATGATGTCGGCGCACGGGCCCGACAAGGAGACGTTCGACAAGGCGAGTTCGGCCGAGCTGAAGCCGCAGAAGATCGAGGACGGGCTCGCGTTCATGTTCGAGACGCGGTGGCCGGTGACGGTCGCCGCGCAGGCCGCGGGAGCCGGGCACCTGCAGCGCGGGTACGACGAGGTGTGGCGGGGCCTTGAGCGTCACTTCCGGGGGTAGCGGGGCGGGTCGCCGGGTGCGTCCGCGGGCCTGCCGGGGGGCTGTTCGGCCCTCGGCCGCGGGCCGCGGGCGGACGCCGGCGCGGTTTCCCGGCTTGCGGCCCGACATTGCGTCGAGCCCCGACCACCGGTACGGATAACCCGTGACGTCATTCGCCCCGGACTCCATCGTCCTGAACCGCAAGCTCCCGCTCTGGTATCAGGTCTCGCAGAGCTTGCGTGCCTCGATACTCGGCCGCTCGCCGCAGGACCCGTTGCGACTGCCCACCGAGGAGCAGCTCGCCGCGCACTACGGCGTCTCCGTGCTGACCATGCGCCAGGCACTCAAGGAGCTGGAGGACGAGGGCCTCATCTCCCGGCACCGGCGCCGCGGCACGTTCATCGAACCCGACGCCCTCAGCGGCGCCCCGGTGCGGTTGCTCGGTTCCGTCGACGCCATCGTGGCCCAGCAGTCCGGCATGACGACCGAGCTGCTCGGCCACGGTCCGGCGCCCGTCCCGGCGGCGTACACCGATCTGTTCCCCGGCATCGACACCGTGGCCGCGTACCACCGGCTGCGCAGCGACGAGAAGACCGGCGAGCCGACCAACCACGCCCGCAACTACCTGCGCCCCGACGTGGCCGAACGGCTCGACGTCGCCGACCTCGCCCGCGCCCCCATGACCAAGGTGCTGCGCGACGTCGTGGGCGTGCGCATCAGCCGCATCACGGACTCCGTCGAGGCACGGCTCGCCGACCCGGAGACGGCCAGGCTCCTCGAAGTGCCGCTGGTCAGCCCGATCCTGCACTACACCGGCATCACGTACGACGAGGAGGGCCGCGTCCTGGACGTGGCGGTCATCCAGTACCGCGGCGACCGCTTCTCCTTCACGGTGACCCTGGACGCGGACTGACCCGGCCCCGCCCGCGGCACGTACCATGCCCGGCGTGACGAACGACCGGCTCTTGGACGCCACGCCGCTCGCCGACCTCATGCCGTGGTCCGTGGCGCCCCTGCGCCTGGGCCGCACCTGGCCGCTCGCCCCGGACGCGGCGTCCCTCAAGGCCCGCTGGGACGCCTTCACGGCCGCCGAACCGCCGCGACGGCAGACACTGCTCGAACCCACCCGCTCCCGCACCCTGCACACCGCCGCCGCGCAACTGCCAGGCCAGGGCGGCGGAACCGAACCGCTCGTGCACGCCGATGGGCCCTGCCCCGACCCCGTACGAGTGCTGCACGGGCCGTTCGACGAGCAGTGGCTCATCCCGGACCAGCGGCTGATCGACGCGGCGCGGCCTGAGCTGTGGCGGGTCGCCGACGAGCGGCAGTTGTTCCTGGTGGAGCAGGGGTACGTGCCCGGGGCGGGCGGCCTCGCGGTGCTGGCGAGCGGCGTGCTGCCGGAGGGCCGCTCCCCGGCCGGGCGGCCGGGCCGCATCCGCCCGCTCTACCGGCGCCCGCAGGGGCGGGAACCGAACGTCACGCCGGGGCTGCTCGACCATCTGGCCGGTCGGTACGGGCGGCCGGTCGACGCCGACGAGCTGTTCGCTTGGGTCCTGGCCGTGGCGGAGCGGGACGACCGGGGCGGTGTGCGCGTGGCGCTGCCGCACGACATCGACCTGTGGGACCACGGTGTCGGTCTCGGCCGCCGTGTCCTGTGGCTCCAGCTGCGCGGCGCGGGCTCCGAACGCCCCAAGCTGCCCGGTGGGCGCCGCCCGTACGTGCGGGCCCCGCTCCCGGCCCGCCCCACCGAACTGCGCTACGACCCCGACGAGGAGGCCCTCCTGATCGGCACGGGCCGCGTCTCCCCCGTCCCGGCGGCCGCCTGGGACTTCCAGGTCAGCGGGGTGCGGGTCCTGGAGCAGTGGTTCGCCCGCAGGACCGCGCCCGCCGAACCGGGCACCCTGGCCGCGCTGCGCCCGTCGGCGTGGCCGCAGCCGTGGACGTCCGAACTGCTCGAACTGGTCACGGTGCTCGCGCTCCTGGCGGAGCTGCGGCCGGCCCAGGACGATGTGCGGCGGCGGCTCGACGGCGACCGGCTGCTCGGCGGGGCCCGGTTGCGCGAGGCGGGAGTGCTGCCGGTGCCGTCGGCCGCGCGGCGCCCCGCGAGCGTGCTCGGCCACCAGGAGGAGGGCCCCGGCGGCCAGTTCGCGTTCCTGTGACGCCCCTGGCGCCGGTCTCGGCGCCGTACCTGGCCCCGGCCGCAAGGGCCTTGGCCCCGTCTGCGAAGGCTCCTCGCCGGGCACGGCGAAGGCCCGCACCCCACTCCCCCGCCGGGGCGCGTGCCGCATGCCGTGGGGATGACGGTCGCGGTGGAGCGCGGCGGAACGCCGGTGGCGTGGAGGTGGGGTGCGGGCCTCGGCCCGCTCGGGCGATCGGCCGGAACCGGGACGGGTCCTAGTGACCGCCGAAGAGCGAGCGGCGCAGCCGACGCAGCGGGGCGAAGAGCGAGACCCGCCCGACGCGTGCCCGCCTGCCGCTGCGCTCGTGCGCGGTGTCGCGCGTCGTGAGCTCACGCATCAGCGATGTCGCCTCGACCGTCTCGCGCTGCGGGACGGCGGGGCCGCCGAGCACCGAGAGATGGCGGTCGAGGCGCGAACTGGTCGCGCCGCTCCCACACGTGATCGCAGGCACACGCGGCCTGCTGCGCACTGTTATCTGTTCCATGTCACTCCCCACCCGTACGAGGGCACCCGGCCCGGGCAGGTTAACCCTATCGCCCCCGAGTGACACTCGTGTATCCCGGTCGCGGGATTCACCTTCTCCATAAGGAGGTTGACTCCCTTTCACCGGCTACTCTCCGAATGCGGCTTAATCCAGGGCGAGTTGGACAAGCTGGGCAAATTTCCGGCCGTGCGTGACACCCGCAAGCGGCCACCGTCACCGACGGTGAGGGATTCGCTCACGTCAAGTCGTGGCCTGTCACGGCGTGTCGCCCGGCCCCCGAGCGGGGGCCGGGCGGGGGCGCCTGTCAGGCGGCCGAGGCGAAGACGGGCAGATAGCCGCCCGACTGGCCTGCGGCGGTGGGGTGGTAGGACTCCTCGATGTTCAGCCAGTTGACGCTGTGCAGCCACGAGTCGCCCGAGCAGATCTCATGACCGCTGAAGGTGGTGGTCACGTCGCCGAAGGTGAAGCCGTGGTCGACGGCGCGCTTCTCGGTGGTGGAGTTGAGCAGGTCGGCCGCGTCGTTGATGGCCGACCGCTCGGTCTCGGTCAGGCCCGCGATGCAGGAGCCGTTGAGCTTGTAGAAGCGGGGGTAGCCCAGGACCACCACGCGGGCGGAGGGCGCCTTGGCGCTGATCGCCGAGTAGACCTTGTCGAGCTTGCCCGGCAGGGTCGTCGTGACGTAGGCGCGCGCCTGGTCGATCCGGCTGAGGCAGGTGGACTCGGAGTACAGGACGCAGGTCGTCATCACGTCCGCGAAGCCCGCGTCGTTGCCTCCCACGGTGATGGAGACGAGCGAGGTGCCCGAGCCGAGCGGGCCGAGCTGATTCGAGATCACATCGTCGGTCACGGCGCCGGAGCACGCCGTGAAGTCGAAGCTGGACGGTGCGTGCGAGGCGGCCCACAGGTAGGGGTACGCCTTGGTGGAGCGCTTGCAGGAGCCACTCGAACTGATGTAACTGCCGGAACCGACTCCGGAGGAGTACGAGTCACCGAGCGCCACATAGCCGGTGGCGGTCGCGCTGTCCGCTGCCTGCGCGGCGGTGGCCCCGGTGAGGGCGAGTACCGCGGCGAAGAGGAACGAGGTCACGTATGCCGTAATTCGGGAACGTCTCATGAAACCTCCCATAGCAGGATTTCTGCAACAACTGTGGTACCACGCCCCACAGTTACCGGGAAGTACCCTCGTATGGACATCTACCAAGTGTTCAACATCAGGTACATGTCAGGTTTATGACTTACCCTCAGACAGCCTCTGCTACGCCCGTAGAACGGGCGGACATCGAAATTCACAGGCGACGCGGATGCACCGGCGGCCGACACAGGCGTGCGCCGTGACACACGCGCCCCCGGCAAAACCCGTGCGCAAGGGCTCTTCGTGGCGGATCATGGGCGGATGTCCACCAACCCTTTCGACGCGCTGCCGGTACGGCTCGGCGTGGACGACAGCGACTCGCCCGCCGACGTCGTCGACGCGCTGTTCCTCGGCCGGTTCGCCACGGGCGAGCAGCCGCACGCGCACGCCGTGAACATCGACCGGGTCAGGACCGGCGCCACGCTGCTGCCGCCGGACGCCCGTGTGCTGCGCTCCGCGCGCGACGACGACCGCAGCGCGACGCTCGCCGAGGGCGACGGCTGGACGGTGCTCGTCTCCCGGTGGAACCGGGGCGCGGACGTCACGGTGACCGCGACCAGCCAGGAGTTGGCGAGCGAGGTGCTCGGACTCGCGACGGACGGCGCGGCGGACGAGCCGGAGCCGCAGCCGGAGAACGTGACGATGGGCTTCTGGTACGTGTCACCGCGGCGCGGGCCGCACCGCACGACGCGGCAGATCTCGGCAGGCACCTGGGAGGAGGTGCGGCCCAACTACACGGCGCCGGTGGCCGAGGCGCTCGACGGGCTGATGAAGACCCGCCCCGAGGACATCGCGGGCCGCCTGCTCCTGCTGCACGGCCCGCCGGGCACCGGCAAGACGTCGGCACTGCGTACGCTGGCCCGTTCGTGGCGGGACTGGTGCCAGGTCGACTGCGTCCTGGACCCGGAACGGTTGTTCTCGGACGTCGGCTATCTGATGGACATCGCGATCGGCGAGGACGACGGTACGACGAAGGGGCGGTGGCGGCTGCTGCTGCTCGAGGACTGCGACGAACTGATCCGCGGCGAGGCCAAGCACACGGCGGGTCAGGCGCTCTCGCGCCTGCTCAATCTGACCGACGGGCTCCTCGGCCAGGGCCGGAACGTCCTGGTGGGCGTCACGACCAACGAGGACCTGGAGCGCCTGCACCCGGCGGTGGTCCGGCCCGGCCGCTGTCTGGCCCGCATCGAGGTGGGGCCGCTGACCCGGCGCGAGTCCGTGGAGTGGCTGGGCCGGGAGGAGGACGTGCCCCGCGAGGGCGCGACGCTGGCCGAACTCTTCGCCCTGCGCCGCGGCGTCTCCCCCACCTCGGTCCCGGACCAACGCGCCGACACGGACGCGGGCCTGTACCTGTAGCGGGCGCGCGGCCCCACACCTGGGGCGGTGCGGCCCCGCCGCCTCGGGCGGTCTGCCGCTTCCGCACCGTGCCGACTTGAGCCCCTCGCCGCGTTCGACTGCGTGCCGGCTCGGGCACTCTGCCGCCCGGGGCGGCAGGGTGGGCAGGGCGGCGGCACCCCGGTGCGGCGCGACAGGGCCGCGGGGCCCAGCCCCGCTACGGCGCCGGACGTCCGGGCTAGGCGTAGGCCGCGCGCAGAGCGTCTCGCGCCGCCGACAGCGCCGCGTCCTCGGACAGGCCGAGTCGCCGGGCCCGCTCGGCGAACACGAGCGCCGCCGCCGCGGCCTCCCGCCCCGCCGCGTCCTGCGCCGCGGCCGCGACGAACGTCCCGTTGCGCCCCCGCGTCTCGATCACCCCGTCCGCCTCAAGCGCCCGGTACGCCTTGGCCACGGTGTTCGCCGCGAGCCCCAGCTCCTGCGCGAACCCCCGTACGGTGGGCAGCTTGTACCCGACCGGCAACGCCCCCGAGCGCACCATCTCGGCGAGCCGCGCCCGCACTTGCTCGTAGGGCGCGGGACCGCCCGCGTCGATCTCGATGTCGATCTTCAAGGTCACGCCCACGATTGTCCCGCAGCGCCGGAAAATGAGAGGCACCCGGGGCCGTGCGGCGCGTAGCGTGCCTCGCCATGACCGTGCTCGTGCGTCCGCTCCACCCCGGCGAACCGGCCGACGTCGAGGGCTTCACCCGAGTCAGGCGCGCCTGCCTGCCCGCCATGCTCGCAACCCCGGCGTCCGTCGCCCACGACGCGGCCCACGCCCACCCCGACGCCCACTACGTCCAACTGGTCGCGCTGGACGACACCGGCGCCGTCACCGGCACGGCCCAGGTCGGCATCGCGTACGACAGCCCGGAGCCCGGCCAGGGCTACGCGAACGTCTACGTACACCCCGACCGGCGCGGCCGGGGCGCGGGCACGCTCCTGCTGCGCACGGCGGAGGAACACCTGGCCCTGCACGGCGCCCGCGAGGTGTACGCCTGGGCGCTCGACGCCGGGCGGAACCTGTCGTGGGCGGCGGCCCGCGGCTACCGGCGCGGCCGCAGCGCGCACTTCCTCCGCCTCGACCTGGCCTCCGGCCCGCTGCCGCCGCGCCCGGCCCCGCCGCCCGGCGTCGAACTGCGCACGGCCGCCGACTTCGCGGACGACCCGCGGCCGCTGTTCGACCTGGACGCGGAGACGCTCGCCGACGAGCCGGGCGACGTCGGCGCCGAACTCAGCGACTTCGAGCAGTGGTTGCGGGACACCTGGCACCACCCTCTGCTCGACCGCGGCCTCACCACGGTGGCCGTCGTCGACGGCCGCCCGGCCGCCTTCACCCTGGCGCGCACGGACGGCGACGGCCGCTACTCGACCGGGATGACCGGCACGGCCCGCGCCTTCCGCGGCCGGGGCCTGGCCAAACTGGCCAAGAACGAGTCGCTCCACCGCGCCCGGGAGGCCGGGATCACGGTGGCGTACACGGGCAACGACGCGGGCAACGCGCCGATGCTCGCGATCAACAAATGGTTCGGTTACACGCTCGACGCGACGGAGGTCCGCCATGTCCGCACCCTCGGCTCCTGAGACCCTTCAGGTGGTCCTGGTCAAAGCGGGCCGTACGAAGATCAGTTACCCGGCGCGGCTGCTGGCCGACGACGGCACCCGCATCACGGTCAGCGCCGACTGGGCGGGCGACGGCGCCCGCGACTTCGGCTTCGTGCGGTTCGAGCCGGGCGACGTGTTCACCGAGCACTACTGGCGCGACCGCTGGTACGCGGTCAAGGAGGTACGCACGGGCGACGGCACGCTGAAGGGCTGGTACTGCGACGTCACACGCCCCGCGGTGCGCGAGGGCGGCGAGCTCGTCTGCGAGGACCTGGACCTCGACCTGTGGGTGTCGGCCGACGGGAGCCAGGTGATCCGCCTCGACGAGGACGAGTTCGCCGAGAGCGGCCTGGCCGACCGGGACCCGGCCGCCGCGCGGGCGGCGACGCGGGCCCTGGACGAGCTGGAACTCCTCGCCGGGAACGGCGAGTTCACGGGGCTTGTGGGCTGAGGGTCGCCACCACCGCGTACCGCTCGTCGGCGACCGGCCCGCCCCACAGTCGCGCGTCCCGCGACAGGGGTTCGTGCCGCAGGTCGGCGACGAGCGGTCGCAGCGCCCGAGTCACCCGGTCCGCCGGTATGCCGACGGGGCTCAGCTCGCCCCACACGCCCTCGACGAGCACGAGCCGCCCGGCGGCGGGCGCGAGCAGCCCCAGCCAGCGCCGCAGCACGGCCTCCGGCTCGGGCAGCGTCCACAGCACGTGCCGTACGAGCACGACGTCGTACGCGCCCTGCCGCACCGGCGGCCGCGCCGCGTCACCGAGCAGGAACTCCGCGTCGCGCCCGGCGAGCTTGCGGTGGGCGTGCTCCAGCATGGCGGGGGCGGAGTCGACTCCGGTCACCCGGTGTCCGCGCTCGGCCGCGAGGAGCGACAGGCTGCCGGTGCCGCAGCCCAGATCGAGGACGCGGCCGGGGCGCGTCGGCAGCCAGTCCGCGAGGCGCCCCGCCCAGGCGGCGCGCACCTCCGGGTCCCGCAGGCCGTGGTCCGGTTGGTCGTCGAACGCTGCCGCGGTGGCGTCCCAGTCGATGGTTTCCGGCACACTCGCCCCTGTCGTCGTCGTTGATGTCGTCACGCCCCATGGTGACAACCGCCACTGACAATTGCGCTTCGATGGGCCACGCTCCGGGAACAGGTCTACAACGGCGTCACGCCGTGACCCGTGTAGGTACAGGAGGCATCATGCGCCGAGTGACCATGCACAAGCCGACCCGCGCGAGCTCGGTGACGCGCCGATTGCAGAAAGAAGCTGCCGAAGTGCGCCGCGAGCGCCCGGAAGTCCGCAAGGACATCCGCAAGACGTGGTGGCCGGACGAGTAGAGCGGGCCGTCAGATGCGACTCAGACGCTTGCGGTAGTGGACGCGGTCGTGGGGGCCGTCGACCCGGCGCTCCACGACCTCGTGTCCCTACCGTGGATACGGTTTCCGGTTCTCCCGCATCAGGGCGTTGGCGCGGAGCCGCACCCCGTCGTGGCCGGGCGCGCGTCGTCGGCGCCGCCCGCGGCGCAGGCCGGCGGCCCCGTACGGCGCGGCGCGCTCACGCCGCAAGCGCCGCGGGAACGACCGCGCCGGGGCCGAACCTGGCCCGGGCGCGGTCCGTCGCGGCTTCCAGGGCCCTGGCACGGGCGTCCGCGGGGTCGAAGGTCAGCTGGTGCGACGCCGTTTCGGCGGGGGCCAGGCCCTCGGCGCGCAGCGCGATGCCGCGGACCCGGGCGCGCTGGAGGCCGAGCGCCTCGTACAGCCGGTACGCGGACCCGACCAGCGCCGCCGAGTGCGCGGTCGGTTCGGTGAGAGACCGGGTGCGTACGGTCGTCGAGCGGTCGGCGTAGCGGATCGTGAGGGTCAGGGCGCGGCAGACCTGGCCGTCGTCCCGCATCCGCGCACCCAGCTCGTCGGCGGTGGCGAGCAGGGCGCGGCGATGGCGGTGCGGGTCCAACTCGTCGCGGGTGAAGGTGCGTTCGGCGGCCATCGAGCGTGCGGCGGCGTTCGGGGTGACCTTGGTGCGGTCCACTCCGTGCGCCTTCTCGCGTAGTTCGCGGCCGGTACGGGCCGTGGTCAGGCGTTGCAGCGTGGACAGCGGCGCGGCGGCGACGCGGCCGACCGTGTCGAGGCCGTACTCGCACAGGGTGCGGGCGGTGGCGGGCCCGACGCCGGGCAGCTCGGTGACGGGCCGGCCGGCGAGGTGGGCGGCGGCGTCGGTGACGACGTACGTCGTTCCGGGCTCCGCCTCGCGTGCCGCCATGCGCGCGGCCATGGGGCCGAGGCCGGCGCCGATGGCGCACGCCACGCCGTACAGGGCCACGGCCCGGAGCCGGATCACCGAGGCGATCTGGCGGGCGTCGCGGCCGAAGTATCGTTCGGCGCCGCCGAGATCGACCAGCGCGGCGTCCGGCGGGAGCGCCTGCACCGTCGGGCTGAAGTCGTTCAGCAGGGCCAGGAGTTCGGGCAGCCGCGCCTCCTGTGCGGGCGTCAGCAGGAATCGTACGCACAGTACGTCGGGGTTCTCCTGTCGCTCCATCTCTCTCACCTGCTCTCTCATGCTCTCTCACCCCGCGCTTCCCGGACTCTGGTGCCACAGCTTCCGCCGCCGTCCCGGCACGTCCTCACCGGCCGGCTTCAGGTCGGCCCACGGGTGCATCTCGTAGCCCGTGGAGAGCCGGATGCGCCGCCCGTCCGTCGCCTCCGCGCCTCCTTCCGCCTCCGGACGCGGCTCCGGCGTGGCCGCCATCCGCCGCGCCACCTCGTCGAGGCCGTGCTCCCGGTATACCTCCACCAGCTCCGCCAGGTTCCACGCCGCCTGCCCCACCACGCTCAGGCTGCGCGGGCCGCGCCGCTGCACCTGGCCGCGGACCAGCAGCAGCCACGAGTGGAAGACGGTGTGCGCGCACGCGGCGTGCGCGTCGTCGAAGAAGGCCAGGTCGACCAGGCCCGTGCCGTCGTCGAGCGTGGTGAACACGACCCGCTTGCCCGAACGGACGGGCGGGGTCTGGGTCGCCGCCTTCGCGCCTGCCACAAGGACCGTCCGCCCGTGTTCGGCCTCCCTGAGGCGGCGCGCCGACACCACGCCCAGGTCCCGCAGGAACGCCTCGTGGTCGGCCATGAGGTGACGGGAGGCGTCCATGCCGAGCACACCGAGTTCGGCGCTGAGCCGCTCGGCGTCGCCGAGGTCGGGCAGCCCGGCCGATGCCGTGCGCCTTCCTCCGGACAGCGGCAGCTGGGCGCCGCCCGCGCCCCGCCCGGAGCGCTGCAACTCCGTCAGGTGCAGTTGCAGATCTCGGCGGTTGGCGCCGAACGCGTCGAGCGCGCCGACCTGGGCGAGCCGGGTGGCGAGCGGGCGGCTGGGGCGGGCCCGTTCCCAGAAGTCGAGCAGCGACGCGTACGGCCGGCCCGCCTCGATCCGCGCGGCCTCCGCCTCGCTGATCCCGTAGACGTCGGAGAGGGCGAGCCGCACGCCCCAGCGCTCCACCGGCTCCGCCCCGCCCCCACCATCGGACACCAGTTCGATACGGTGTGCGACCGCGGACCGGTTCACGTCCAGCGGCAGCACCGGCACCCCGCGCCGCCGCGCGTCCGCGAGCAACAGCCGCTTCGGGTACATGCCCGGGTCGTGCGTGAGCAGCCCCGCGTAGAACGCCGCCGGGTGGTGCGCCTTCAGCCACGCCGACTGGTAGGTGGGCACGGCGAACGCCACCGCGTGCGCCTTGCAGAAGCCGTAGCTGCCGAACGCCTCCACGATCTCCCAGGTCCGCGCGATCGTGTCGGTGTCGTAGCCGCGCTCCGCCGCCCGCTGGGCGAACCAGAACCGGATGCGGCCCTGCGACTCGGGGTCGGACAGGCCGCGCCTGACCCGGTCGGCCTCGTCACGGCCGCAGCCCGTCATGATGTCGACGATCTTGATGATCTGCTCGTGGAAGACGACCACGCCGTACGTCTCGCGCAGCGCCTCCTCCAGGTCGGGGTGCGGGTAGCGGACGGGCGCCCGGCCGTGGCGCGCCTCGATGAACGGGCGCACCATGTCGGCGGCGACCGGTCCCGGACGGAAGAGCGAGATGTCCACGACCAGGTCGTGGAAGTTCTCCGGCTGGAGCCGTCCGATCAGGTCCCGCTGTCCCGGCGACTCGATCTGGAAGCAGCCGAGCGTCTCCGCGGACTTGATGAGCCGGTACGTCCGTCCGTCGCCCCGCGGCACCGCGTCCAGGTCCACGGACTCGCCCGTGGCCCGTTCGAGCTCGCCCAGCGCGTGCGCCATCGCCGACTGCATCCGCACGCCGAGCACGTCCAGCTTGAGCAGCCCGAGGTCCTCCACGTCCTCCTTGTCGAACTGGGACATGGGGAAACCCTCGCCGCTGGTCGGCACGGTCGGGGTGCGGGCGAGCAGCGAGGCGTCGGAGAGCAGCACCCCGCACGGGTGCATGGCGACACCGCGCGGCAGCGCGTCGAGCGCCTCGACCAGGTCCCACAGGCGGTGGTTGAAGCCGTTCGCGTCCGGGGCGAACTCGCCCGCCACCTCCTTCAGTTCGGGAAGCTCCCGCATCGCCGCGCGGGCGTCGCGCGCGCGGATGTGCGGGAACGCCTTGGCGACGCGGTCGATGTCGGCGGGGTCCATGGACAGGGCGGCGCCGACGTCGCGGATCGCGTGGCGCACCCGGTAGGTCTCCGGCATCGCGACGGTCGCGACGCGTTCGGTGCCGAACCGGTCGATGATCGCGCGATAGACCTCCAGACGGCGCGCGGACTCGACGTCGATGTCGATGTCGGGCAGGGCCAGACGCCGCTTCGACAGGAAACGCTCCATGAGCAGGCCGTGTTCGACGGGGTCGGCGTTCGCGATGCCGAGGAGGTAGTTGATCAGCGAGCCCGCGCCCGAGCCGCGTGCGGCGACCCTGATGCCCCTCTTCCGTACGTCGTCGACGACCTGGGCGACCGTGAGGAAGTAGGTGGCGAAGTCGTGGTGGGCCACCACGTCCAGTTCGCGGTGGAGGCGTTCCCAGTACCCGCGCTGGTCAGCGTGGCCGAGGCGGACCATTCCGGCCGCCGCGCGGGAGGCGAGGACGCGCTGCGCGGTGCGGCGGTCGGCGCCGACCAGCCGGGGTTCGGGGAAGCGTACGGAGCCGATGCCGAGGTCGTCCTCGGGGTCGACCAGGCATGCGGCGGCCGTGGCCTGCGTCTGCTCCATCAGCCGGTACGCCGTGTCGCGGCGGAAGCCGGCCGCCTCCACGATCCGCTCGGCGGTGTGCAGCATGGCGGCGGCGTCCTTGAGCCACCGTTCGCCGGTGTCGAGTTCCTTGGCCGGGTCGACCGGGACCAGGCGCCGCGCGGCGTCCAGGACGTCGGCGACGGGGCCCGAGCCCGGGTCGGCGTACCGGACGTCGCCCGTGAGGACGGGGCGTACGCCCTGTTCGGCGGCGAAGCCCACCGTGCGCGCGGCCAGGCGCAGGGAGCCGGGGCCCGTGCCCTTCCTGCCGTGGTGGACGGCTTCGAGGCGCAGGGCGTCGCCGTAGATCTCGCGCCAGGGGGCGAGCAGCACGGCCGCCTTGTCGGGGCGTCCGGCGGCGAGCGCGCGGCCCACGTCGGAGGCGGGGCCGAGCAGCACGGTCAGGCCGTCGCCGTGGTTGTCCGGCCACGGCAGCCGTACGTCCTGGGGGCCGCCGCCCCGCGCGTGCGCGGCGGTGATCATGCGGCACAGCTCGGCCCAGCCGCGGGCGCCGTCGCGGGCGAGGAAGGTGGCCCGGGGTGCCGACTCGTCGACGAAGGCGCCGCCGCGGACCGGCGGCCTGCGCCGTTCGCCGCGCTCGGGGACGCCGACCGCGAGCTCGGTGCCGAACAACGGCCGCACGCCGTGCTTGGCGCACGCCTTGGCGAACCGGACGGCTCCGGCGACCGTGTCACGGTCGGTGAGGGCCAGGGCGTCCATGCCGCGCTCGGCGGCACGCTCGGCCAGCAGCTCCGGGTGCGAGGCTCCGTACCGTACGGAGAAGCCGGACACCGCGTGCAGATGCGTGAAGCCCGTCACACGCACCTCCAGCACACCTCGAGCCCATCGGATCTCACCTCCCCCGCCCTCCACCATAGACCAGTTTTCGAACGTTCGTGCGATCTTGATCGAACGCCGCCTCCGATCCGTTCGAAACCCGTTCGGCCCACCCCGCCTGCGGGCACGCGGGCGCCGCCGGACGGTGGGGGCATGAAGTTCGCCGACGAGTTCAAGAACGCCGTCACACCCAGGGCCGCGATCCTCGTGATCGGTGTGCTCGCCCTGCAGCTGCTGTTCATCGCCTCGTACGTGGGGGCGCTGCACAGCCCGAAGCCGAAGGACGTGCCCTTCGGTGTCGTGGCGCCGCTGCCCGCCGTGGCCAAGCAGGCCGAACAGCGGCTGTCGAAACTGCCGGGCTCGCCGCTCGACCCCCGGGTGGTCTCCGACGAGAAGACGGCCCGACACCAGATCATGAACCGGGACATCGACGGCGCCCTGGTCCTCGACCCGCGCGGCACCCAGGACACCCTGCTCGTCGCGTCCGGCGGCGGCACCGTCCTGTCGAACGCCCTGGACACCATCACCATCGCGCTCGAGACGCCGCAGAAGCGCACGGTGAGGACCGTGGACGTGGCACCGGCCTCGCCCCAGGACTTCGACGGGCTCTCGTCGTTCTACCTCGTCGTCGGCTGGTGCGTCGGCGGCTATCTGTGCGCGTCGATCATGACCGTCAGCTCGGGCTCCAAACCGGCCAGCCCACACCGCGCGCTGATCCGGCTCGGCACGCTGGCTCTCGTCTCCTTCGCGGGCGGGCTCGGCGGCGCAGCCCTCGTCGGCGACTCGATCCTGGGCGCGCTGCCCGGCTCCTTCTGGGCACTGACCGGGCTCGGCACGCTCGTCACCCTCTCGGTCGGCGCGCTCACCCTCGCCCTGGTGGAGCTGACCGGCATCGTCGGTATCGGCCTCGCGGTACTGCTGGTCGTCGTCGCGGGCAACCCGAGCGCGGGCGGCGCCTTCCCGCTGCCGATGCTGCCGCCGTTCTGGAAGGCGATCGGGCCGTGGCTGCCGCCGGGCGCGGGAACGTGGGTGGCGCGCTCCATCGCGTACTTCGAGGGCAACGACGTCACCAGCGCGCTGCTCGTCCTGTCCGGGTGGGCGGTGGCCGGCATCGCGGTGGCGCTGCTGGTGGCCTGGCTGCGCGCGAAGCGGGGCGGCGACGCCGAGGCGGCCGCCCCCGCGAGCCCGGCACCGGCCTCGCCGGCCGGAGGAGTCCGGTGAACTTCTCGTTCTGTACGGGGCCGGGATCGACGCGGGCGTCCTCCCCGAGAAGCCCACGGTCTCCGTCGTCCCTCCGGTCGACTTCCTCATCGGCGGCCCCGGGCAGCTGCTCGCCGGTCGGGTGAGGGCCTCCCCACGGGGGCGTCAGGCACTCCCGATGGGCCGCTTCCCGGCGCCCGGTGCCGCCGGCGAAGCGGGAGCCGACGCCGGAGCCCGCCGACGCGTGAGGCATCGGCGGGCTCCGGCGTGACCTCGTGTCAGGCGTCAGGAGTCAGGCGCCACGCGGCCTGCTGAGCGGCGCCCTCCCGGTTGCCGTAGTACGCCTGCCGCATCAGCCGCTGCATCTCGTCGAGCATCGGCATCCGCGGGTTGGCGGGCGCGCACTGGTCGGCGTAGGCGTTCATGGCCTGCTGCGGCAGGGCCTCGATGAATGCCTGCTCGTCGACGCCCTCGGCCTGGAAGGAGGCCGGGATGCCGCAGCGGTCACGGAGTTCCTCGACGGCCTTCGCGTACGACTCCACGCCCTCCTCGGGGGTGGCGGCCGGCAGGCCCAGCGTCCTCGCGATCTCCTGGAACCGCTCGGGCGCCTTGTACGTCTCGGCCTTCGGCCACGGGGTCGCCTTGTGCGAGACGGTGCCGTTGTGCCGGATGACGTGCGGCAGGAGCAGCGCGTTGGTGCGGCCGTGGGCGACGTGGAAGGTGTTGCCCAGGGTGTGCGCCATGGCGTGCACCAGGCCGAGGAAGGCGTTGGCGAAGGCCATGCCCGCGATGGTGGAGGCGTTGTGCATCCTCTCGCGCGCCTCGGGGTTCTTGGCGCCCTCCTTCACGCAGGCTTCCAGGTTCTCGAAGATGAGCTTGATGGCCTGGAGGCACTGGCCGTCGGTGAAGTCGTTGGCGTAGACGGAGACGTACGCCTCGGTGGCGTGGGTCAGCGCGTCGAAGCCGGAGTCGGCGGTGACGTGCGGCGGCAGGTTCAGCGGCAGCAGCGGGTCGACGATCGCCACGTTCGGGGTGAGCGCGTAGTCGGCGAGGGGGTACTTCTGGGCGGCGGTCGGGTCGGAGATGACCGCGAACGGGGTGACCTCCGAGCCGGTGCCCGACGTGGTCGGTACGGCGACGAGCTTCGCCTTCTCGCCCAGTTGCGGGAACGTGTAGGCGCGCTTGCGGATGTCGAAGAACTTCTCCTTCGTGTCCGCGAACTCGATCTCCGGGTGCTCGTACATCAGCCACATGATCTTCGCGGCGTCCATCGGCGAGCCGCCGCCGAGCGCGACGATCGTGTCCGGCCCGAAGTCCCGCATGGCGGCCGCGCCCGCTCGCACGGTGGCCAGCTCGGGGTTGGGTTCGACGTTGTCGATGACCTGCACGGTGACCGGTTCCCTGCGGGAGTCGAGGATGTCGGTGACCCGTCGCACGAAGCCGATCTCGCCCATGGTGCGGTCGGTGACGAGGGTGACCCGGTGCACGTCGTCCATCTCGGCGAGGTACTTGACGGCGTTGCGCTCGAAGTAGATCTTCGGCGGGATCTTGTACCACTGCATGTTGGTGTTGCGCCGCCCGATCCGCTTGATGTTGACGAGGTTGACCGCGGAGACGTTGTCGGAGACCGAGTTGTGGCCGTAGGAGCCGCAGCCCAGGGTCAGCGACGGCAGGAACGCGTTGTAGACGTCGCCGATGCCGCCGAAGGTGGAGGGCGAGTTGACGATGACGCGGACCGCCTTGACCCGCCTGCCGAACTCCTCGGCGAGCGCCTCGTCCTCGGTGTGGACGGCGGCGGAGTGGCCGAGTCCGTCGAACTCGACCATCTGCGCGGACAGCCGCAGGCCGTGCTCGGTGTCGTCGGCCCTCAGCGCGGCGAGCACCGGGGAGAGCTTCTCGCGGGTGAGCGGCTCGGCGGGGCCGACCTCGGCGCACTCGGCGACCAGGATCGAGGTGCCGTCGGGGACCTCGAACCCGGCGTGTTCGGCGATCCACCGCGCCGGCTTGCCGACGACGGCGGCGTTGAGCCCCGCGCCCGCGCAGTCGTTGCCGTAGGCGGTGGTGCCGAAGACGAACTCCTCCACCTTGGTCTTCTCGGCGGCCGTGAGGAGGTGCGCCCCCAGCCGCTTGAGCTCGGCGACACCGTCCTCGTAGATCTCCTGGTCGAAGATCACGGCCTGTTCGGAGGCGCAGATCATGCCGTTGTCGAACGCCTTGGACAGGACGATGTCGTGGACGGCACGCCCCAGCCTGGCGTCCTTGGCGACGTACGCGGGGACGTTGCCCGCGCCGACGCCGAGGGCCGGCTTGCCGCACGAGTAGGCGGCCTTGACCATGGCGTTGCCGCCGGTGGCGAGGATGGTGGAGACGCCCTGGTGGTTCATGAGCAGGCCGGTCGCCGCCATCGACGGCTCCTCGATCCACTGCACGCAGTCCTCGGGCGCACCGGCCTCGACGGCGGCGTCGCGCACGACGCGGGCGGCCTCGGCGGAGCACCTCTGGGCGCCGGGGTGGAAGGCGAAGACGATGGGGTTACGGGTCTTCAGGGCGATCAGCGCCTTGAAGATCGTCGTCGAGGTGGGGTTGGTGACGGGGGTCATCGCGCAGACGACGCCGACCGGTTCGGCGATCTCGGTGATGCCGTTGATCTCGTCGCGGGAGACGACTCCGGCCGTCTTCAGACCGCGCATCGAGTTGACGACGTGCTCGCACGCGAAGAGGTTCTTGACCGCCTTGTCCTCGAACAGGCCGCGCCCGGTCTCCTCGACGGCGGCCTTCGCCAGCTCTCCGTGGTGGCTGAGCGCCGCCAGCGACGCCTTCTTGACGATGTGGTCCACCTGGTCCTGGTCGTACGTCTCGAACCGGGTCAGCGCCGCCAGCGCCCGCTCGACCAGCCCGTCGACCATGCCCTCGACCGTGCCTTCGCTCTCTACGGCATCCACGGCAGGATCTCCTTCTCCGCGACCTTTTCCGCTGATGTTTCAATTCCACACCTCAGCGCTCCGCACGGAGGCCGGACAAGGGCCCCATCCGCCGGGAAGAAAGTCCCTGGCGGACGGCGAAGAACCCGTGGAAACCTGCCTCGACCTGCGAAAACACAGGGGGTCATGAGACCTTTGCGCACTTGTGAAACCTTTCACAAGAATCTCGCCGAGGTGGTTCACCGTGCGTTCAGACCCTGCCCGTGCCGTCACGGACGCGCGCGGCAGCCCTCGCGTCGGTGCAACGGAAGAGCCCCCGCGGGCCGTTGAACGGCCCGCGGGGGCTCCGGGGTCCGACGTCCGTGCGTCCGTACGTCAGGGCGTCCGTACGTCAGGGCGTCAGGGCGTCAGGGCGTCAGGGCGTCAGGGCGTCAGGGCGTCAGTAGACGTGCACGCCGTACGCGTTGAGTGCCTCGGTGACCGGCTGGAAGAACGTCGTGCCGCCGGACGTGCAGTCGCCGCTGCCGCCGGAGGTGAGACCGTACGCGGTGGTACCCGCGTAGAGCGGGCCGCCGGAGTCGCCGCCCTCAGCGCAGACGTTCGTCTGGATGAGACCGTAGACGATGCCGTCGCTGCCGTAGTTCACGGTGGCGTTGAGCGCGGTGACCGTGCCGCTGTGCGTGCCCGTGGTCGAGCCACGGCGGTAGACGGTGGTGCCCACCGACGGCGTCGCGGCCCGGGTGATGTCCTGGCCGCCCACCGTGCCCGGGTGGTAGATGGAGCTGTTGGTGTACTTCACCAGCGCGTAGTCGTTGCCGGGGAAGCTGTAGTCCTGGGTGGTGCCGAGCGTCGTGAAGTGGCTGCCGTCGGCGTACCAGGTGCCCGCGACCCGACCGCAGTGACCGGCGGTGAGGAAGTAGTAGTTGCCGCTGTTGTCCTGGACGTTGAAGCCGAGCGAGCAGCGGTACTGGCCGCCGTAGATGGCGTCGCCACCGGAGATGAGCTTCTTGAACGTGCCGGGCGTGTGCCGGATCTCCAGGGCGCCGGCCATGGCGCCCGCCGTCTTCTCGATCTTGTTGATCTCGGCCCGCGAGACCGTGCTGTCGACGGTCACGAGGACCTTGTGGGCCTTCGCGTCGACGGCCCATGCGGTGCCGGGCACGTCCGCCGCGCGCACGGCGGTGTCCGCCTTGCCGAGTTCGGCGGCGCTGAACGTGTGGGGGGCCGGGGCCGCGTGGGCCGTGGGGGCGGCGAACGCGGCGGCGGCGAGCAGGCCGGTGCCCACCGCGAGGAGCCGGGTGCGTCTCGCTGTGCCGCTGCGGGGGGTGGTGCGCTTGTTCCTCACTGGTCGTTCCTCCCGAGGGAAGTCGGGGGCCCGCGTGGGGTCGGGGCCCGTGAGGCGCGGTCGGGGGCACGGCGTCCGGGTTCACCGGTATTTTTGCCGTGCCCCTGACAAGGCGCTGCGCGAAAGTATCGGGCCACGCGGCCGGACGGCGCAAGAGAGCGCTTTCGGCCGCGTGCCGCACGGCTCGTAGCCGCTCTAGTAGAGGGAGACCTTGTACGCCTTCAGCGCCTCGGGGACGGGCTGGAAGAAGGTCGTGCCGCCGGTCTTGCAGTCGCCGCTGCCGCCGGAGGTGAGGCCGAGGGCCTTCGTCCCGTCGTACATCGGGCCGCCGGAGTCGCCCGGTTCGGCGCAGACGTCGGTCTGGATCAGGCCACGCACGGTGCCGCCGTCGGAGTAGTGGACCGTCGCGTTGAGGCCGGTGACCCTCCCGCTGTGGGTGCCGCTGGTCGAACCGGTGCGCTTGACCGACTCACCGACGTAGGCGTCGGCGGCGCTGTAGCCGCCGGGGTGGCTGAGCGAGGTGTTGTCGTAGCGCACGAGCGCGTAGTCGTTGTTCGGGAAGCTGGCGCCGACGGTGGGGCCGATGGCCGTCTTGTGGGCCAGGTCGGTGTACCAGTAGTTGGCGGCCTTGCCGCAGTGGCCCGCGGTGAGGAAGTAGTACGTGGACCCGCTGCGCACGTTGAAGCCGAGCGAACAGCGGTACTGGCCGCCGTAGATGGCGTCGCCCGCGGAGAGCAGCGTACGGAACTCCCCGGTGGTGCGCCGCACCTCCACCGCTCCGGCGTCGGCGCCCGCGGCCTTCGTCATCCGGGCGAGGGCGGCCTGCGAGACGGTGCTGTCGGCCGTGACGACGACCTTGTCCGCGGCCCGGTCCACGTACCAGGCGGTACCGCCGACCGAGGCGCTGTCCACCGCGTCGGCGGCATGGGCGAGACGGGCGGCGCTGTATGCGTGCGGCTCGGCCGCGTGGGCGCCGGGCAGGCCGACCGCGGTGACGGCGGCGAGCCCCGCGGCGGCGGCGAGGAGGCTGGTGCGTGTGGATCTCACAGTGTTCCTCCGGTGTGTCGATCGAGTCGAACGGAGCGAAGAAGAGACGCATACGCTGAGCGGTGACGCGTCCCTGACATACGGACGCGCACGCGTTGGATACTGACGCCCCGACCGTCAACGCACAAGAGCACGGGGGCCGGTGGGACTCCGCCTCACCACCCCGTCAGCAGTCGCAGCAGTCACAGCAGTCCAGGCACTCGCAGCACTGGCACACCTCGCAGTACTCACAGCAATCGCAGCAGTCGTCGCAGTTGTCGCACAGCCCCCCGCGTTTCTTGCGCGACCAGGGCCCCTCGAACTCGTCGGCGCAGCACACCTTGCAGGTGCAGCAGAGCCCGACCGCGGCGAAACAGCCCGCCCAGAACCCGCGTCTGCCGGGCTTCGGCGGCTGGAACGAGGGCCCGCCGCCCGGGCCGCCGGGGCCTGCGGGCCCGCCCGGACCGCCCGTCCCCCCGCCCGCGTACGGATTTCCGCCACCGTACGGATCGCCGGAGGCGTACGGGTTCCCGGGCGCGTACGAGCCCGAGCCGGTCGGCGCGTACGGGCTGCCTGGCGCGCCGGTCGGCACCCAGCCACCGCCCTGGCCCCCGCGCCGGCCGTCGCCGTGTCCCTCTCCGCGTTCCACGTGCCCCCTGACGCAGCCGCCCGTGCCGAACACCCGGTCCACCGACCGCCCCAACTCGTGTGCGAGCAGCAGGTGGGCGAGGCGGCCGTCCACGAAGTCGGCCTCGCGCAGCGCGAGCCGGACGCCGTGCACCGCGTCGTCGGCGAGCCGCCGGGCCTCGGCCAGGTCGGTGCCGGTCGCGGTGAGCGGGTTCCACGCGCCGGACGCGGTGTCGTTTGCCAGGTCCTCCACGGCGTCGAGGAGATGCGCGAGCCGGCCGAACAGCCGCCCCGCCTCGGCGAGCGGTTCGGCGTTGCCCGGTCGCCCGGCCAGCACCGCGGTGTGCGCGAAGGCGGCCGCGGTCGCGGTCTCGGTCGGCTCGGTCACCGTGAGCAGCGAGGTGCCGGGCCCGGCGAGCGCCTCGATGCCGGTCTGCCGCTCCACGGCGTCGAGCAGGACGGCGGTGTCGAAGCCCACGTCGGTTCCCGTACGGGCACCGGCCCTCCCCCAGTTCGCGGCGACCTTGCGGGCGGCGGCCGCCACGGGCCTGCGGGCGAACAGGCCGTCGCGGTCGTCGACATGGTCGCGCACCTTCGCCGAGGCGAGCACGAGCGAGACGGCGGCGGCGAGCCGCGCGCCCTCGCCCTGCGCTACGGAGGCGGTGCGCATGCCACGCAACGGGCAGGGCCCTGCCCGGCGGCGCCGATCGCTGGACCGCTCGGACTGAGCCTCCGTCAGAACCGAGACCAGCAGGCCGTCGTAGTTCGTGACGATCCTGGCGAACTGTCCGTGGTCACCGCGCAGCGCCAGGCACAGCCCGCACAGATGAGCCATCCACTGCGTCTTGAGTCCTTCGCCGAGCCGATGGCCGCAGGGCCGGACGATTCCGAACAAGGCGACTCCCCCGTACGCCGCATGACGGTGCGTCAACCGGTGCGGCACAGCCTGTGCGCGGCAGCCGGTACGCGCCCGGCCGACCAGACGCCAGGCATCGTATCCGGCCATCCGATCACCCGGACACACCAGTCGTCACCCGAACGCCGTCGCAAATAATATTTCACTCACTGTCAGCAGCCGTACCCCGCACAGCCCTTGGGAACAGCGGGGCAACACCGTGTTGACTGTGCACCAGTACCGTCACGAAAACCCCGCGCGGCGGCTATCCCCTTGGCGTGACATCTGCATCATGGACGAACATTGGGGATGCACGACGACATGCGGAACGCAGAGGAACCGCTGTGAGAGGAGGCGTCCATGGGATCGGTGCGCAAGGCGAGTGCCTGGCTTGGCCTCGTCGACGACAACGATGACGAGCGTTACTACGACGGTTACGACGACGACCGGGCCGAGGGGCCCGAGCCCGGTGACGCCTGGGTGACGGACCCGCGCGTGAAGGTCGCCGAGGAGAAGGCCGAGGAGGACGGCCGCCGGATCGGGACCGTGACCCCGGACAGCTTCCGGGACGCGCGACGGATCGGGGAGATGTTCCGGGACGGCGTCCCGGTCGTCATGAACCTCACGTCGATGGAGCCCGGCGAC
This sequence comes from Streptomyces beihaiensis, assembly GCF_026274175.1. GTDB lineage: Bacteria > Actinomycetota > Actinomycetes > Streptomycetales > Streptomycetaceae > Streptomyces > Streptomyces beihaiensis. The sequence goes on from NZ_JAPHNL010000294.1 coordinate 31,462, forward strand.
GCCAAGCGTGTCGTCGACTTCGCGGCGGGGCTCATCTTCGGTCTGCGCGGTTCGATCGACCGGGTCGCCAACCGCGTGTTCCTGCTCACCCCGGCCGACACGCAGATCGTCTCCGGCCGGGAGGCCGCCGCCCCGACGGACGGGTTCTTCAACCAGAGCTGAGCGGGGCAGGTCCGTCCGCCCGGACCCGCCCCCCTCTCCGGTCCTCCAGGGCCGCCCGGGGTCAGGCCACCGACGACTCGGCCCGTGAGGCCGGGCGCCGCGCGGTCACTTCGGCCTGCGGCAGTTTCGTCGCGGCCGCGCCCTTCGCAGCCGCGCTCTTCGCGGCCACGTCCCTGGCGGCCAGGCCCTTCGCGGGCAGGTCCGTCGCGGCCAGGTCCGGGGCGGCGGACTTCGTCGCGGCCGGTTCCGTCGAGGCCGGTTCCGTCGCGGCCAGGTCCGGTTCCGCCGGGGCGGCGGGGGCGTCGCACTCCATCATGCGGGGCAGTCGCCGTGCGGCCAGCGCCCCCAGGAGCAGCAGCGCCGCGCTGACCACCAGCGTGACGTGGAGGCCGTGCACGAACGCCGTCCGCGCGGCCGTGCGCAACGCGTCCCCCGCCGGGCCGCCGAGCCGGTCGGCGACCTGGTACGCCTCACCGAGCGAGTTCCCCGCGGCGTGGCGGGCGGCTTCCGGCACCGTCCGCGCGTGCCCGAGCGCCGGCGCGTAGGCCGCGTTCATCACCGAGCCGAGCAGCGCGATGCCCATGCCCGCGCCGAGCTGGTACGAGGTCTCACCGATCGCGGCCGCTCCCCCGGCCTCGTCCGCGGGCGCCTCGCTGAGCATCGACTCGTACGCCCCGAAGAGCGTGGACTGGAAGCCGAAGCCGAGCAGTATGAAGCCGAAGCCGAGCAGCAGTGGCCGGTCGTGCGCGCCCATCAGGACGAGCAGCAGCACCGCGAGCGCGGTGAGCGCGAAGCCGCAGGAGACCATGCGGCGCGGGCCGAAGCGGCGCAGGTTGGCGGAGCCGCTCACGCCCGCGGCCATCGCCGCGAAGGTCAGCGGCAGCATCCGCAGGCCGGTCTCCAGCGGGCTCAGGCCGAGCACGAGCTGCAGGTACTGGACGGCGATGAGTTCCAGGCCGACCAGCGCCAGCATGGCGATGACGATGCAGCCGACGGATGTGGAGAAGGCCGCCTTCGCGAACAGCCGCATGTCGATCAGCGGGTGGGCGCGGCGGCGCTGGCGGCGCACGAACAGGACGAGCAGCAGGGCGCCCGCGAGGAACGGCAGCGCGGCGCGGCCCTCGAACAGGTGGCGTGTGGTGCCCCACTCCTTGATGCCGTAGACGACGCCGAGGACGCCGAGCGCGGCGACCAGCGCACCGAACAGGTCCCAGGGTCCGTCCGAGCGGCCCTTGGACTCGGGCACGAGGAGGCGGCACACCGGCAGCATGACCGCCATCAGCGGGATGTTGATGAGGAAGACCGAGCCCCACCAGAAGTGCTCGACGAGGAAGCCGCCGAGGACCGGCCCGGTGGCGGCGCCGACCGCGGCGACCGCGGTCCACACGCCGATGGCGACGGCCCGCTCGTGCCGGTCGGGGAAGACGTCCCGCAGGATCGACAGGGTCGCCGGCATGATCATCGCGCCGCCGATGCCGAGCAGCGCGCGGGCCGTGATGAGCACCTGGGCGCTGTCGGCGAGCACGGCGAGGGCCGACGCCGCTCCGAACAGGGCGTACCCGAGCAGCAGGATCTTTCTGCGGCCGACGCGGTCGCCGAGCGTGCCGAACAGGATCAGGAGCGAGGCGCACACCAGCGGGTAGGCGTCGCCGATCCAGAGCAGTTCGACGGAGGTGGGCTTGAGGCTCTCGGTGACCGAGGGCAGCGCCACGTAGAGGATGGTCGAGTCGAGGGCGACGAGGAGCAGGCTCGTGCACAGGACGACGAGGACGACCCAGCGGTTGACGCGGGGCCTGGCGGCGGACTGCCGACGGCGCAGCGGCCCGGTGGCCGTGCTCGTCCCGGACATGTGCGTACCTCCCAGTGGTCCTCGCGCTCGGCGGGCCGGTGGGCTGGGGACGCCCACGGTCTCCGGCTCGGGAGGAGCGGTCTCCCGGCCCCGCGGCGAAGGGCGAGTGATCCGTCAGGTTACGCGAGTTCGCGCGGTTGACGCGTGGCAGAACTCTCATGGAGCCATCAAGCGGGTGTGGCGTACGCCACTTGTGGGTCTCTTGCGGTGCGGGGGCCGTGTGAGGTGCGCGGGTGCGGACCCCGATAATCGGTTCGATGACCGCCCCGACCACTGCGCCCGGCACGTCCGACGCACCTGACCCGACCGACCGGCCGCACGCGCCGCCTGCGGTCCTGCGCGCGGCGGCGCCCGCCCTGCTCGGCTACGCGGCGGTGCGGGCGCTCGGACTGGTCGCGCTCGCGCTGTGGAGCGCGGCGGTGGGCAAGAGCCCGCACACCCTGCTGACCGCCCGTTGGGACTCGCTCTGGTACACGCGGGTCGCCGAGCACGGCTACGGCTGGTCGGTGACGCTGCCGGACGGGAGCGTCCACTCGAATCTGGCGTTCTTCCCGCTGCTGCCGTGGCTGGAGCGGGCCGTGGCGGGCGTCACACCGCTGTCGTGCGCGGACGCGGGCCTGGTGGTCAGCTGGTGCGCCTCGCTCGCGGCGGCGTGGGGCCTCTTCGCGGTGGGCGACCGCCTGTACGGGCCCCGGGCAGGGGTCTGCCTGGCCGTTCTGTGGGGCGCGCTGCCGGTCGGGATCGTGGCGTCGATGGCGTACAGCGAGGCGCTGTTCACGGCGCTCGCGGCGTGGGGGCTGTACGCGGTCGTGCGGCGGCACTGGGTGAGCGCCGGGCTGCTCGCGGCGGCGGCCGGTCTCACGCGGCCGGTCGGCGCTGCGGTCGTGGCGGCGGTGTGGGTGGCAGCCGCACTGTGGATCGCGCGTGAGCGTCGGGTGACCTGGCGGCTGGTCCTGGGGGTGCTGCTGGCGCCCGCGGGCGCGGCGGCGTACGTGCTGTGGGTCGGGCTGCGGACCGGCGGCGGCCTGTTCGGCTATCTCGACGTGCAGCGGCAGTGGGGCAACGGGTTCGACGGCGGCGCCGCCTTCGCCCGCTTCGTCGCCGACAAGTTCACCTCGCCGCTCGGCGCGCTCGCCGGGATCGGCCTGGCGGCCGGGGTGGTTCTGGTCGTCCGGCTGTACGGGGCCGGGGTACGACAGCGCCAGCCGGTTCCGGTGCTGGTGTACACGGGGATCGTGACGGCGCTCGCGCTGTGCGCCTCGGGCTACTTCGGGTCGAAGCCACGGCTGCTGCTGCCCGCTTTCGGGCTGCTGCTGCCGCTCGCGGCGGGACTCGCGCGGTGGCGGACGGGCCGGGCCGCGACGGCGCTCGGGGCGCTGGCCCTGGTCTCGGCCGTGTACGGAGCGTTCTGGCTGAACGGATCCGGCCCGCCGTGACGGGTGGGGTAATTCAGCACCATCGGGAGGTGAACGCGCCTTATACGCGCCATATAAAGGTTCCCGGACGGCGATCACCGAATTCCGGGAAATTATCGTCGGCGTTACACGAAATCCCGGGGATAACACTTACGCTGAGATCAATCCCACATCACATCGTCATCACGACCGCCCTGTTCCGTCCTGGTCCGCGGTGAACGAGCGGTAGCGTCGATTGGGTGCGTACCAAACCAAACGCGACCCGCCGCATCGAGCGGTTCTTCGCGAGACTCGACCGCGAGCCCGAACGGCCACGCGACGTGAGCATGCCGACGATGAGCCGGCACCGCGTCGTGCTCTTCGGGCTGACGTTGGCCTTCTACCTCTTCATCGTGGCCGCGGTCATCACCACGTCCCCGCTGGTCGACCTCGACTGGCGGGCCATGTTCTTCCGGCCCTACCAGCAGTGGCCCGGCATCCACGCCTTCCTGGACTACTGGGTGGTCCTGGGCCAGCGCGGGCCCACGGCCGTGATGGTGGCGGCCTGGCTGGGCTGGCGCTCATGGCGGCAGCACACGCTGCGGCCGCTGCTCATGTTCGGCGTCTCGCTGCTCCTGCTCAACGCGACGGTGGGCGCGGCCAAGCTCGGCATGGGGCGGCTCGGCCCGCACTACGCCACCGTCATCGGCTCCAACGAGATGTGGCAGAACGGCGACATATTTCCTTCGGGGCACACCGCCAACGCGGTCGTCACCTGGGGCATCCTCGCCTACCTGGCCGCCACGCCGCGTGCCCGGCGCTGGCTGTCCGCGGTCTCCGCGGTGATCTCGCTGAGCGTCGGCCTGACCACCGTGTACCTCGGGACGCACTGGCTCAGCGACGTGCTGCTCGGCTGGGCCGCGGGGCTGCTCATCCTGCTGGCCCTGCCCTGGTGCGAGCGGCCCGCCGCCCGCGCCGAGGAGCTGATCCTGGCCCTGCGGGACCGGCTGCGCGCGCGTCGCGGCGGCGCCACCGCACGCCCCGCACCGGCCAG
>NZ_JAPHNL010000295.1 GCF_026274175.1 Streptomyces beihaiensis
CGGCGGCGCCGGGCGTGAGGGGGCGCGGCGCCGTGGTGGACGAGTACCCGGGGCCGTGGCGGCTGCCGGCTCGTCGCCGGACCTACGCCCGCTTCGACGCCAGTTCCACCACGGTGATGTCCGAGGGGGCGCCCACCCGTACCGGCGGGCCCCAGGCGCCCGCGCCGCGGCTCACGTAGAGCTGGGTGTCGCCGTAGCGGTCGAGGCCCGCGACGGTGGGGTTGGCGGCCGCCGCGACGAAGTTGCCGGGCCAGAGCTGGCCGCCGTGGGTGTGGCCCGACAGCTGGAGGTCGACGCCGTGCTTGACCGCCTCGTGGATCATCACGGGCTGGTGGGCCAGGAGCACGGCGGCCCGGGAGCGGTCGCGGTCGCCGAGCGCCTTGCCGTAGTCCGGTCCCTCGCCGTAGCTCTTGCCGCTGATGTCGTTGACGCCCGCGAGGTCGAACGCGCCCATCTCGACGCGCGCGTTCTCCAGCGGGTGCATGCCGATCTCCCGCACGTGCTCGACCCACGGGTCGGCGCCCGAGTAGTACTCGTGGTTGCCGGTGACGAAGTACGTGCCGTGGCGCGAGCGCAGGCGGGCCAGCGGGGCCACCGCGGGGGCCAGGTCGGGGACGCTGCCGTCGACCAGGTCGCCGACGACCGCGATGAGGTCGGGCTGGGTGGAGTTGATCGTGTCCACGACCCGCTCGGCGAAGCCGCGGCCGAGCACGGGGCCCAGGTGGATGTCGCTGACCACGGCGATCCGGAACCCGTGGGCCGCGCGCGGAAGTCTGGCCAGCGGCACGGTGATCCGCTTGACCGCGGGCCCACGCAGCACCCCGTACGTGCCGCCCGCCACCACGCCCGCCGCGGCGACGGTGGCGGCGGCGCCCACGGTGCGGGCCAGGACGAGGCGGCGGGTCGGCCCCGGGCTCGGCGGGGCGAGGACGGTCGTGGTCGTCGCCACCGGCCCGGCACCGGCCTCGCGCCGGGCCGTGCGCGCCACCGGTTCGGGCAGCGGCAGCCGTTCTGGGCCGAAAAAGCGCCGCAGCAGCGGCCGTACGACCTCGCCCACGAGCAGCGCGAACAGCAGATACAGCGCGAACGCCATCCACAGGAAACCGGGCCAGGCCACGATCCGTTGCAGCAGGAACGGCGCCCCGGCCCGCTCCGCGACCAGCGCGCCGACCATCAGCACGGGACCGGCCACGAACACCGCGGTACCCGCCCGGCGCGGCCAGCCCGGACCGACGGTCGTGTCGCGCACGAGGCGGCGCCACGCGTAGTGGTGGAAGGCGGCCACGGCGGCGAGCACGGCCAGGACGACGAAGACGGCGACCACGCGCGTGCCTCCTACGAAACCCGGCGCAGGGCCCGGACCCCACGCAACCCGATGACCCCGACGACCGTCCCCGGAACAAAGGAGACGATCGCGAACGTCAGATGCGCCCAGAAGTACGCGGTCGGATTCCCGGCGTCCTCGAAGGCGAGACCGCTGCCGTCCTTCCGCAGACGACCAGCGTACAGAGACCCGGCCGCAAGATCGCGGCAGGCCCGTTCGATACTGGCAGGGCACGGCCCACCCCACCCCGAAGGACACCCCATGAAGCTCAGCCGCCGCGTCTCCTGGTTCCTGCTCGCGTTCGGCGTCTGGTCCTGGGTGATCTGGGTGACCTTCGCGAAGAACCTCTGGAAGGACGGGAGCGGCCTCGCCTTCGACGACGCGGGAAACCCGACGGCGTACTTCTGGGTGCACCTCGCCCTCGCTGTCACGTCGTTCATCCTGGGGACGGCCGTCGGCGTGATCGGGCTGAGGGGCGTGCGGGCGAACGCGGACAAGTAACCCCGCCCGCGCGGCTCGGGGACGGCCGGCACTCTGGCGAGTGTCAGAGAACGACCGGCGTCACTCCCGCCGTTGTTCCTGCTCTGGCCCATGGACCCCGCGCAGATCCCACAGGCGGTGCAGCGCCACCCGCTCAGGAGTGTGGGTGTGGCTTCTCCGCCAGGCCGCCTGCTGGTCTTGTTGCGCTTGCTGCGCTGCTCCTGGAGTTCCAACCCCACGGCCCCCGGGAGGGCGCCACGGTGGGGCGTCAGGGGTGCCCCACCCCCGTCCCGGGCGATCAGTTCACGTACGACCTTCCACGCTTCACGCGCTCGCTGGCGAAGCCTGCGATCGCCCGGTGGGAAAGGATCCGGCGCACTGTCCGGGCTCGCCGACGGATCGGGCTGTCCTCCTTCGACACACGCCGCTTCTTGGTGGACTCCATCCGCCTCTCGGTGGAACGTCGCTCGGCCTCGCCGGGCGCCGGTACGTCCTCCGCCTCCAGTGTCGTCGCGATCTTGTTGTCGGAGATTCCGGCAAACGACATCTCCACCATGCGCTCGACGATCGCGCGAGTGCCGCGATCAACGCGAAGGTCGCGACGCCGATCGGGTTCGAGGTGTCGAGGAACGGTTCGAGTACAGAGACGAAGCGGACGCCGTACCTCTTGAACTCCTTGTCGATCTCCAGGGCATCGTGTGCGCCCTTGCGGGTCGGCGGGGACAGTTCATTGACCACCATCACGTCGACCTCACCCGCGCGGACGGCCGACATGAGGTCTTCGAATCCCGGCGGACGGCGTTGGGATCCCAACCGGACCGACCGACGTCTTTGAACGTGTGAATCACCTCCCACCCCCGGCTCGCCGCCGGCGCCTCGCCGGCTGCCACCCGTGCCTCCGGCGACGCTTCGGACAAGTCGGGGCGCGCCTTGGACCGCCGGGCGTGGACCGCCACCCGCACGGTGCCCAGTTGCTCGGCTCCCAAGGGCGAAACGAAGGGGGGCAAGGTCTCTCACCTGCTTTTCCCTGTCGTTGAAGCTCTACCGGTCAGTTACACAGAGAAAGTGATCCAGATGATCCAGGACCAGACGCCGAAGGCGAGCAGGAACCAGGAGACGGGGCGGCCGAGCTTCATACGCCCCGTATCGCCAGGCGCCCGGCCGGGGCGGCGGCCGGGGGCGGCGAGTGAGATACAGGACACCTCGGCGGTCGTCTCCGGGCCCGGGACCTGTACGTTCTCGTCCGTGCCTGCATCCATCGCGCCGTCGCGCAAGAAGTCCGCGCCGCTCTCCGCGTCCGCCGCCGCCCTCGCGCTGTCCTGTGCCCTGGGCCTCACAGCTGTGACCCCCGCCTTCGCCGACACCGGCAAGCACGACGCCGACAAGCCCCCGGCGAAGATGTCGACGGTCGGCGGTGAGCTGCTGGGCAGGCCGGGGACGCAGGTGCGGCTCGCCGCAGGGGCGCCGGCGCTGCCGAAGAAGCTGTCGGCCAAGTCGTGGATCGTCTCGGACGCCGAGTCGGGTGACGTGCTCGCCGCGCACAACGCGCACTGGCAGCTGCCGCCCGCCTCCACCCTGAAGATGCTCTTCGCCGACACGGTGCTGCCGAAGTTCCCGAGGACGACGACGCACAAGGTGGTCCCGTCCGACCTGGCGGGCATGGGCGCCGGTTCCAGCAAGGTCGGTATCAAGGAGGGCTACACGTACACGGTCCACGACCTGTGGCTCGGCGTCTTCCTGCGCTCCGGCAACGACGCGGTGCACGTGCTGTCCGCGATGAACGACGGCGTCGCCGAGACGGTCAAGGAGATGCAGGCGCACGCCGAGGAGTTGCGCGCCGACGACACGCACGTGGTCAGCCCCGACGGCTACGACATGCCGGGCCAGCACTCGTCCGCCTACGACCTGAGCCTGTTCGCCCGCTCCGGGCTCCAGAAGAAGGACTTCCGGGAGTACTGCTCCACGCCCAGGGCCGAGTTCCCCAAGAAGCAGAAGGAGGGGAAGACCACCGAGCGGTTCCAGATCCAGAACACGGACAAGCTGCTCACCGGTTATCCGGGCCTGCCCGCGTACCAGGGGCTCGCGGGCGTCAAGAACGGCTACACCTCGCACGCGGGCAACACCTACACGGGTGTCGCCGAGCGCGACGGCAAGGTGCTGCTCGTGACCGTGATGGCGCCGAAGCCCGACGAGTCGCACGCCGTCTACCGGGAGGCCGCCCGGCTGCTCGACTGGGGTTTCCGGGCCGACGGCAAGGTCACGCCGGTCGGCCACCTGGTGCCGCCGCGCGGCGCCGACCCGTCGGCCTCCGCGTCGGACGGTGCGGCGAAGAGCACTCCGAACCCGGCGCGAGGCGCCGCGCAGGCGTCGGCGGCCGACGACGGCGACCGAAGCGGCGGCATCGGGATCGCGCTCGGCATCACGGGCGGGGTTCTGGCTCTTGTGGCGGGTGCGGTGTTCGTGGTGCGCCGGAAGTGGCCGCTGGAGGCGAGGGGGCCGAAGAGCTAGGGCCGCGGCCGGTCGCCGACCACGCCGCGCAGAACAGCAGCAGCTTGGCCGTGAAGTTGATCCACAGGAGCAGGGCGATGGGCGTGCCGAACGCCCCGTACATGCTCTTGCCCGCGACACCCTTAATGTAGCCGCCGAGCGCCAGTTTGAGGATCTCGAACCCGGCCGCGCCGATGAGTGCCGCGACGATCAGGTCGCGGCGCGGTGGCTCGACGCCGGGCAGCAGGGTCAGGACGTAGAGCAGCAGCAGGAAGTCGGCGACGACGGCGACGGCGAACGCGGCGGCCTGGAGCAGCGCGCCGCCCACGCCGTTGTCGTCGATGCCGAGGTGGCCCGCGGTCCAGCCGACGGCCGTGGAGCCGAGCGTCGAGGCGATGAACGAGCCGAGCACCGCCCCGCCGAGCCCCACGAGCACCCCGGCGTCCTTGAGTTTGCGCAGGAACGGGTTGCCCTGGCCCTCGGGCTCCTCCCACACGACACGCAGGCATTCGCGCATCGAGCCGACCCAGCCGATGCCGGTGAACAGCAGCAGCGCACCGGCGACGATGCCGACCGTTCCGGCGTTGTCGACGAGCGCACCGATGTCCAACTGGCTCGAAATACCTGGCACTTGTTCGCTGATCTTGTGCTGGACGTCCACCTGCTGCTGGTGGCTGAGGGTGCCCGCCATGATCGCCGCGGCCACGGTGAGCAGCGGGAAGAGCGCCAGAAAACTGATGAAGGTCATCGCGGCGGCGAGGCGTGACCAGTGCACCGAGTCGAGGCGCTCGTAGGCCCGCCAGGCGTGGGTCCGCATGAGGCGGACCACGAGCGGCCCGATGACGGGGAGTCGTTTCAGCCAGTCCATGATCCGATCCTGCCCCGGCCGACCGTTTCGACCCGTCCCGTCCGGGTCGGGTCAGCCGTGATCGCGCTCTTACGGAAGACAAGGGTCCGGGTTCCCCAGAACCGCAGCACCGTCGCGAGCGCCATCCCGACGCCCGCCCCGGAGACGGTGTCGGCCCGCGCCGAGGTGAGTTCGAGCCCGTAGTGGGAGACGGCCAGGCAGGCGAGCTGTACGAGGGCGCCCGCGACGTTGACCGCGAAGAACACGCAGTACCGGCGCAGCCGCCGGCCGCCGTCCGCCGCCGTGCGCGTGCGGTAGGTGCCGAGCGCGTTGCCCGCGTACGCCACCGTGCAGCCGGCCAGGAAGGAGAGGGCCTTGGCGGGGAGGGGGCCCATGCCGGCGGGGCCGCGCAGCCACAGGAAGAGCCCGAGGTCGGCGGCGTACGCGCAGACGCCCGCCACCGCGAACCCGGCGACCTCGGGCCCGAGCCGCCGCGCGCCCCTGCGCAGGACGCCCCCTTCGCCGCTCCCGGCCCGCCTCACCAGTCCGCCACCGCGAACCCGTACATCGCCAGCCAGAGCAGTCCGATGACCATCAGGGCCCGGTCGCGCAGCACCACGTCCTCCGGTTCGCCCGCGATGCCGCGGTCGGCGAAGACGGCGTAGCGCAGGACGGCCAGGATGAAGGCGACCATGGACAACTGGCGCCACGGCAGCAGGCCGGTGTGGGCCGCTCCGCCCTCCTCCAGGGCCCACAGGCAGTAGGCGAGGACGGCGACCCCGGCGGCGAGCTGCCAGACGAACCGCAGGTAGCCGGTGGTGTACTCGGTGAGCAGGGAGCGGGTGGCGCCGCCCTTGCCGGCCATCTGCACGGCCTCGGAGTACCGTTTCGCCGCGACCATGAAGAGCGCACCGAACCCGGTGGTGATCAGGAACCAGCGGGAGAGCGGGATGCCCAGCGCGAGCCCGCCGACCATCGCGCGCATCAGGAACCCGGTCGACACGACGACGAGATCGACGACCAGGACGTGCTTGAGGCTGACGCAGTACGCGAGCTGCATCGCGATGTACGCGGTGAGCAGCACGGCCGTCGCCGCGTTGCACAGCGCCGCGGCAGTGGCCGGGACGAGGGCGGCGAGCGCTCCCCCGGCGGCGTAGGCGACCGGCACCGGGACCTGCCCGGCCGCGACGGGCCGGTGGCGTTTGACCGGGTGGGCGCGGTCGGCGTCGGCGTCGCGCGCGTCGTTGATCAGGTAGACGGCGGACGCGGCCGCGGTGAACAGCGCGAAGACCAGGGCGAGCCGGGTCAGCGCGTGGCGTGCGAACAGCTCGCCCGCGGCGGCGGGGGCGGCCACCACGAGGACGTTCTTGACCCACTGGCGCGGGCGGGCGGTGCGCAGCAGGCCCGCCGGGAGGCCGAGCGGGGTGACACGGGCGGTGGCGGGGCCCGCCGGGTCCGCCGGGGCCTCCGGGGGGAGTTCCAGTACGGCGGCGCCGGGACGTCGTTGCCGCGGCCGCCCGGTCATCGCGCACCGCCCCCGTTCATCCAGCGCGCCCCGAGCCGCGCGGTCAGCGCCCCGAGCGCGGCGCCGGCCGCGACGTCGGACGGGTAGTGCACGCCGACGACCATCCGGGAGACGCACATCGCGGCGGCGAGCGGCGGCACGAGCCGTGCCCCGGCGGGGCACAGCGCGCCGAAGGCGACCGTGGCGGCGGCGGCCGACGTGGCGTGCGAGCTGGGGAACGAGTGCCGCCCGGCCGTCCGCACGAGCGGCGGCACGCCGGTGCCGGGTCCCGGGCGCGGCCTGCGCACCACCCGCTTGACGCCGATGCTGGCCAGATGGGCGCCCGCGGTGAGAGCGGTGCCGCGCAGCCACGCGGTGCGCCGCGCACGGTCCGCGGCGGCTCCGGTCAGACCCGCGGCGATCCACAGCGCGCCGTGCTCCCCCGCCCAGGACAGCGCACGCGCGGCGGCGGCCACGCGCGGGTCGGTGCCGCAGTCGCGCAGGGCGGACAGCAGTCGGCGGTCCAGGTCGCCCGGGTCTCGCTTGTCGTCCATGTGGCCCACTGTGGAACTCGGGGCGGCCGCCACCTCGGGCAATTTTGTATGACACACCATTAATCACCCATTTCGGTGAGCAAGTGAGCAATTGCCTTCTTTGCCACAAGACACCCACATCCCGGCGATACCGTCGGCACCATGTCTGCCGATGCCGTCGATCCCGTCGATTCCGTCGATCCCGTTGTCCCGGTCACCGGCTGGGGCCGCACCGCCCCCACCTCCGCGCGCCTGGTCCGCCCCCGCTCCACCGAGGAGGCGGTGGCCGCCGTGCGCGCGTGCGCGGAGCCCGGACGAAGAGGCGGCATCGCGCGCGGGCTCGGCCGGGCCTACGGCGACGCGGCGCAGAACGCGGGCGGCGACGTCCTCGACATGACCCGTCTCGACCGGATCCACGCCATCGACGCCGACGCGGGCACCGTCCACTGCGACGCGGGCGTCTCACTGCACCGGCTCATGCAGGTGCTGCTGCCGCTCGGCTGGTTCGTGCCGGTGACCCCGGGCACCCGCCAGGTCACCGTCGGCGGGGCGATCGGCGCCGACATCCACGGCAAGAACCACCACGTCTCCGGAGCGTTCGCCCGCCACGTGAACTCCTTCGAACTGCTCACGGCGGACGGCGAGATCCGCACGGTGCTGCCCGGCACCGACCTCTTCGACGCCACGGCGGGCGGCATGGGCCTGACCGGCGTCGTCCTCACCGCGACGATCCGCCTGCAACGCGTCGAGACGTCGTCGATGACGGTCGACACGGAACGCGCCGCCGACCTCGACGACCTGATGGCCCGCCTGACCGCCACGGACCACCGCTACCGCTACTCGGTCGCCTGGATCGACCTGCTGGCCCGGGGCGCCGCCATGGGCCGTGCCGTCCTCACCCGCGGCGACCACGCCCCGCTGGACGCGCTGCCCGCCCGCGCCCGGCGCGACCCGCTCGCCTTCCGGCCGCGCCACCTGCCGGCCGCGCCGTCGTTCCTGCCGGAGGGGCTGCTCGGCCGCCGCTCGGTCGGGCTCTTCAACGAGCTGTGGTTCCGCAAGGCCCCCAGGTTCCGTACGGGCGAGATCCAGAAGCTCGCCACGTTCTTCCACCCGCTCGACGGCGTCCCGCACTGGAACCGCGTCTACGGGCCAGGCGGCTTCGTCCAGTACCAGTTCGTCGTCGGCCACGGGCAGGAGGAGACGCTGCGCCGGGTCGTCGCCCGGATCAGCGAGCGCCGCTGCCCCTCCTTCCTGGCCGTGCTCAAGCGGTTCGGCGACGCCGACCCCGGCTGGCTGTCGTTCCCCGTGCCCGGGTGGACGCTCGCCCTGGACATCCCGGCGAACCTGCCGGGGCTCGGCGCGTTCCTCGACGAGTTGGACGCCCTGGTGGCCGCGGCGGACGGGCGGGTCTACCTCGCCAAGGACTCCCGGCTGCGGCCGGGGCTGCTCGCCGCGATGTATCCGCGGCTCGACGACTTCCGGGAGCTTCGGGCGCGGCTCGACCCGCACGGGGTCTTCCGCTCGGACCTGTCACGCCGACTGGCGCTCTGAGCCCCGCCCGCTTCCCGTACTGAGAGAGAGGTTCTCGTGAAGGACGCCTTCGGCACCCCCCAGTCCCTGCTCGTCCTCGGCGGCACGTCCGAGATCGGCCTGGCCACCGCCCGCCGGCTCGTCGCCCGCCGCACCCGCACGGTGTGGCTCGCCGGCCGCCCGTCACCGGCCCTGGAGAAGGCCGCCGCCGCACTGCGCGACCTGGGGGCCGACACCCGTACGGTCGCCTTCGACGCGCTCGATCCCGACGCCCACGAGGAGATTCTCGGCAAGGTCTTCGCCGAGGGCGACATCGACATGGTGCTGCTCGCCTTCGGCGTCCTCGGCGACCAGGCCCGCGACGAGGCCGAACCGCGGGCCGCGGTGCGGGTCGCGCAGACCAACTACACCGGCGCCGTCTCGGCGGGGCTCGTGTGCGCGCGGGCGTTGCAGCACCAGGGGCACGGCTCGCTGGTCGTCCTGTCCTCGGTCGCCGGTGAGCGGGCCCGGCGCGCCAACTTCATCTACGGGTCGAGCAAGGCGGGGCTCGACGCGTTCGCGCAGGGCCTGGGGGACGCGCTGCACGGCACCGGGGTGCACGTCATGGTCGTGCGGCCCGGGTTCGTGCGCTCGAAGATGACGGCCGGGCGCAAGGACGCTCCGCTGGCCACGACCCCGGACGTGGTGGCCAGGGCCGTCGAGGTGGGGCTGCGGCGCCGCCAGGAGGTGGTCTGGGTACCGGGCACTCTGCGGGTGGTCATGTCGGCGCTGCGGCATGTGCCGCGGGGGGTGTTCCGGCGGCTGCCGGTCTGAGTGCGGGCCTCAGCCCGCCCGCAGCCTCCGGCCGCGCCTCGTGCGTTCGCCCGGCTGCGACGGCACCGGCGAGACGCCGAAGCCGAAGTCGCGCAGCTTGCGCCAGACCGCGTCGGCGCCCTGCTCGTAGAGGGCGAAGCCGGTGCACGGCCAGGCCGCCTCGTACTCGGCGAGCTCCGCGTAGGCGCGGTCCATCGCCTCGTCCGCGATGTGGTGGGCCACGGTGACGTGCGGGTGGTAGGGGAACTGCAGCTCACGCGCGATCGGCCCGGACGGCTCCCGCACCCGCTCCTGGAGCCGCGTGCACGCCTCGGCGCCCTCCACCACCTGGACGAAGACGACCGGTGACAGAGGGCGGAAGGTACCCGTGCCCGACAGCCGCAGCGCGAACGGCCGCCCGGCCGCCGCCACCTCGTCCAGATGCGCCTCGACGGCGGGCAGCAGCCCGGGGTCCACCTCGGTCGGCGGGAGCAGCGTGATGTGGGTGGGGATGCCGTGCGCGGCCGGGTCCCCGAAGCCCGCACGCCGCTCCTGGAGCAGGCTGCCGTGCGGCTCCGGGACCGCGATCGACACACCGATCGTTACGGTCCCCACGTCGTACTCCTGTCGTCGTGCGGAAGGGGCGGGCGGGTACGGGTCGGGCGTAAGGGTCGTGCGTACAGGTCAGTGCTTCGCGGGCAGGAAGCCGACCTTCTCGTACGTCTGGGCGAGGGTCTCGGCCGCGACGGACCGCGCCTTCTCCGCGCCCTTGGCGAGGATCGAGTCGAGCGTCTCGGGGTCGTCCAGGTACTCCTGCGTGCGGTTCTTGAACGGCGTCACGAAGTCGACCATGACCTCGGCCAGGTCCGTCTTGAGCGCACCGTACATCTTGCCCTCGTAGGCGCGCTCCAGATCGGGGATCGAGGTGCCGGTGAGGACCGAGAGGATCGTGAGCAGGTTGGAGACGCCCGGCTTGTTCTCGGCGTCGTAGCGGATCACCGTGTCGGTGTCGGTGACCGCGCTCTTGACCTTCTTGGCGGTGGTCTTCGGCTCGTCGAGCAGATTGATGAGGCCCTTCGGCGTCGACGCCGACTTGCTCATCTTGACCGTGGGGTCCTGAAGGTCGTAGATCTTCGCCGTCTCCTTGAGGATGTACGGCGCCGGGACCGTGAAGGTGGGGCCGTAGCGGTGGTTGAACCGCTCGGCGAGGTCCCGGGTGAGCTCCACGTGCTGGCGCTGGTCCTCGCCGACCGGCACCTGGTTGGCCTGGTAGAGCAGGATGTCGGCGACCTGGAGGATCGGGTAGGTGAACAGGCCGACGGAGGCCCGGTCCGCGCCCTGCTTGGCCGACTTGTCCTTGAACTGGGTCATGCGGGACGCCTCGCCGAAGCCGGTGAGGCAGTTCATGACCCAGGCCAGCTGCGCGTGCTCGGGCACATGGCTCTGGACGAACAGGGTGCACCGCTCCGGGTCGAGACCCGCCGCGAGGAGCTGCGCGGCCGCGAGCCGGGTGTTGGCGCGCAGCTCCTTCGGGTCCTGCGGGACGGTGATGGCGTGCAGGTCCACGACCATGTAGAAGGCGTCGTGGGACTCCTGCAGCGCCACCCACTGACGGACCGCACCGAGGTAGTTGCCGAGGTGGAACGAGCCCGCGGTGGGCTGGATTCCGGAGAGCACGCGAGGACGTTCTGAGGCCATAGCGCTCATTGTCTCAGGTGTGTGCCCTTGCTCGGGCTCAGGTGCGGGCGTCGTGTGCAGCGCCACACAAGCGCCGCCGACAGGCGTGCGGGCGCCGCCTCAGCCGAGGTCGACCGACGGGTAGAGCGGGAAGCCGGTGAGCAGCTCGGAGGCCCGGTGCGCGGCCTCGTCGGCGATCTTCCGGTCCAGGACGTGGCTCGCCCTGGACGGCGCGCCGGACTTGGTGGTGCCCGGCTCGGCGGCGGTGAGGACCCGGTCGATGAGCGCGGCGATCTCGTCCATCTCGGCGGTGCCGAGGCCGCGGGTGGTCAGCGCCGGGGTGCCGATGCGGATGCCGGAGGTGTACCAGGCGCCGTTGGGGTCGGCGGGGATGGCGTTGCGGTTGGTGACGATCCCGGAGTCCAGGAGCGCCGACTCGGCCTGGCGGCCGGTGAGCCCGTAGGACGAGGCCACGTCGATGAGGTTGAGGTGGTTGTCGGTGCCGCCGGTGACGAGCGTGGCACCGCGCCGCGTCAGGCCCTCGGCGAGCGCGCGGGCGTTGTCGACGATGCGCCGCGCGTAGTCCTGGAAGGCGGGCTGCCGCGCCTCGGCGAGGGCGACGGCCTTGGCGGCCATGACGTGCGGCAGCGGCCCGCCGAGCACCATCGGGCAGCCCCGGTCGACCTGGTCCTTGAGCGAGTCGTCGCACAGCACCATGCCGCCGCGCGGGCCGCGCAGCGACTTGTGGGTGGTCGTGGTCACGATCTGGGCGTGCGGCACCGGGTCGAAGTCCCCGGTGAGCACCTTGCCGGCCACGAGCCCGGCGAAGTGCGCCATGTCGACCATGAGCGTCGCCCCGGCCTCGTCGGCGATCTCGCGCATGATCCGGAAGTTCACCAGGCGCGGGTAGGCCGAGTACCCGGCGACGATGATCAGCGGCTTGAACTCGCGGGCTTGCGCGCGCAGCGCCTCGTAGTCGATGAGTCCGGTGGCGGGGTCGGTGCCGTAGGAACGCTGGTCGAACATCTTGCCGCTGATGTTGGGCCGGAAGCCGTGCGTGAGGTGGCCGCCGGCGTCGAGCGACATGCCGAGCATCCGCTGGTTGCCGAAGGCGTGCCGCAGCTCGGCCCAGTCGGCTTCGGTCAGCTCGTTGACCTGCCGGGCCCCGGCCTTCTCCAGGAACGGCGCCTCGATCCGGTCGGCGAGCACCGCCCAGAAGGCGACCAGGTTGGCGTCGATGCCGGAGTGCGGCTGCACGTACGCGTGGCGGGCGCCGAACAGTTCGCGGGCGTGCTCGGCGGCGAGCGACTCGACGGTGTCGACGTTGCGGCAGCCCGCGTAGAAGCGGCGGCCGACGGTGCCCTCGGCGTACTTGTCGCTGAACCAGTTGCCCATGGTGAGCAGGGTCGCCGGGGACGCGTAGTTCTCGGAGGCGATCAGCTTGAGCATCTCGCGCTGGTCGGTGAGCTCCCGCGCGATGGCGTCGGCGACGCGCGGCTCGACGCCCCGTACGACGTCGAGGGCGGCGCGGTACGCGGTGGACTCGGGGGTGAGGTCGGTCATGGGGGCAGCCTCCGGAACGGTCGTTCAGCGGTCGTCTCTCGGTCGGCCCAGGCGCACGGCACTCGCTCCCGGACCGCTCCCCGATGGTTGAGCCCATCTCAGCGCGCCAGTCACGGCCCGCGCGTACTGTACCGCCGCCTGGCCCTGTGCGATTCACCGTTCCGGGATGCGGGCGGCCGGGAGTTGTGCGGGTCGCCGCCGCATCCGCCGGTGGTCGTAAATCCCCGGTACCACGCCGACGGCCGATTGCCGTCGCCGGCCGGACGCGGTGCGGGGGGCGTCCGGGAGACCGTCTCATGCCATGAGACGCAGAACCGCACGTGTCCGTGCCGTGCATGCCGTGTACGCCTTGCTGGCCGTACAGCTCGTCGGGGTCACCGTGTTCGCCGTGGCCTGGAACTCGCTGGACTTCCACATCTACTGGGAGGGCGGGCGGGCCCTGACGCACGGCGCCGAGCTCTACCGCAAGCAGCTCGTCGCGCACTGGTTCACCAACACGCCGTTCATGGGTCTGGTGTTCGTTCCGATCGGGCGCGTGCCGCTGACCGTCGCCAGGGTCGTGTGGGAGCTGGCGTCGGTGGGCGCGTTCACCTCGGCCTGCGTGAGCGCGGTGAGACTGGGCGGGTTTTCGTGCACGAGGAGTCGGACGGCCGCGGTGGTGGCCGCGGGGCTGTTCCTCCAGCCGATGTGGCAGTCGATCTTCCTGGGGCAGGTCAACCCGTTCCTGCTGGCGCTCGTGCTGGCCGACATCCGCGGGGTGGCGGCCGGGCGGCGATGGGCCGGGATCATGATCGGGGTGGCCGCCGCGGTCAAGCTGACACCCGCGATCTTCGTGGTGATGCTGCTGTGCGCGCGGCGGTTTCGGGCGGTGGCGGTCGCGACGGGGACGTTCGTCGTGTGCGAGCTGGCGGCGTTCCTCGTCGCCCCTGAGGCGTCGAAGGTCTACTGGAGCGGCGTCTTCCTCGACACCTCGCGGGTCGGCGCGCAGTACGTCAGCAACCAGTCGCCGTTCGGCGCCCTGGCCCGGCTGCTCGGCGGGCCGGACCACGTGGGCGGCTGGTACCTGGTGGTGCCGCTCGTGCTCGGCGCGGCGGGGATCGCGGTGGCCGTGGCGTGGGCGCGGCGCGGCGACTGGCTGAGCGCGGCGACGGTGGCCGGGGTGACCGGGCTGCTCGTCTCGCCGATCTCGTGGGCGCATCACTGGATGTGGATCGTGCCCGCGCTGGTCGTCCTCGTACGGGACCGGCGGCGGTGGTGGGCGGCGGGCGTGTATCTGCTGTTCTGTCTGTCGCCCCTGTGGTGGATGCCGCGCGACTACGGATTCCACGGTGTGATCACGCTCGTCGTCAACTGCTATCTGCTGTCCGGGGTGGCGTTCCTCGCGTACATGGCGTGGCGGCTGCGCCGCCGGGACGGCCGGCCGGCCCCCACGGTCCAACCGGCCCAGCCGGTCCAGCCGGTTCGACTGGCCGGACAAGCGCTCGTGCCCGAGAGGTTTCTCCGTGCCTCGGGCGAGCGACGATAGGGACGACAGGATTCGGGCCACAAACCCGCCGCTCGCGGCCCCCGACGAACGGAGAACCCGTGACTTCCGTGACACCCGCGCCCACCTCGGCCGAGCTGATCGCCGCGTCCGACGCGCACAGCGCGCACAACTACCACCCGCTGCCCGTGGTCGTCGCCTCGGCCGAGGGCGCGTGGATGACCGATGTCGAGGGCCGCCGCTACCTGGACATGCTCGCGGGCTACTCGGCGCTCAACTTCGGGCACGGCAACCGCCGTCTGATCGACGCGGCCACGGCGCAGCTGGAGCGGGTGACGCTCACGTCGCGGGCGTTCCACCACGACAGGTTCGCCGCGTTCTGCACACAGCTGGCCGAGCTGTGCGGCAAGGAGATGGTGCTGCCCATGAACACGGGCGCGGAGGCGGTCGAGACGGCGGTCAAGACGGCCCGCAAATGGGGCTACCGGGTCAAGGGCGTGCCGGACGGGCGGGCCAGGATCGTGGTCGCGCGCGACAACTTCCACGGCCGTACGACGACGATCATCAGCTTCTCGACCGACGAGGAGGCACGGGCGGACTACGGCCCCTACACTCCGGGCTTCGACATCGTCCCGTACGGGGACCTCGATGCGCTGCGGGCCGCGGTCACGGACGACACGGTGGCGGTGCTGCTCGAACCGATCCAGGGCGAGGCGGGCGTGCTGGTGCCGCCCCCCGGCTACCTGGCGGGCGTGCGCGAGCTGACGCGCGAGCGGAACGTGCTGTTCATGGCCGACGAGATCCAGTCGGGGCTCGGCCGCACGGGCCGCACCTTCGCGTGCGAGCACGAGGGTGTGGTGCCCGACGTGTACGTCCTCGGGAAGGCGCTGGGCGGCGGTGTGGTGCCGGTGTCGGCGGTGGTGGCGGACCGTTCCGTGCTCGGCGTGTTCAAGCCGGGCGAGCACGGCTCGACGTTCGGCGGCAACCCCCTCGCCTGCGCCGTGGGCCTGGAGGTGATCGCGATGCTGCGTACGGGTGAGTTCCAGGAGCGGGCGACCGAGCTCGGCCGCCATCTGCATGACGAGCTCGAACGGATGGCCGGGTCGGGCTCGGGCCGGGTCACCGGGGTGCGCGGGCGCGGCCTGTGGGCGGGCGTCGACATCGACCCGGCGTTCGGCACGGGCCGGGAGATCTCGGAGAAGCTCATGGGCCGGGGCGTCCTGGTGAAGGACACCCACGGCTCGACGATCCGGATCGCGCCGCCCCTGGTGATCGGCAAGGAGGACCTGGACTGGGGGTTGGAGCAGCTGCGGCTGGTGCTGGAGGCGCAGGGAGCGTAGGAGGCGCAGAGGGGCAGGGGGCGCAGGGAGCGCAGGAGGCGCAGAGGGGCGTCCGGGAGGAGGAACGGACGCGGCTGTGGCCGTAAGGTCCTTCCTGTGCCCCTAGGAATGATCTGCGCTCTCGGCTCCGCCCTCTGCTTCGGTACGGCCTCCGTCTTCCAGGCGATGGCCGCGCAGGCGGCGGAGCCGGGATCGGGCGCCGGCGTGGACCCGGCGCTGCTGCTGCGCGCCGCGCGCCAGTGGCGCTACATCGTGGGGCTCGCCCTCGACGGCCTCGGCTTCCTGCTCCAGATCGTGGCGCTGCGCACCCTGCCCATCTACGTGGTGGGGGCGGCGATGGCGTCGAGCCTCGCGGTCACGGCGGTGGTGGCGGCGCGGCTGCTGCGGGCGCGGCTCGGCCGCGCCGAGTGGGGCGCGGTGGCGGCGGTCTGCGCGGGCCTGGCGATGCTCGGTCTGGCGTCCGGCGCGGAGGGCGACCGGGCCGGGTCGGACGCGCTGCGCTGGTCGATGCTCGCGGCGGCGGGCGCGGTGCTGCTGGTCGGTGTGGCGGCGGGGCGGCTGCCGGGTCGGGCGCGGTCGCTGGCGCTCGGCCTCGGGGCGGGGTGTGGGTTCGGCGTGGTCGAGGTGAGCGTGCGGCTGATCAACGACCTGTCGCCGTCGGTGCTCCTGTCGAACCCGGCGGCGTACGCGCTGCTCGCGGGCGGCGGCGCGGGTTTCCTGCTGATGACGTCGGCGCTGCACCGGGGTTCGGTGACCGTGGCCACGGCGGGCCTGGTCATCGGGGAGACGGTGGGGCCCGCGCTGGTGGGCGTGGTGTGGCTCGGCGACCGTACGCGGTCGGGCCTTGAGTGGCTGGCGGTGGTGGGGTTCGCGGTGGCCGTGGCCGGGGCGCTGGCACTGGCCAGGTTCGGGGAGGCGTCGGTGGAGGCGGAGACCGACGCGCAGCCCGACCCGGTCGGCTGAACCGGTCGGCTGCCCCCCCCTGCGCACGGCTCAGGCAGCACGGCTCACGGCAGCACCCGGCACAGCGCGTCGAGCGCTCCCGCCCACGCGTGGTCGGCCGGGGTGCCGTACCCCACGACGAGGGCGTCGCCCGGCTCGTCCTGGGTGACAGGTGCCGCGTCCGCGTGCCGGTACAAGGAGAGCCCGCTCAGCGCGAGCCGTTGCCAGGCCGCGGCCCGCACCACGGATTGCTCGGTGCCGGCGGGCAGCCGCAGCACCGCGTGCAGCCCGGCGGCGATCCCGGTGGCCCGGACGTCGGGCGCCCGCTCGGCGAGGGCGGCCACGAGTTCGTCGCGGCGGCGCCGGTAGCGGAGCCGGACGGCCCGCAGATGACGGTCGTACGCCCCCGACTCGATGAACTCGGCGAGCGTCAGCTGGTCGAGCACGCCGCACGCCCAGTCACTGCCCCCTTTCACCTCGGCGACCTCCGGGAGGAGTTCGGCCGGAAGCACCATCCACCCGAGCCGAAGTCCGGGCGCGAGGGACTTGCTGGCGGTGCCGAAGTAGACGACCCGCTCCGGATCGAGCCCCTGGAGCGCGCCGACGGGCTGCCGGTCGTAGCGGAACTCGCCGTCGTAGTCGTCCTCCAGGACGAACCCGCCGGTCCGCCGCGCCCAGTCGACGACGGCGGCGCGCCGCTCGTGGTGCAGCGGGACGCCGATGGGGAACTGGTGGGCGGGGGTGAGCAGCGCGGCGCCGGGCGACCCGCGGCCGCTCCCGCCCAAGTCGCGGGTGTCGGTGCCCAGTCGGTCCAGCGGCAGCGGACGCGTTCGCAGCCCGGACCGGCCGAGGATGGTCCAGTGCGGTGCGAGCCCGTAGGTCTCCACGGCCGCGTCGCGCACGCCCCGGCGCCGCAGCACCTCGCCGATCAGCATGAGTCCGTGCGCGAACCCGGAGCAGACGACGACGCGTCCGGGGTCGGCGTGCACGCCGCGGGCGCGGGCCAGGTACCCGGCGAGCGCGGCGCGCAGCTCGGGGCGGCCGCGGGGGTCGCCGTAGCCGAGGGCCTCGTTGGGGGCGGCGGTCAGGGCGCGGCGGGCGGCCTTGAGCCACGCGGCGCGCGGGAACGAGGCCAGGTCCGGGGTGCCGGGCATGAGGTTGTGCCGCGGCGCGCCGGTGGCACGGTCACGGCGGCGCTCCGGGGCCGTGGGGCGCGGCGCCTGGACGGGTCGTTCGGCGACGCGGGTCCCCGACCCCTGCCGGGCGGTGAGCCAGCCTTCGGCGACGAGGTCGGCGTAGGCGTCGGCGACGGTGTTGCGCGCGATGCCCAGGTCCACGGCGAGCGTGCGCGAGGACGGCAGCCGGGTCCCGGGCGCGAGCCGCCCGCCGCGCACGGCGTCGCGCAGCGCGTCCGTGAGGCCGCGGCGCAGGCCGGGGCCGGTCGGCTGGATGTGCAGGTCGATGCCGAGCGCGCGACGGGACCCGGAAGTGGCCCGAGGTTCTCCCATGGAAATGGACCATACAACTGGGACACTGCGTTCGTAGGCTCAAGGCATGACGACGAACCACATCACGGCGAACGAGAGCACGGCGAACCACAGCACGGCGAACGAGAGTCCGACGCCGTACGTACCCGAGCACACCCCCCGCCTCGACTGGGCCCGGCAGGCCCCCGAGGTGTACAAGG
This sequence comes from Streptomyces beihaiensis, assembly GCF_026274175.1. Classification (GTDB taxonomy): domain Bacteria; phylum Actinomycetota; class Actinomycetes; order Streptomycetales; family Streptomycetaceae; genus Streptomyces; species Streptomyces beihaiensis. The sequence goes on from NZ_JAPHNL010000295.1 coordinate 18,190, forward strand.
CGATGGTCCGGCTCGACGCCGCGGCGCGCAAGGGCGTGGACCCGACGACGTACGAGCTGGTCAAGATCCGGGCCTCGCAGCTCAACCGCTGCGCGTTCTGCCTCGACATGCACACGAAGGACGCTCTGGCCGCGGGCGAGAGCGTGGAGCGGATCGTGCAGCTCAGCGCGTGGGAGGAGAGCAGGCACTTCTACACGGAGAAGGAGCTCGCGGCCCTCGCGCTGACCGACGCGGTCACGGTCCTCACCGACGGGTTCGTGCCGGACGACGTGTACGAGGAGGCGGCGCGGCTCTATGACGAGCGGGAGCTGAGCCAGTTGATCGCGGCGATCACCACCATCAACGCGTGGAACCGGTTCGGGGTCTCCACCCGCATGGTGGCCGGGCACTACAAGAGCGAGCAGGTCAAGTGAGCGCACGAACGACCGTATTGGACCCGGCGGTGCGGGACGCGATGGTCGCGTTCAGCGCGGCGGCGAAGAAGGGGCTCGGGGATCCGGGGCTCGCCGAGTTGCTGATGATCCGGGCGTCGCAGATCAACGCGTGTGCGTTCTGCCTGGACATGCATCACGACATCGCCGTGGCGAAGAACGGGGAGAACCCCGAGCGGATCGCACTGCTCAGCGCCTGGCGGGAGGCCGGGACGTTGTTCAGCGAGCGGGAGCGGGCGGCGCTGGAGCTGACCGAGGCCGTCACCCTCCTCACCGAGGGCTCCGTGCCGGACGAGACGTACGCACGCGCCGCCCAGCACTTCAGTGAGACCGAACTCGCCCATGTCCTCGGGGTGATCACGGTGATCAACAGTTGGAACCGGCTGATGGTCAGCCGGCGGATCGAGCCCGGAGGCCCCGCATGGTGAGCTTGGCCGACACGTTCCGCACGCTCCACCACGGCCGCACACCCGCCGACCCGCTGGTCCTGCCAGGCCCCTGGGACGCGGCGAGCGCACGGGTCTTCGAGGAGGCGGGCTTCCCGGCCCTGGCGACGCCGAGCGCGGGCGTCGCGGCGTCGCTCGGGTACGAGGACGGGCAGACGCCCGCGGACGAGATGTTCGCGGCGGTCCGCAGGATCGTACGGGCGGTGTCGGTCCCGGTCTCGGCGGACATCGAGGCGGGTTACGGCCTGCCGGCGAAGGAACTCGTGGAACGCCTGGCCGAGACGGGCGCGATCGGCTGCAACCTGGAGGACACCGGCCCGGACGGCACGTTGAAGGACCCGCGCGAGCAGGCGGACCGACTGGCGCAGGTACGGGCGGCCGCCGGGCCCGACCGGCTGTTCCTGAACGCCCGCATCGACACGTTCCTCCGGGCGGGCGTGGCGGACCCGGTGGCGGAGGCGATCGAACGGGCCCGCCTGTACGTGGCGGCGGGCGCGGACTGCGTCTACCCGATCGGCGCACCACGCGAGGCCCTCCCCCGCCTGCGCGCGGCCATCGAGGGCCCGATCAACGTGGGTTCGCCGGACCTCGACGGCCCGTCGCTGCGCGAGTGGGGCGAACTGGGCGCGACACGAATCACGTTCGGTCCGGGGCTGCAGCGCCGGGCGATGGGGGCGGTCCGGGAGACGGCGGAGGGGCTGCGGTAGCCCCCGCCGGGCGTTCACCGGCATGGCCGGGCCCCCGACCGCGACACACGCGACCGGGGGCCCGTCGGCACCATGTTCGGGCTACGCGCCCGTCACAGGACTACTTCGGCAGCCACGCCTTCACGACGTCCTGGTGGGCCTTGACCCACTTCTCGGCGGCCTTGTCGGGGCTCATCTTCTGAGCGGCGATCATCGCGGCGACCTCGTTCTGGTCGTCGTTGGTCCACTTGAAGTTCTTCAGGAACGTGGCCGCCTTCTTGTTCTTCTTGACGAAGTCGGCGCTGAGGTACTTCTGCAGCGGGGTCTGGGCGTAGCCGCAGGCGACCTTCTGGGCGTCGGAGTCGCAACCCTTCGTGTACGGGGGCAGCTTGACCTCGACCAGGTCCATCTGGGAGTTGAGCCACTGCGGCGTGTACCAGTAGGTCAGGAACGGCTTCTTGGCCTTGTAGTCCTCCTTGAGCTGGGTGATCTGCGCGGCCTCGGAGCCGGCGAAGACCGTCTTGTAGTTCAGCTTCAGGTTCTTGATGAGGGCCTTGTCGTTGGTGGTGTACGACGGCGAGCCCTCGAGCAGCTGGCCCTTGCTGCCGCTCTCGGCGGTCTTGAAGAGGCTCGCGTACTTGTTGAGGTTCTTGTAGTTCGTGATGTCCGGGTGCTTGTCGGCGAGGTACTTCGGCACGAACCAGCCGATGTGACCCGTGACACCGAGGTCGCCGCCCTTGACGACCGTCTTCTTGTCGTCGACGTACAGGCTGACCTTCTTCGGTGAGCCGCCCCAGTCCTCCATGATGGCGTCGGCCTTGCCGGTGTTGAGCGCGTCGAACGAGACGCCCTCGTCGAGCTGGGTCGTCTTGACCTTGGTGTTGAGGTCGTGCTCAAGGACGTACTTGGCGACGGCCACGTCGGCCTCGGCGCCGACCCAGGACTGCACCGAGAGAGTCACCGTGCCGGATCCGGAGCCGGAGCCGCCCGAGTTCGTCTTGGCGGCGCCGCACGCGCTCAGACCGGTGATGCCGAGAGCGACGGCGGCGGCGGTGGTGACGCGCAGGACGTTCTTTCTGTTCATCTTCATGGAAGTGCTTCTCTCATTACGGACAGCGGACCGGCTGCGCCTTTTGCTGAGCCTGTTGCTGTGCCTGTCGGGGAAAGGGGGGTGCGGGTTCCGGGCCGTCAGCGGGCTGCCGACCGCTTTCCGGTGCGTTGGGTCGTGCGGTCCAGGACCAGGCCGAGCAGCACGATCGCGATGCCCGCGGTCATGCCGGTGCCGAGCTGGCTCTTCTCCAGGCCGTAGACGACGTCGTAGCCGAGCGCGCCCGAGCCGACGAGACCGCCGACGATGACCATGGCGAGCACGAGGACCACGCCCTGGTTGAGGGCGAGCATCAGCGCGGGCCGGGCCAGCGGAAGCTGCACCTGGCGGATCTGCTGGAAGGTGCTCGCGCCCATGGAGCGGGCGGCCTCCATCGTCGCTCCGTCGACCTGGCGCAGGCCCTGCGTGGTGATCCGGACGACGGCGGGCAGCGCGTAGAGCACGGCCGCGGCGACGGCGGCGGAGCGGCCCACGTTGAACATGGCCACCACCGGGATCAGGTAGATGAACTGCGGCAGGGTCTGCATGGTGTCCAGGACCGGCCGCAGGGCGCGCTCGATCCACGACACGCGGGCCGCGACGATGCCGATGGCGAAGCCGAGCACGAGCGTGACGACGACACCGGCGATCGCCTGTGACAGCGTGTCGAGGGAGTGGTTCCAGACGCCGAAGACGCCGATGCCCGCCATGGCCAGGGCGGCCGTGAGGCAGGCGCTCCAGCCGCCCGCGAGGAACGCGAGCACCGCGGCGAGCAGGACGAGCAGCCACCACGGGGAGTCCGTCAGGCCGGTCCGCAGCGGGTCGAGGATCCAGAGGGTGAAGTTGTCCGCCCAGGTGCGGGTGCCGCCCAGGACGGGGACGCCCGAGGCCATGTGGCTGGTGAACCAGTCGACGGCGTTGTTGACCGGCGAGGCGATGTCGACGTTCCAGGTGTCGGGCCAGTCGGCGATGAACATCATCCAGCCGGCGACGCTCAGCGCGGCGGCCGAGACGGCCGACACGGTCCAGGCCCGCCAGCCGTGCAGCCAGCGCAAGCCGGCCGGTGCGGCGCCCGCGCCGAGCCGGTCACCGGCGACGGAGGTGAGGCGGTCGAACCACACGGCGAGCAGCACGATCGGGATACCGGCGGCGAGGGCCTTGCCGACGTCGACCGTGGACAGCGCCTGGAAGACCTCTTCGCCGAGGCCGCCGGCGCCGATCACGGACGCGATGGTGACCATCGACAGGGACATCATGATCGTCTGGTTGAGACCGAGCAGGATCTCCTTGCGGGCCAACGGCAGCCGCGCGGTCAGCAGCCGCTGCACCGGGCTGGTGCCGAGCGACGCGGCGGCCTCCATGACACCCGGGTCGGCGCCGCGCAGGCCCAGCGCGGTGAGGCGGGCCATCGGCGGGGCCGCGTAGATGATCGTCGCGATGAGCGCGGACGGCACACCGATGTCGAACACCACGACCAGCGGCAGCAGGTAGGCGAACGCGGGCATGATCTGCATGGTGTCCAGGAACGGCCGCAGGATCCGCTCGAAGCGGTCCGACAGGCCCGCGCCGAGGCCGAGCAGCGCGCCGACCACGGCGGAGACGACGACCGCGACCAGCATCAGGGCCAGGGTCTCCATGGTCGACTGCCACATGCCGAGCAGGCCGCACACCGCGAAGGCGGCGAAGGTGACACCGGCGAGCTTGAGCCCGCGCCGGTCGCGCAGGCCGCCGATGCGCCACGAGAGCAGCACGGTGATGGTGATCACCGGGAACCAGCCGAGGTTCTCCAGCAGGTCGGTGACCGAGCTGACGGACGAGTCGGCCCAGTTGCTCAGGTGCAGCAGCCCGTAGAGGAAGACGGGGTTGGTGTCGCGGTTGCGGACGGTCCAGTTGTAGGCGTCGTCCAGTGGCGTCTTGATGTCGACGGTGAGGGCGTGGGGCCAGGACCCGCTGCCCCACAGCACGGCGGCGAGCGGCGCGAGGACGACCACGGCGACGGCGAGCGGAAGCAGCCTGCGCGCCACCGGGTGGCTCAGCGCGGAGCGTGCCCCGGCACGGGCGGGCTCCTTGGCCACCTCGGTCTGCGTGGACGGCGGATTGGGGGTGACGACTGCGCTCATGCGGTCCACCCCCGACTATGGCTGAGTGCCGTGTGGGACGGTGACGTGGATATCGGCCGGGTACGCATCAGGCGGCCACCTCCTCGCGGTCGAGACCTGCGACGACCCGCAGCAGCGCCGACTGGTCCACCTGGCCCAGGCAACGGCCGTCCTCGACGACACACGCGGCGCGGCCGCTGCGCGCGACGGACTCGATGGCGTCGGAGACGACGGCGGTGGGGGCCAGGGCGTCGGGGTGCTCGGACGCGTCGCAGGCGCCGGGCTTCATGGCCGTGCGCACGGTCAGCACCTGCTCGCGCGGGACGTCACGGACGAAGTCGCGCACGTAGTCGTCGGCGGGCGCGCCGACGATCTCCTCGGGAGTGCCGAGCTGCACGATCTCGCCGTCGCGCATCAGGGCGATCCGGTCGCCGACGCGCAGCGCCTCACTGAGGTCGTGGGTGATGAAGACCATGGTGCGGCCCTCCTCGCTGTGCAGGCGGATGACCTCCTCCTGCATGTCGCGCCGGATCAGCGGGTCGAGCGCGCTGAACGGCTCGTCGAACAGGAGCACCTCGGGGTCGGCGGCGAGCGCGCGGGCCAGGCCGACACGCTGCTGCTGGCCGCCGGAGAGCTGGCCGGGGCGGCGCCCCTCCAGACCTTCGAGGCCGACCTTGGCGACCATGGCGGCCGCCCGCTCGCGCCGCTCCGCCTTCGGCATGCCCTGGATCTCCAGGCCGTAGGCGACGTTGTCCAGGACGGAGCGGTGCGGCAGCAGGCCGAAGTGCTGGAACACCATGGCGGCGCGGTGCCTGCGCAGCTCGCGCAGCCGGTTCTTGTCCATGGCGAGGACGTCCTCGCCGTCGATCTCCAGAGTGCCGGAGGTCGGCTCGATGAGCCGGGTCAGGCAGCGTACGAGGGTGGACTTGCCGGAGCCGGACAGGCCCATGACGACGAAGACCTCGCCCTTGTGCACGTCGAAGGAGACGTCACGGACGGCCGCGGTGCAGCCGGTGCGGGTGCGCAGCTCGGCCTGGGAGAGACCGGCGTACTCGGCGTTGCCGGGGACGGTGTCGGCCTTGGAGCCGAACACCTTCCACAGGTTGCGGACGCCGAAGACGGGCTGCGCCTCGCCCGCCGCGTCGGCGGCGCCGGTGCCGGTGCCGGTGCCGGTGCCGGTGCCGGTGCCGGTCGCGACCGTGTCCTTGGTGACGCTGGCCTTCGTGACGTCGGCCTTGGCGACATCGGTTTTGGCGACATCGGCCTTGTCGGGCGTGTTCATGTCTGGGGTTTTCATGTCGTTCATCAGGCCTGATTCCCTTCGCTGGACTCGGCCAGCATTTCGGCCGCCTTCTCCCCGGCCATGAGGACGCCGATCATCGGGTTGACCGACGGCAGGGTCGGGAACACCGAGGCGTCGACGACGCGGATGCTCTCCAGACCTCGGATCTTCAACTCGGGATCCACCACTGCCAGTTCGTCGTCGATGGCGCCCATCCGGCAGGTGCCGGACGGGTGGTAGACCGTGTGGTGCGCCTTGCGGAGCAGCTCGCTGAGCTGCTCGTCGCTGGTGACGTCGGGGCCGGGGAAGACCTCGCGCTTGAGCCAGCCCGCGAACGGCTCGGTCCTGGCGATGTCCCGGGCGATCTTCACGCCGTCGACGAGGGTCTTGGCGTCGTAGCCGTCCTCGTCGGTGAAGTACCGGAAGTCGAGGGCGGGCTTGACCTCGGGGTCGGCGCTGGTCAGATAGACGCGGCCGCGGGCGCGGGACTTGGGGATGTTCGGCGTCATCGACACGCCGTGCTCGGGCCGTTCGTAGCCCAGGCGCTCGGGGTTGTCGGTGAACGGGATCTGGTAGAAGTGGAACATCAGGTCCGGCAGCTCCTGCGACGCGTCGCGGCGCACGAACAGCGCGGCGTCGGAGTCCATCGCCGAGTTCTCCGGCAGCGGCCGGTTGGTCTCCCACACGATCACCGACTCCGGGTGGTCCTGCAGGTTCTCGCCGACGCCCGGCAGGTCGTGGACGACCGGGATGCCGAGCTCCTGGAGGTCCTTCTTCGGGCCGATGCCCGAGAGCATGAGCAGACGCGGCGAGTCGATGGCGCCGGCGCAGACGACGACCTCGCGGCGGGCGCCGATCAGCTGTTCCTCGCCGTCCTTGGTGCGCACGCGCACGCCGGTGGCGCGCTTGCCGTCGAGCTCCAGCTTGTACGCCCACGTCTCCAGGAGCAGCGTCAGGTTGGGCCGGTCACCGGCCTCCATGTGCGGGTGGAGGTAGGCGACGGAGGCGGAGGAACGCTTGTTGTTCTCCGGGTGGTAGGCCAGGTCGAGGAAGCCGACGCCGTCGTGGAACGGCTTGTCGTTGAAGCCGACGACCTCGGGGACGCCCGTGGCGGTCTTCGTCGCCTCGATCCAGTCCTTGGCGATGGCGTTCTGGTCCTTCTCGGCCACGCGCACGATGTTGTTGCGCAGCTTGTCGAAGTACGGGTCCATCCGCGCGGCGCCCCAGCCGGTGGCGCCCGCGGCCTCCCACTCGTCCCAGTCGGTGGGGAGCGGCTTGAAGGAGATGAGGGTGTTGTGCGAGGAGCAGCCGCCGAGCACCTTGGCGCGGCTGTGCAGGATGTGGGAGTTGCCCATCGGCTGCTCGGTGGTCGTGTACTCGTAGTCGAGGTCTCCGCCGAGCAGACCCAGCCAGCGGCGCAGCGTGAGGACGTCCTCGCGGTCGATGTCGGTGGGGCCGCCCTCGATGACGGCGACGGTGACGTCCGGGTCCTCGGTGAGGCGTGACGCGATCACGGATCCGGCGGTGCCACCGCCGACCACTACGTAGTCGTACGTCTTGGCGTACGTGTTCTCAGCCATGGGTCAACTCCAGGTTCTGCAAAGTTCTGCGCGTGACGAGCAGGTCGCTACGGGGCAGGGAAATATGCGGACATGGGGGCGTACGGGTGTACGTGCGGGTGCGCATGGAGGAACGCGTTGCACATTACGCCCGTTGGGCGCCGTTGGTCAGCCCGCAAACCAACGAACCGGCTTCGGTGCCAGGTTCTGGTACACGTGCTTGGTCTCCCGGTACTCCGCGAGTCCGGCCGGACCGAGTTCGCGCCCGACGCCGCTCTTCCCGAACCCGCCCCACTCGGCCTGCGGCAGATAGGGGTGGAAGTCGTTGATCCAGACGGTGCCGTGGCGCAGCCGTCCCGCGACGCGCCGCGCACGGCCCGCGTCGTTGGTCCAGACACCGCCGGCCAGGCCGTACTCGGTGTCGTTGGCGAGGGCGACCGCCTCGTCCTCGGTGCGGAACGTCTCGACGGTGAGGATCGGCCCGAAGGTCTCCTCGCGCACCACCCTCATCTCGCGGTGGCACTGGTCGAGGACGGTCGGCTCGTAGAAGTAGCCGGTGGCCGGGCGCACATCGCTCGGCTCGGGCCGCTTGCCGCCGCTGCGCAGCACGGCGCCCTCGGCGAGGGCGGAGGCCACGTACGCCTCGGTCTTGTCGCGCTGCTGCTCGCTGACCAGCGGGCCGCACTCGACGCCGTCCTCGGTGCCTCGGCCCAGGCGGATCTTCTCGGCACGGCGGGCGAGTTCGGCGACGAAGCGCTCGCGCACCGACTCCTCGATGATGAGGCGGGCCCCGGCCGAGCAGACCTGGCCGCTGTGGATGAACGCGGCGTTCAGCGCCTGGTCGACGGCGGTGTCGAAGCCTTCCTCGGTCTCGCAGGCGTCGGCGAAGACGACGTTGGGGTTCTTGCCGCCGAGTTCGAGGGCGACCTTCTTGACGCCGACGGCGGCGGCCTGCGCCACCTTGATGCCGCTGACCAGGCCACCGGTGAAGGAGACCAGGTCGACGTCGGGGTGGTCGGCCAGGCGGGCGCCGACGGTCGCGCCGGGGCCGGTGACGAGGTTGCCGACGCCCGCGGGCAGGCCCGCCTCGACGAGCAGTTCCATCAGCACGACAGTGGTCAGCGGGGTGATCTCGCTGGGCTTGATGACGAAGGTGTTGCCCGCGGCGAGCGCCGGGGCGATCTTCCAACTAGCCTGGAGCAGCGGGTAGTTCCACGGGGTGATCATCGTGCAGACGCCGACCGGCTCGTGCACGACGACGCTGTGGATGTCGTCGGAACCGGCGTCGACGACACGGCCCGGACCCTCACCGATCACGAGGTCGGCGAAGTAACGGAAGGCGTCGGCCACGCAGTCGACGTCGATGCACCCTTCCTCGACGGTCTTACCGGCGTCGCGGCTCTCCAGGAGCCCGATCTTCTCCCGGTCCCGTACGAGGAGTTCGGCGACGCGGCGCAGAACGGCCGCGCGCTCGGCGACGGGCGTGCGCGGCCAGGGGCCCTCGTCGAAGGCCCGGCGCGCGGCGACGATCGCCGCGTTCGCGTCCTCGGTGCCGCCCTCGGCCACTTGAGCGAAAGGCTTGGCGTCCGCGGGGTCGAGGATGTCACGGGTGGCGCCCGATGCGGCCGCGCGCCACTCCCCGCCGACATGAATGGTCTGCTGTGCTGCTGCCAACGTCCTGCCTTGCCTTCCGTTCCGGATGTACCCCCCTGCTGCTACCTCGGAAATCTCCGACATCGTGCGCATCTTGCGCATCCGTCGGTGACGTCTTCGGCGACGTCGATTGCCCCTGCCCACCCTTGGGGATTGCATGCACAATCCGTGGCCGAAAGTGCCCTGAGTCACCTTCTCAACGGGCGAAAGTCCCGATACATACCCTAAGGGCGGATTCGTTCGACGAGGCCGGAGTGTCAGGACACTCACAGGAGAACGACGGACAGTGACGGCGGAACGCCGGACGGTGGCCACAGGAAGACCGCGAGGAAGACCGCACAGGAGACCGCGGAGAAGGCCGCGAGGAGGCCGCGAGGAGGCCGCGAGGAGGCCGCGAGGAGGCCGCGAGGAGGCCGCGAGGAGGCCGCGGAGAAGGCCGCAGAGAAAAGCCGCCCGCGGCGGGTGAGACACCCACCGCGGACGGCGACACGAGCCAGGACCCGGAGGTCAGAGACCCGAGAACCCTAGAGACCCAAGAACCCGAGAACCCGAGAGACCCGAAAGACCCGAAAGACCCGAGAACCCTAGAGACCCGAGAGGCCCGAAGACTCGGTCCAGAGACTCGGAGACGGGCAGAGGTCAGATCAGACCGAGCCCACGCACTGCCTCACGCTCGTCGACCAGTTCCTGCACGGACGCGTCGATCCGGGCCCGCGAGAACTCGTTGATGTCCAGGCCCTGGACGATCTCGTACTTGCCGTCCTTCGTGGTGACCGGGAAGGAGGAGATGATGCCCTCGGGAACGCCGTACGAGCCGTCCGACGGGATACCCATGGAGGTCCAGTCGCCGTCGGCCGTGCCATTGACCCACGTGTACACGTGGTCGATCGCGGCGTTGGCCGCGGAGGCAGCCGACGACGCACCGCGTGCCTCGATGATCGCGGCACCGCGCTTGGCGACGGTCGGGATGAACTCGTCCGCGAGCCACTTCTCGTCGTTCACGGCCTCGGCCGCGTTCTTGCCGGCGACCGTGGCGTTGAAGATGTCCGGGTACTGGGTCGCCGAGTGGTTGCCCCAGATGGTCAGGCGCTTGATGTCGGAGACCGCGGTGCCGGTCTTCTTCGCGAGCTGCGTGACCGCGCGGTTGTGGTCGAGGCGCGTCATCGCGGTGAACCGCTCGGCCGGTACGTCAGGGGCGGCGGCCTGCGCGATGAGCGCGTTGGTGTTGGCCGGGTTGCCGACGACGAGGATCTTGACGTCGTCCGCGGCGTGGTCGTTGATGGCCTTGCCCTGCGGCTTGAAGATGCCGCCGTTGGCCTCGAGGAGGTCGCCGCGCTCCATGCCCTTGGTGCGCGGGCGGGCGCCCACCAGGAGGCCGACGTTGGTGCCGTCGAAGGCGACGTTCGGGTCGTCGGTGATGTCGATGCCCTGGAGCAGCGGGAAGGCGCAGTCGTCCAGCTCCATGGCCGTGCCCTCGGCGGCCTTGAGCGCCGGGGTGATCTCCAGGAGGCGCAGCTTGACCGGCACGTCCGCGCCGAGCAGCTGGCCGGAGGCGATGCGGAAGAGCAGTGCGTAGCCGATCTGGCCGGCGGCGCCGGTGACGGTGACGTTCACGGGAGTGCGGGTCATGGCGTTCTCCGTAGGACAGCAGGACATTTGATCGATCTCTCGGTATCAAGAGATCCGTTCGTCAGGCTATACCGACCCGCCCGATCGGCACCGACGGGTGGGGGCATGTGGCTCACCCCACAGCACCACCCGCCGAACACAGCGCCACCCACCGAACAAGGAGGCGGCCGCCCGCCCGGGAGAGGGAGGCAGGACGGCCGCCGTGGGGTACCGGCCCGCCTTCCCCGGACGCGCGCGGTTATGCGCGCGATCCCACGCCCGATACGCCGCTACGGCGTGCACCCCGTACTCCCCGAGGCGAGCGTCGCGCACGCCCGCGCTCCCCCGTGCGTCCCCGTGCGAAGCGCCTGCGCACGCGCACGTACCAGGGAGCCAGGATGGCAGCCGCTCACCTCACCGTGAAGTGCAACGTGTCCTGGAGGAAGGGGATGTGCAGCCAGGGGTTGGGCTGGGCCATCATCGCGAGGAGCACGATGGCCGCACCGAGCACGCCGTACGTGATCATGTCGGTGAAGCGCGACCGCACGGCGAGCATGCCGACCGACGGCAGCACCCAGCGCAGCACGGCGGCGCAGAGCAGCGCCACGCCCACCAGGATCGTCCCGGCCCGGAACAGGTCGAACGCCGTGAGCAGCAGCCCGAGTCCGACCGTCGAGAGCACCGCGATCAGCGGCCACTGGCGGGCGGGGGCGGGGGCGTCACCGGCTGCCGCGCGCCCGCCGCCCTCGGGCCGGGCGGTGTCGCGCGTCCACAACGGGAACCTGCGGGTCCCGCGCTTCTTGCCGCCGTCCTCCGCGCCCCCGGTCACCTCAGCGGACACCGGCGTTCCGTTCGGCGGCCTCCACCACGTTGACCAGGAGCTGGGCGCGGGTCATCGGGCCCACGCCGCCAGGGTTCGGGGAGATCCAGCCCGCGACCTCGGCGACGCCGGGGTGAACGTCGCCGACGATCTTGCCGTTCTCGTCGCGCGAGACGCCGACGTCGAGCACGGCGGCGCCCGGCTTCACGTCCTCCGGCTTGATCAGGTGCGGCACGCCCGCGGCGGCCACGACGATGTCGGCGCGGCGCAGGTGGGCGGCGAGGTCGCGGGTGCCGGTGTGGCACTGGGTCACGGTCGCGTTCTCGGAGCGGCGGGTGAGCAGCAGCGGCATCGGGCGACCAATGGTGACACCGCGGCCGACGACCACGACCTCCGCACCGTTGATCTCCACGCCGTGCTCGCGCAGCAGCGTGATGATGCCGAACGGGGTGCAGGGCAGCGGCGCCGGCTCGTTCAGCACCAGGCGGCCCAGGTTCATGGGGTGCAGGCCGTCCGCGTCCTTGGCGGGGTCCATCAGCTCCAGGACCCGGTTCTCGTCGATGCCCTTGGGCAGCGGCAGCTGGACGATGTAACCGGTGCAGGCCGGGTCGTCGTTGAGCTCGCGGACGACGGCCTCGATCTCCTCCTGCGTGGCGGTGGCGGGCAGTTCACGCTGGATGGACGCGATGCCCACCTGCGCGCAGTCGCGGTGCTTTCCCGCCACGTACTTCTGACTGCCGGGGTCCTCCCCGACGAGGATGGTGCCGAGTCCGGGCGTGGTTCCCTTCTCCTTCAGCGCCGCCACGCGGGCGGTCAGGTCGGACTTGATCGCTGCTGCGGTGGCCTTGCCATCGAGAATCTGGGCGCTCATGGGGCCATCTTCCCGGATCGCCCGCCCCCACTTCCACTTCGGGTGTCACGGAACGGTCCCGCAAGGTCGCGCTTGCGCAACGCATTCCGGCGGCGACTGGACAAATAAATGGCCTGTAAAGAACGATGTCCGGCATAGTGCCGCGGGCAGTGTCGGGGGGCGAACCGCATCCATACTTCAGTCTCCTCTTCGCAGCCGCGTCGTCCCTGCACTCTGCGACGGAGGAAAGACCGCTCATGAGCTTCGGCGATCCGAACAACAACCCGTACGGGGCGCCGCCCCAGCAGCCCGGTTACCCGCAGGCCCCCCAGGGCCAGCAGCCCGGCCAGCCCGGCTACGGTTACCCGCAGACCGGCCAGGGCGTGCCGCCCCAGCAGGGCTACAGCTCCCCGCAGCAGCCCGGCTACTCGCAGCCTGGGTACCCGGGTTACCCGCAGCAGGGCGGCTACGGGATGCAGCCGCCGAGGTACGCGAACTGGGGGCAGCGCGTCCTCAGCAAGCTGATCGACATCATCCTGTACATGGTCGCCTACGGCCCCCTGGTCATCATCGGCGCGAAGGCGGGGGTTCCGCTCCTGGCCATCGTCGGCTTCCTCGCAGCCCTCGCCCTCGGCATCTACCAGCTGATCCAGGAGGGCAGGACCGGCCAGACCATCGGCAAGAAGGCCGTCGGCATTCGCACGCTCAAGGACGAGACCGGCCAGACCATCGGTGGCGGTATGGCGTTCGTGCGCCAGCTGGCCCACTTCCTGGACGGCCTGCCCCTCTACCTCGGCTACCTGTGGCCGATCTGGGACTCCAAGCGGCAGACGTTCGCCGACAAGGTGTGCGGCACGGTCGTAATCCGCAACAAGTGAGCTGAGCGCGCCGCACCACGTGCAAAGGCCGGGGCCCCGTACGTCCGCGACGTACGGGGCCTTGGCCTTGGTGGTACCTACCCCGGCGTCCGCCGCCGACTCCGACCCGGCCGATACGGGACCGGCCGATACGGGACCGGCCCATGCGGGACCGGCCGATGCGAGGCACACGCCCGTAGGCCGGTGGGTCACTCGGGCGCGTCCCCGGCCTCCCCGTCGGCCTCCCAGTGGAACGCGTCGAGCCCGCTCACCTCTTCGGCCTCCTGCCGCCCACCGCGCACCAGGCGCGCCGCGACGGACACCGCGCCGAGCGTCAGCCCGCACAGGCAGACGACGCCGACGAAGGCCAGCGCGAGCCCCTCGATCGCGAGGCTGCTGATCCGCAGCACGACGTCGACCGGGCCCCCGCACCCACATGCCTGCACGCTCGTGTCCCCGTAGGCATACAAGGACATGCCGAACCCCCCTCCGCCACAAGGCCATTGTGGCGGAGGGGGGAACGGTGAGGAACGGGGAACGAGGACGGGGAACGGGGAACGGGTAGCGGGTAGCGGGGAACCAGGAACAGCTCAGTGGAAGAAGTGCCGCGTCCCCGTGAAGTACATCGTCACGCCCGCCTTCTTCGCGGCCTCGACGACCAGCTCGTCACGGATCGAACCGCCGGGCTGCACAATCGCCTTGACGCCCGCGTCGATGAGGATCTGCGGCCCGTCCGGGAACGGGAAGAACGCGTCGGACGCCGCGAACGAGCCGCGCGCCCGCTCCTCGCCCGCCCGCTCCACGGCGAGCTTGCAGGAGTCGACGCGGTTGACCTGCCCCATGCCGACGCCGACGGAGGCCCCGTCCTTGGCGAGCAGGATCGCGTTGGACTTCACCGCGCGGCACGCCTTCCACGCGAAGGCCAGCTCGTCCAGCTCGCCCTGCGACAGGGCCTCACCCGTGGCGAGGGTCCAGGTGGCCGGGTTGTCGCCGTCGGCCTGGAGCCGGTCGGTGGTCTGGAGCAGCACGCCGCCGTCGATCTGCCGGGCCTCCACGCGGTTGCACGGCGCCTTGTGGGCGCGCAGCACCCGCAGGTTCTTCTTCTTGGTGAGGGCCTCGAGCGCGCCGTCCTCGTACTCGGGCGCGACGATGACCTCGGTGAAGATCTCGGCGACCTGCTCGGCCATCTCCTTGGTCACCGGCCGGTTGACCGCGATGACGCCGCCGTACGCGGAGACCGGGTCGCAGGCGTGCGCCTTGCGGTGGGCCTCGGCGACGGTGGAGGCGACGGCGATGCCGCACGGGTTGGCGTGCTTGATGATGGCCACGCACGGGTCGTCGTGGTCGTACGCGGCACGGCGGGCGGCGTCCGTGTCCGTGTAGTTGTTGTACGACATCTCCTTGCCGTGCAGCTGCTCGGCGTCGGCGAGGCCGCCCGTGCCGTCGACGTAGAGACCTGCGCCCTGGTGCGGGTTCTCGCCGTAGCGCAGCACGTTCTTGCGCTCGTACGTCGCGCCGAGGAAGTCCGGGAAGCCGGTGGTGTCGGCGGCGGCGTAGTCACCCGCGAACCAGGAGGCCACGGCCACGTCGTACGCGGCGGTGTGCTGGAACGCCTCGGCGGCCAGCCGCTTGCGGGTGGCCAGGTCGAAGCCGCCGTCCTTCGCGGCGACGAGCACGTCGGCGTACCGGGCCGGGCTGGTGACCACGGCCACGGACGGGTGGTTCTTGGCGGCGGCGCGCACCATGGACGGGCCGCCGATGTCGATCTGCTCCACGCACTCGTCGGGGCTCGCGCCGGAGGCGACGGTCTCCTTGAACGGGTACAGGTTCACGACGACCAGGTCGAACGGCCGCACGCCCAGCTCGTCGAGCTGCTTGCGGTGGTCCGCGAGGCGCAGGTCGGCGAGGATGCCCGCGTGCACCTTGGGGTGCAGGGTCTTCACGCGGCCGTCGAGGCACTCCGGGAACCCGGTGAGCTCCTCGACCTTGGTGACCGGCACCCCGGCGGCGGCGATCCTCGCGGCGGTCGACCCGGTGGAGACCAGCTCGACGCCCGCCTCGTGGAGCCCGCGCGCGAGCTCTTCCAGACCGGTCTTGTCGTAGACGCTGACGAGCGCCCGGCGGATGGCCCGCTTGTCGCTCTCGGCGGGCTTGTCGCTCTCCGCGGTCACGGGGGTCACGGGGGTCACGGGATAACTACCTTTCGTCCCTCAATGCTGAAGCCGTTACGGGCGAGCCGCCCCACGACATCGACGAGCAGCGTGCGCTCGACTTCCTTGATGCGCTCGTGCAGAGCGCTCTCGTCGTCCTCGTCCCGCACCTCGACCACGCCCTGGGCGATGATCGGGCCGGTGTCGACGCCGTCGTCGACGAAGTGGACGGTGCACCCGGTGACCTTGGCGCCGTACGCGAGCGCGTCCCGCACACCGTGCGCACCGGGAAAACTGGGCAGCAGGGCGGGGTGGGTGTTCACGACCCGCCCGCCGAACCGTGCGAGGAACCCCTTCCCCACGATCTTCATGAACCCCGCCGAGACCACGAGGTCCGGCTCGTACGCGGCCGTCGCCTCGGTCAGCGCCCGGTCCCACTCCTCGCGGGAGGCGTGGTCCTTGACCCGGCACACGAAGGTCGGCAGACCGGCCCGGCGCGCACGCTCAAGCCCTACGATGCCGTCGCGGTCGGCGCCGACCGCGACGATCCGCGCGCCGTACGCCTGGGCGCCCTGCGCCGCGATGGCGTCGAGCAGGGCCTGGAGATTCGTACCTGATCCGGAGACCAGCACGACGAGGCGCTTGGCCTTGGCCACGTGTG
Organism: Streptomyces beihaiensis; assembly: GCF_026274175.1. Taxonomy (GTDB): domain Bacteria; phylum Actinomycetota; class Actinomycetes; order Streptomycetales; family Streptomycetaceae; genus Streptomyces; species Streptomyces beihaiensis. The sequence continues at coordinate 34,379 of NZ_JAPHNL010000295.1, forward strand.
GGGCCCTTTCTGCTTACCGGTTCCGCTGGCTGTGCCGACCGGGGGCGCGGCGGACCGGACGGTGCCGCGCGTAACGATCTTTGTACGGTCGTACGAAGACTTCGCCTGTCCCGATACGGGGAACCCTACGAAGCGGACGACCGCGAGCAACGATACCGGCACACCGGGCGGCCCCCACGGGACGGGGGCCGGACCGGGAGGTAGCGTCGGCGGATGAACGTCCGACGTTGAACACCGACATGCGCGATGAACCCGCACCGATGACGCCGATCGGCTCGCACCGACGAACAGGCGGCACGGGGCGGAACGCCGGGCGGTCACCGGACGTTCAAGGAGAGAACGTGGCCGCGCGCCCGCGGCCCCGCCCACCTATCCAGGGGAAGACGCACACCTGATGCCGGACCGAAGCCTTCGCCTCACGATGCCCGTCGGCGCCGTTCTGCCGCGCGAAGGCCGACCCACGCCGCCCTCGCCGCCCAAGGAGTCCGACGAGCCGAGCAACGGCGGCACCTCCGAGGCCCCGGACAACCCCTTCGCCCCGCCGCCCGAGGGGGCGCCCGACCGCCCGTGGCAGCCGCGCCCTCCGCGGGACGGGGCAGGTGACGGAACCGGCGACGAGGGCGGCAACCGCTCCCCCTGGGGCAGCCAGTGGAGCGACCGGCAGCCGGGCCGCGCCCAGGGCGGTGGCTTCGGCGAACGCCCCGGCGGCGGCCCCGGTCAGGGCGGCCCCGACGGTTCGGGCCGGGGGCCGTCCGGCCCCGGCGGAATGCGCTGGGACCCGACCGACCCGGCGCAGCGCCGTGCCCGGTTCGCCCTGCTGTCCGGCATGTGGGGCTTCTTCTTCGGCCTCTTCGGCTGGCCGTACGTGGCGCTGCTCCTGGGCGCGCTGGCCCTCTACTGGGGCGTCAGCGCGCTGCGCGCGAAGCCGGCCGGCCCGAACCCCGACGCCCCCGCCCCGGCCTCGGCCCCCGGCACGCCCCCCTCGCGCCCGCAGGCCACCGCGGCGATCAGCGGCCTGGTCACGGGGTCGCTCGCCCTGCTGATGGTGGCCTCGGTCTTCACGGCGAAGCTCGTCTACAGCGACTACTACGAGTGCCGTGCCGACGCCCTGACCAACGCGGCCAAGCACTCCTGCGACGACCTCCTCCCGAAGAACCTCCGCCCGCTGCTGGGCACGTCCGACTGACGACCGGGCGGCCCACACCGTACGACACCCGGCGCACGGCCGTCGCCCCCGAGCGGTTCGCGCTCACCGGCACCGTGCGC
>NZ_JAPHNL010000296.1 GCF_026274175.1 Streptomyces beihaiensis
CCCCACTTCACCCCCCACCCCAAACCCTGGAGAACGGTCATCATGGGCAAACGCCTGCGCATCTCCCGCCCCACCGGCAGAGCCGGAGCCGCCACCGCCGGACTGCTGCTCGCCGCGGCCGTCGTCAGCCCCCTCGGCGCGGGCACCGCCGCCGCGGCCGCCGACTTCAGCCCGTACGGCGCCCGACTCGCGCCCGGGACCACGGGCCAGATCAGCCCCCAGATCAAGGACAGCCTCTGGGGCGGCTATGTCGCCCAGGGGTCCTTCGGCCGCATCACCGGCTCCTGGACCGAGCCGCACGTCACCTGCAACACCTACAACGACCTGTTCGCCCCCTGGGTCGGCATCGACGGCTACGGCTCCCAGACGGTGGAGCAGACGGGCGTGCAGACCGACTGTTCGAGCGGCACTCCGGTGCTCTCCGCCTGGTACGAGATGTACCCGGCACAGCCGGTCTACTGGAACGACCCGGTGTCCGAGGGCGACAGCATGACCGGCACCGTCGTCTCCAACGGCGGCGGCAGCTACACCCTCACGCTGACCGACAACACCAAGGGCTGGACCGAGCGCACCTCCCAGTACCTCTACGCGCAGAACGTGAGCGCCGAGGCGGTCATCGAGTCGCCCACCCGGAGCTATCCGTCCTTCAGCGAGCTCGACTTCTCCGGCATCCGCGTGGACGGGCAGGTCTTCGACTCGTACAGCCCGGGGAGCCTGACCAGCGGCGGTTACACACCTGGGCCGCTGCGGAACGGCGCCTTCTCCATGACTCCGGGCTTCGCCGCCAAGCACTCCACCGCCACCCCGAACACCACCCACCCGAACACCGTCCGCCCGAACACCGTCCGCCCGAACACCGTCCGCCCGAGCACCATCCGCTACTGACACTGACCGCGCCCGGCGTCCAGCCCGCGCAGCGTCAGCTCCGCGAGCAGCGCGGAACCGTCGGGGACGGGACGACCGAGTCGTCGAAGACGGCCCGCGGCGCGTGGTTGTAGGCGCAGTCGCCGAGGTCCGGGGCGGGCGGGCAGGCGCCCAGCACGAGGTACGCGCCCGCCGTCCAGGGCGTCCAGCGCCCCTTTTGCCGGGTGAGCGTCAGCTGACGGCCCAGCTCCGGTTCGGCGTGGATCTCCCGCCGCAGGGCGATCAGCTCCTCGGCCAGGGCACGGGCCTCGTAGGACACGGACATCCCGAGTCTCCTTCGGCCTTCTGCTGGACCTCCCCCGGCCCTTAGGATGCGAACCTCGTCACGTTCCGCCGCTCATACGCAGACAATCGTCAGCCGTCGTGCGCATTGTCGGAATGACTTATGTATGCGTACTGGCAGGGAGCCCCACCATGCAGGATCTCGTCGACGAGGTGGATCTGGAACTGGTCCATGCGCTCCAGCTCAACCCGCGGGCCTCCTGGACGGCGCTCGGGCACGCCCTGAGCCTTGACGCGGTGACCGTGGCCCGGCGCTGGGAGCGGCTGCGCGACGCCGGACTCGCGTGGACCTCCTCCGTGCCGGGGCCGGTCGCCCGTACGGGGATGCTCAGCATGCTGTACGTGGAGTTCGAGTGCGAGACGGGCGGCACGGCGGCAGCGGTGGACCACCTCCTCGCCAAGGGCCACGTCATCTACCTGCACCACATGACCGGCACCCGCTGCCTGCTCGCCTCCGTGGTGGTCGCCGACCTGCCCGCCGCCTCCACCTGGCTGCGCGAACAGCTGGGCGCCGTGCCGGGCGTGCGGGCCGCCCACGCCGAGCTCCTGGTCACCACGTACAGCGAGGCCAACCGCTGGCGGCTGGGCACGCTCGAACCGGCCCAGCAGCAGACGCTGCGCCCCTCCACCGCGACCGTGACGGACGAACCGGCCCGCCCGCTGGACGCCGTCGACCAGGCGCTCGTCCGGGCGCTGACCACAGATGCCCGGCTCCCCGCGACCGAGCTGGCCGAGCGGATCGGCGTGAGCGAACCGACGGCGCGGCGCCGACTGGCGCGGATGATGAGCGACGGGCGCATCCGGATGCGCTGCGAGATCGCCCAGTCGGTGTCCGGCTGGCCGGTGATGGCGACGCTGTGGTGCCGTGTGCCGGCGCAGCGCCTGGGCGCCGTGGCGCGCGCGGCCGGAAGCCTGCCGGAGGTCCGGCTCAGCATCGGCCTCACCGGCTCGGACAACCTGATGCTCATGGTCTGGCTGCGCGACCCCGCCCACCTGCCCGACCTCGAGAGTGCGCTGGCGGGCCGGTTCCCGGAGCTCACCATCGCGCGGCGGGCGGTGTGCCTGCGCACCTTCAAGCTCATGGGGCGGCTGCTCGACGAGCACGGGCTCGCGGTCGGCTCCGTTCCCGTGGACATCTGGCGGCAGACTGGTTCGTGAGAGCGTCCTGAAGGTCTCGTTGCCAGAAGCGGGAGGACGAGAGCGATGCGGATCGAAGTCCTGACGGTTCCCGACTGCCCGAACGGCCCCCTGCTCGTGGAGCGGATCACGGCCGCGCTCGCGGGCCGCGACGCCGAGGTGAAACACGTCGAGGTCCCCGACGAGGCCACGGCCGCCACGTACGGCATGGCCGGCTCCCCGACGGTGCTGGTGGACGGGGTGGACCCGTTCGCCGTCCCCGGCGCCCGGCCGAGCCTGTCGTGCCGGCTGTACCGGGCCCCGGACGGCACCGCCGAGGGCGCCCCCGACGAGGCCGCCCTGCGGCAGGCCGTCGAGGCCGCCGGGCGGCGTCCCCGCCGGGCGGCATCGTAGGTCAGGCGCCTGACCGACCGGCTGAGCGATCGACCGATCAGCGCCCTGCCTCAAGATGCGCCTTGACGCGGCCCAGCGTGGTGGCGATGTTGGCGTTGTTCGCGCTCATCCGGTCGAAGACCCCGGTGATCAGGATCGCGAAGGGGATGAACCAGAGCGGCGCCCGCAACCAGCTGGTCTCGGTGACCTCGCAGCCCTCGGCCGTCGGCTCGATGTCGTACTGCCAGCGGGAGATGGGTATACGCAGCGGCGTCGCGGTCACCTCGTACGCGAACCGCCGGTCACGCTCGGCGTCCGTGACGCGGCACGTGGTGTTCCAGCGGCGCACGCCGTTGCGGTTGTAGCCGCGGAACCGGGAGCCGACCGTCGCCGGCCGGGCACCGTCGAGCCAGCGGGCACGGTGCGCCTCCTCGGTAAAGCGGGTCAGGGCCGGCGGATCGCTGATGAGGCGGTACGCGTCGGCCGGAGCCGTGCGGACGGCCACGGTCCCGACGGCCGCGGGCTCCGGGAATCGAGGGATGCGGCGCGGTATGCGGGACGGCCGACGCGTTCGCGCGGCGCCCGCGGCGACTGCCCTGCCTGAGTCGCCTGTCCCGCCTGACTCGCGTGACTCGCGTGACTCGCGTGACTCGCGTGACTCGCGTGACTGGCCTGTCCCTCCCGACTCGCCTGACTCGCGTGACTCGCCTGCCGTGACCATCGGCGACTCCTCCGCCCCTGCTCGTCTCTCCCCGCTGATGTAATCGCCGATTACATCAGCGGGCAAGGACGCGGTCAAGACATCGCGCACGAAGGAATCGGCCTCAACCCTCCCCGCCCCTACAAGCGAACAAGGTGGGGTTTGCGACACCCATGCCGAACGTGTCCAGAACCTGCTCGACGAGCTGCTCCGCCCGCTCGGAGGGCAGGTAGCCGTCGACGATCATCTGGGAGAGCCCGTAGACCACCGCCTGCCCGGCGAGACCCAGGACGGCCGGATCGCCGTCGCGGAGCGTGCCCGCCTGCTGGTCGTCGACGATCGCCGCTGTCAACATCCCCTCGATGCGGCCGAGCTGCTCGTGCAGCTCGACGGGCTGCTCCGCGCCGAACACCCTCGACTTGATCAGTTCGAAGCGGTGCGGGTGGCGGATCGCGTACCGCACGAAACCCAGCCCGAAGTCGCGCATAGCGGGCCCCGCCCCCTCCGCCACAGCGGCGCTCTGCCACTGCTCGAAGTCGGCGAGCACGCGACCGGCGACGGCGGTCAACAACGCCTGCCGGTCGGCGAAGTGCCGGAACGGGGCCCCGGGCGAGACGCCCGCGCGCCGCGCGACTTCCCGTACGGTCACCTGCTGCGGCCCGCGCTCGTCCACCATCTCGAGCGCCGCCGCGACGAGCGCCGCGGGGAGCGAACCGTGGTGGTAGCCGCTGCGTCGGGATGGTGCGTTACCCGCCATATGTACTGCCCTCCTGTGCGTGCAGTGCTACCACAGGAGGGGCGTGCTCACGGTGTGGCCCCGACCGGGTTGATCTCGAACGCCCCGCACACCCGCAGGTGGTACGGGATGAGAACACTCTGGTAGGAGGCCGGCGGGTAGACGCGGACGTACGTCGACGTCGGGCGGCAACTCGACACGACATCAGGGTCGTTGGTGCGGATGGTGGCGTACACCGTGTGGTCCGGGCGGACCGCGACGGTGGAGACCGAGTGCGCGTTACGGGTGGCCGGGGAGCCGATCTGGCCGTGGCCGACGTTCACGGCGCTCACGCCCGGGTAGCCGCGCAGATCGCACGTGTGGGTGGACGTGTTGGTGAACCGGATCGGATAGAGGAACGAACCGGCCGCGCCCTGCGGCTTGCCCATGGAGAGGTACAAGTCGTCGACGTGGCAGGTGGGGACGGTGGTCGCCGCCGCCTTCGCCGTGCGGGGCGCGCCGGGCGTGCGGGGCGCGCTGCCCGCGGCGTCGGCGGAGACGGCGAACGCCGTGGTCGCGGCGAGCGCCGCGGCAGCCCCGAGCGCGGCCGCGCGCTTCGATATGTGGAACATGAACACGTTTCCCTGTCAGCGTGGAAGAGAGGTCCCGACGCGCGTCGTCCGGCGCGTACGGGGCCGGGGTCAGGGGAGCCGGAGAACGGCTCGACGTGGCGCTGTGATGCGTCCGCTCACACAGTGGTGCGACGCGGTGTGCACTTGTGGAGATGCCGGATTGACCCGGCATGGTTCCCGGTTCAGGACTTCCAGTTTATTGCGTTGTATCGGTCGTCCTGTGGTGTCTCATCGGGTTCGACCGCCTTCCGCGCCGAATGGTTGCCCTCTTCCGCCCGCCCCCGCAAGCCATGCCGCCACTTCAAGCCATGCTCATACTCCCGCTTCGGGCCATGCTCATGCCGCCGCTTCAGGCCATGACGGCGGTCAGGAGGACGACCGCGTCCGTCAGGGCAGTGAGCCCGTGCCTTTCCTGCGGGATCGCGCGGATCTGCCCCGTACCGAGCATCACGTCACCGGAGACCGCGGTGAGACGGACGCGACCGGACAGCACCTGGAGCGTCGCGCAGGCCGGCGCGTTGTGCTCCTCCAGGGTGTTGCCCTCGGTGAGGGCGATGACGCTCTGCCGCAGCGGATCCTCGCGGATGAGGAGCTCGGCGCTGCGGCCGTGCGCGGCCTGGCGGGCGGCGGCCAGATGGTCGTCGGCGAGGGACCTGAGGTCGTACGTGGTAGTGGTCGTCATGGGGTCAGGGTGGCGCAGGGGTGCGGCGTGCGCGATGCGGCGCCGCGCCGGATCATCGACGTATGGACGTCACCCTCCACATCGCCCAGGAACCGGACGCCGACGAACTGCTCGGGCGCAGTCCGCTCGCTCTGCTCGTCGGGATGCTGCTCGACCAACAGGTGCCCATGGAGTGGGCGTTCTCGGGGCCGTACACGATCGCCACCCGGATGGGCGGCGACGATCTCGACGCGCACGAGATCGCGGCGTACGACCCCGACGCCTTCGCCGCACTGCTCTCCGAGAAGCCGGCCGTGCACCGCTACCCGGGCTCCATGGCCAAGCGGGTGCAGCAGCTGTGCCAGTACCTGGTCGAACACTACGACGGTGACGCGGCCGCCGTGTGGCAGGACGCCGACACCGGCGAGGAAGTACTGCGGCGCCTGCGCGACCTGCCGGGATACGGCGCGCAGAAGGCCCAGATCTTCCTCGCCCTGCTCGGCAAACAGCTCGGCGTACGGCCCACCGGCTGGCGAGAGGCCGCGGGACCGTACGGAGAGCCGGAGGCGTACCGCTCGGCCGCCGACATCACCGGGCCGGACTCGCTCGCCAAGGTGCGGGCGCACAAGCAGGAGATCAAGGCCGCCGCCAAAGCCGCGAAGAAGTGAGCAGGGGCCGTTTCCGGCCGCGGCGCCCGGTTCAAGGTTTCCGTTTCACCCACGTTCGGCGCCTAATGTCACGTCGGCACACTCGACGCACTCCGTCTCCATGGCTGCGCCCGGTGAGCCGGGCCCGGTAGGCTTTCCGTGTGATCTTCAAGCGCATCGGAAACGGCCGGCCGTACCCCGACCACGGCCGGGAAAGCACCCGGCAGTGGGCGGACGTCGCACCGCGCCCGGTCCGCCTCGATCAGCTCGTGACGACCAAGGGGCAGCTCGACCTGGAGACGCTGCTCGCCGAGGACTCCACCTTCTACGGTGACCTCTTCGCGCACGTCGTGAAATGGCAGGGCGACCTCTACCTGGAGGACGGGCTGCACCGCGCCGTCCGCGCCGCGCTCCAGCAGCGTCAGGTGCTGCACGCGCGCGTGCTCGAACTCGGCTGAGCCGATTGGGCCGACCGAGACGATCGGGCCGACGAGACGACGAGACGACGAGACGACTGAGGCTATCGGGCTGATCGCACTCATGGCGCTCATGGCACTCATGACACTCATCGGGCTGACCGGGCCGATCGGGCTGATCAGGCCGAGAGAGTTCGACCACTCGGAGCGCGCATTGCACCTTTTGGGTCGTACTGGGCGACTGCCCGTGATCATTTAATAGGCATCACCGCCGCGCCGCACTACGCTGCGCCCATGAGCATGCTCACTCCCCCCGGCATGGGAGGTAAATACCGCATCACGGGAGACAAGTACCCCAGGATGCGGCGCGGCCGTTCACGCAGCAGGATCGTGCTCGCCGTCGTCGCGTCCACCGCCGCGGTCGGCCTGATCGGCTGGGGCTCCTTCCAGCTGGTCGACGTCTTCACGGGCGGCGGGTCCTCCACCACGGCGGGCCACGGCACCACGCACTGCGCGACGAACGCGCAACATGCCGCGAGCCGGTCCGAGAGCACGGGCGCCGCGCGCCCCGCGGACCGCATCCCGTCCCCCGCCGAGATCACGGTCAACGTCTTCAACGCCACGCCCCGCAGCGGCCTGGCCAGGAAGACCGCGGACGAACTCAAGAAGCGCGGGTTCAAGATCGGGGACGTGGCGAACGCGACGGCTCAGTACGACAAGAAGGTCAAGGGCCCCGGGATACTGCTCGGCGCGAAGGCGGCGAGCGACACCGCGTTGCCCGTACTCGGCACGCAGCTGTCCGGGGCACAGCGGAAGCTGGACACCCGGAAGAAGGCGACGGAGGTCGACCTGATCATCGGCTCCGGCTTCACGTCACTCGCGACCAAGTCCGACGCCGACAAGGCCCTCCGGGCACTGACCCACCCGAAACCCACGGCTTCGCCTTCGCGGACCTGCGGCTAGTACGACCAGAGGGGCCCGAGGAGAGCCACCCCCCTGCGCCCCCTGCGCCCCCCCCTCAGCCCCTTCCAGCCCTTCCAGCCCTTCCAGCCCGTCCGGCCCGTCCGGCCCGTCCGGCCCTTCCGAAGGAACTACTCGGCCGCGCCGTACATCCGGTCGCCCGCGTCGCCGAGGCCGGGCACGATGTACCCGTTCTCGTTGAGCCGCTCGTCGACCGAGGCCGTCACCACGGTCACCGGCGTGCCCGCGAGCTCCCGTTCCATGATCTCGACGCCCTCCGGCGCGGCGAGCAGCACCACGGCCGTCACGTCGTCCGCGCCGCGCGCGATCAGTTCCTTGATGGCCGCGACGAGCGTGCCGCCCGTGGCGAGCATCGGGTCGAGTACGTACACCTGACGTCCGGACAGGTCCTCCGGCATGCGCGTCGCGTACGTGGACGCCTGCAGCGTCTCCTCGTTGCGGATCATGCCGAGGAAGCCCACCTCGGCGGTCGGCAGCAGCCGCACCATGCCGTCGAGCATGCCGAGGCCAGCGCGCAGGATCGGCACGACCAACGGGCGCGGGTACGACAGCTTGACGCCGGTCGTCCGGGAGACGGGGGTGTCGGTGTCGACCTGCTCGGTGCGCACGTCACGGGTCGCCTCGTACGCGAGCAGGGTGACCAGCTCGTCGGCCAGGCGCCGGAAGGTGGCGGAGTCGGTGCGCTTGTCGCGCAGCGTGGTGAGTTTGTGCGCCACCAACGGGTGGTCGACAACCTGCAGACGCACGGTTACTACCTCCAAGGGTCCTAAGGGTCCCCAACAGCAATGACGGCCGCTTGTGGCGACCCTTGCCACCAGGCTACCGGCGCCCGCCCCCGGCTCCGGGACGGCCGACCGGCCCCTCGGCCGCCCACTGGCATCGACCGCCGTGCCCGAGGGACAGTGGAGAGGATTCACCCATGGGAGTGACGACCGGTGGAGACTGGGGTGGTGTGGCCCATGCCGGACCGCGAACGCCGACGACAGCCCGAACGGGAGCCCGAGTGGAAACGGCCCCCGTCGGCCGACTCCGACGCGGAGACGGACACCGTGACGAACACCGAGACGGACTCCTGGACGCACTCCGGGACAGACGCCGAGACAACGGGCTCCGGGCCGGACGCCGACACGGACGCCGACACGGACTCCGAGACGGACGCGGAGCGCAGACGGCGTCGGGCCCTGTTCCTGCGTGAGCTGACCGAGGCCCGTGAGCTGCGTGCCCGCGTCCAGCCGCGCCGCGCGAGAGCGGCGAGAATGCGTCAGCACATGAGGATGCGCACTTTCCGCTGGTGACCCGACACGATGTCCACCGATCTCAACGGATCTGACCGATACGGGCGTGCGCGGACCACGCGGACCACGGGGACCACGGGGACTGCGCGCGCCTGCGCGGACCGCGCGGACTGCACGGACTGCACGGACTGCACGGACTGCGTGCACCGACACGGACCTGCACGAACCACCCAGCCGCCGGCCCCCCGCCCCGGCCGCCGACACGCCGCCGGAACGCCGCCGGGACCCCCGTTCCGCCGGGCCGTTGAGGGCGCGCAGCCAACACAGCGAGCGGAAGACCTCTCCTGGAGCCCTTCTTTCTGCCACGATTCCGAGTGGGCGGGGCTGAGCTGCACTCCCCTCCCGACAACCCCGCCGGGGGGACCCCCGACCGGCACACCTGAGACCAGTGGGAGAGTCACGGTGTACTTCGCCGCACTGCTCGCGCGCACCGAAGACGGGTGGGAAGCGAGCGATACAGAGCTCGACGACGTGGAGACCTTGTCGGACCTGTCCGACCTGGCCCGCGAAGCGGCTGCCGAGGCCGGCGCCGAGGACGACACGGTCCTCGTCTTCATCGAACAGGAGGACACCTGGTTCGGCGTCGTCCGTGTGGACGGCGAGGACGACCCTCGCATCTTTGTCTCCGACGCCGCCGCGGCAGCCCGGAGCAGCTATGGCGAGATCCTGCTCACCGACGAACTGCTCGGCAAGGAACCGGACGGGCCCGGCGGCATCGACGACCTCGACGCCCTCGACCTGGACGGCACCGAGGACGGCGAGCCTGAGAACGCGGACGACGAGGACGAGGACGACGGTTCCGGCGCCTCGGCGGTACCCGCCGGGCCGATCGGGGACACCGGGCTCCTCGCCGACCTCGGCGTCTCCGACAAGGAACTGCTGTCCCTCGACAGCTCGGACGCGCTCAGCGACATCGCCGAAGTGCTGGGAGCCGCGGAGGTGCTCGAGACAGTGCGCTGACCGTCGCGGCGGGTGGCCGGACGTCCACCGGGTACGGCCGTCACCCCCGGGGATACATTCCCCAGGTGACACCCGGACCGCCCCACCCCCCCGAAGCCCCCGATCCCGTCGAAGTCCCCGATCCCCCCGAAGCCCCCGATTACCCCGAACTCCCCGATCCCTCCGCAGCCCCCGATCCCGTACGAGACCCTTGGGCGCCGCTCATGCGGCAGGCGCTGGCCGAGGCCGGGCTCGCCGCCGCGAGCGGCGATGTCCCGGTCGGCGCCGTCGTGGTCGGCCCCGACGGCACGAGCGTGCTCGCGACCGCGCACAACGAGCGGGAACTGACCGGCGACCCCACGGCCCACGCCGAGGTCCTGGCGATCCGCCGCGCGGCACAGGCCCTCGGCGGTTGGCGGCTGACCGGGTGCACACTCGTCGTCACCCTGGAACCGTGCACGCTGTGCGCGGGCGCGGCAGTCCACTCCCGGCTCGACCGGGTCGTCTACGGCGCCCGCGACGAGAAGGCCGGAGCGGCGGGTTCACTGTGGGACCTGATCCGCGACCGGCGGCTCAACCACCGCCCCGAGGTGATCGGCGGTGTGCTGGCCGACGCGTGCGCCGAGCCCCTCACCCGCTTCTTCCGAGATACGGATTTCAGACCACAGCCGCCTATGGGCTAGAGTTCCTCTCGGTAGCGTGTCCGAGCGGCCGAAGGAGCTCGCCTCGAAAGCGAGTGTGGCGCAAGTCACCGTGGGTTCAAATCCCACCGCTACCGCAGGTAGACGAAGGGCCCGGTCCACTTGGACCGGGCCCTTCGTGCTGCTCCTGCGTGGGCCGCTTCGCACTGAAGTACGTTCGGCCCATGACGCATGCCATGGAGGCCGGCGCGGAGTTCGCCCCGTGAGCGGCTGGTGGGACTACTTGGAGGCGTCGACCCGCCAGGAGGTCGACGCCGACGTGCTGGGCGACCGTCCGCTCATGGCGGTCAAGGCCGTGTGGGAGGCCCTGCGCCCGCTGGGAGTCGGGCTGGGCGAGGCGGAGCAAGTGGTGTACGCGCGCTACGAGGCGCTTGGCGATCGCGTGCGGTACACCCCGCCCGACCGTCTCGACACCCCCGCGCTCGCGGCCCGCGCCGCGGCACTCCCCGGCCGAGTGACCGCTGTTGAGGCTCTCTGGGACGGCGACACCTTCCACGACTGGTTCGTGGTGCTGGTAGCGGTCCTTGACCGTCCGAGCGGGGAAGGCCACCTGGCGACCGTCCGGCAAGGCTCCGGCGTCGCTCAGGCGAGTGCCGCCGCGGCCGAGGCGGGCCGGGCCCTGGCCGACCACCTCGGGGTCCCGTTCCACTTCGCCTCCCCGGACGTTCCCGACGACACGGCTCCACGCCCGCGGACGGGCGAGGGCCTGTCGGAAGGCTCATGACCATCCCGCGACCGCAGCCCCGCTCAGGTCCTCACCCCGACTCAGAACCCCAGGCCGAGCCCAAGTCCGGGTCCGAGTCCGAGCCCAAGTCCGGGTCCGAGTCCGAGCCCGAAGAGCCCCGGCGCCTGACCAGGGGCGCCGGGGCTCTCCGTCCCGCTCGGGTCGGGGGGAACGGCATCGGGGGGACAAGCCGTTCCCCCCGATGAGGACGATCTCCCGTAGCCCACGCCGCGTCAGGGGGAAGCAGCGGCGCGAGCCCCGCAGTCGGGGGGTCGTCCCTGCCCTTCGGATTCCTGCCAGATCCTCCGGGCTCGCCACCCATCCTGCGCCACCGGCACCGCCGTGAGCAGCAGCAAAAGACCCGTAAGCGGAGGTCGTTGGTCCTTAAAGGTCAGGTGAGTACGGGGCCGGGTCCCACGGGCCGGGTTAGACTCGCGCCCGGCACCGGGGATCACCTGCACGAGGGACCCCTGTGACGGACGGGAACGACGGACACACAGGGCCGGCAGGACAGGACCGCGGACAGGACCAGGGGAGGCCGAGCGTGGTGCAGGCGAAAAAGGTGAGTCTGTACGTCGCGATCGTGTTCGTGCTCTACGTGATCATCACGGACCCCGCCAAGGCCGCCGACTACGTCCAGATAGGGTTCGAGGGCATATCCAGCGCCGCGAAGTCCGTCGGCGACTTCATGACGTGGGTCGTCAACGGAGGCAAGTGAGCCCCCGGCGCCGCCCGGCACCAAGCCCCTGGGAGCAACTCCGTGATCCGCCACCTGGTCCTCTTCAAGCTCAACGACGGCGTCAGCCGCGACGAACCGCGTGTCGTCGAAGGCGTCAGGGCCTTCCGCGCGCTGGGCGAGCAGATCCCCGAGCTGCGGTTCTGGGAGTGCGACTGGAACATCACCGACCGGCCCATCGCGTACGACTTCGCGATCAACTCGGCCGTCGAGGACACCGACGCCCTCAAGCGCTACATCGAGCACCCCGCGCACCAGGCGGGTGTCGCTCTGTGGCGCGAGTTCGCCACCTGGGTGATCGCCGACTACGAGTTCTGACCGCCCTCCTCTCCGTCTCATCACCAGCCCCTCGCCGAAACGGCGGGGGGCTGTTCCGCGTCCATCCCCAACACGTGGTTATGCGGTGCTTGCACACAGTGCACATGTCTTGTGATGCTATGACCGCTTTTGACCGATGAGTTGACGGAAGACGAGTTGACGGAAACAGAGGTGGCGTTGACCGTGCCGGCCAGTACTGCGCCTCAAACGGCCCCGGAGGGGGCGCCCGCCAAATCCCGCGGCGCCGACACCCGGGCGCTGACACAGGTCCTCTTCGCGCAACTCAAGGAGGTGCCGCAGGGCAGCCCGGAGCACTCCCGGCTGCGCGGCGCCCTGATCGAGGCGAACCTGCCGCTGGTCCGGTACGCCGCGGCCCGCTTCCGCAGCCGCAACGAGCCGATGGAGGACGTCGTCCAGGTCGGGACCATCGGGCTGATCAACGCCATCGACCGCTTCGACCCGGACCGCGGGGTGCAGTTCCCGACCTTCGCCATGCCGACCGTCGTCGGTGAGATCAAGCGGTACTTCCGGGACAACGTCCGCACCGTCCACGTACCGCGCCGCCTCCACGAGCTGTGGGTGCAGGTCAACAGCGCCACCGAGGACCTGACGACCGCCTTCGGCCGCTCCCCCACCACCGCCGAGATCGCCGAGCGGCTCCGCATCACCGAGGAGGAAGTCCTCACCTGCATCGAGGCGGGCCGCTCGTACCACGCGACGTCCCTGGAGGCCGCCCAGGAGGGCGACGGCATGCCGGGGCTCCTCGACCGGCTCGGCTACGAGGACCCGGAGCTGGACGGCGTCGAACACCGTGACCTCGTACGGCATCTGCTCGTACAGCTGCCCGAGCGCGAGCAGCGCATCCTGCTGCTGCGGTACTACAACAACCTGACGCAGTCGCAGATCAGCGCCGAGCTCGGCGTCTCGCAGATGCACGTGTCAAGGCTCCTCGCCCGGAGCTTCGCCCGGCTGCGATCCGCAAACAGGATCGATGCGTAGCTGAATCGGGTAGAGCGGTCCAGGGGCGAATTCTCGACAGAATCACGTTCACGCCCAGCCACACCCCTTGTTTCCTGCGGCGATTCACCCTTTCCATGTCGACATGTCACTACAGCGTGTTGCCGACATGTGACATTCTGCTGGAACCGCGTTTGGCGCAGCCTCACGACCGGTATTCAGGTGGAGGCTGCGCTCCTACCTGACGGGAGCGCCCGCCGCGACCGTCCGCGACCTCAAGGGGGTGGCATGTCCGCAGACGAGGGCAGCTCGAAGGTGCTCACACGCACGCTCGGCACGCTCCGTACGCCCGGCGATGCGAACGACTCCGCACCTGCCGCGCTCAGCGACGACGACCAGCGGACGCTGGTCGTCGCCCCGCAGACACCCGAGGTGTCCGAGGCACCGGGCGTGCCGGGGGCGCCGGACGGGCCCGGCCTCTCGGGCGCCTCCGAACCGCCGGTACCCACCGAGACCTCCGGGGCCATCGACACCCGGACCCTCTCCCGTTCCCTGTTCCTGCGCCTGGCCACGCTCGGCGAGGACAGCCCGGAGCGGGTCTACGTACGTGACACCCTCATCGAGCTCAACCTGCCGCTGGTGCGGTACGCGGCGGCCCGCTTCCGCAGCCGGAACGAGCCGATGGAGGACATCGTCCAGGTCGGGACCATCGGGCTGATCAAGGCGATCGACCGGTTCGACTGCGAACGGGGCGTGGAGTTCCCGACGTTCGCGATGCCGACCGTCGTCGGCGAGATCAAGCGGTTCTTCCGGGACACGTCGTGGTCGGTGCGCGTGCCGCGCCGCCTCCAGGAGCTGCGGCTCGCCCTCACCAAGGCCAGCGACGAACTCTCGCAGAGGCTTGACCGCTCGCCGACCGTCCCCGAACTCGCCGCGGCCCTCGGCGTCTCGGAGGAGGACGTGGTCGACGGCCTCGCGGTCGGGAACGCGTACACGGCTTCCTCGCTCGACTCCCCCGCGCCCGAGGACGACGGCGGCGAGGGGTCGCTCGCCGACCGGCTCGGGTACGAGGACTCGGCGCTTGAGGGAGTCGAGTACCGGGAGTCGCTCAAGCCGCTGCTGGCGAAGCTGCCGCCCCGCGAGCGGCGGATCATCATGCTGCGGTTCTTCGCGAACATGACGCAGTCGCAGATCGGAGAGGAAGTCGGGATCTCCCAGATGCACGTGTCGCGACTACTGACCCGCACTCTCGCGCAACTGCGGGAGGGACTGATCTCGGACTGACCTCGACTGGCCTCGACTGGCCTCGGGCTGACCTCGACTGGCCTCGGGCTGACCTCGCTGCTCCCGACTGCGCTCCACCGCTCTCGACCGCTCTCGACCGCTCTCGGACTGACCTCTGAGTGAAGGCCGCGCGTCAGGCTCTCCCTCACCTGCCGGGGTTCCCGTTTGACGGTTCGTCAGACACACTGTGGGCCATGCTGCGGACTTGGGTGCGTGGGCGGAGAGGGGCGGCCGTCGGGGCCGCCTCGGTGGCCGTTGTCTGCCTCGGCGGGTACGTCGCCGTCGGCGCCGGCGGCGGATCTTCGCAGGCGCCCGCGGTGTCCGCGTCGCCCACCGGCAAGGTGCGGTTCGTGCCGATCGGTCCCGGCGGGACGAACTCCCGTGAGGAGTCCGGGCGTTCAGGTAGTGGTAGTGGTAGTGGTAGTGGTACCGGTGGCGGCGCTGGTGGCGGTGGGGGCTCCCGCGCCAGTGCTGACGGCGGTGACCGAGGTGGAGGCGGTAGCGGTAGCAGTAGCGATGGCGCTGTCGGTTCAGGTGTGCCCGGCGGCTCGTCAGCGGCCGCGGCTCGGCAACAGTCCGCCGCGCCGCCAAGCGGCCACACCCCGGCTTCCGGCCCGTCCGTCGGGAAACACTCCGGCACGGGCGGCCGGTCCTCCGCCGGGACGGCCACGTCCCCGCCCACCTCGACACCGTCGCCCTCGCCCTCGCCGAGCGGTCCCGCCGTGCTCAAGGTGAGTTCTCCGGACCTCAAGGACACCGACAAGCGCTGGTGTCAGGACGTGACGCTGACGTTCCGCAACTCCGGTGGGAGCGTTGTGCGTTCGGGCACCGTGACACTGGGGACGCATGTCATCGGGGCGCTCGGCATCGACTGGGCGACCATCGAGACCAAGGAAGCCCTCCCCGCCCCCATCGAGGCGGGGGAGAAGAAGGAGAAGACGTGGACGGTCTGCGTCGACGCCTGGCGCGTGCCGCTCGGCATGCACCTGGAGACGCGTGATGTCTCCGTCGACTGGAAGTGACCGGCGCAGGGTCTGCCGCTGTTGAAGAGCCGCCACGGCCGAAGAGAGTGCCGCGGCTGTCCTGCGCCCTGTGTCCTGCGCCCTGCGCTCTGCGCCCGGTGTCCTGTGCCCTGTGCCCGGTTCCCGGTGTCCTGTGCCCGGCGCCCTGTGCCCTGTGTCCTACGCCCTCGAACCCGTCAGCACGGTCCGGTGATCCGGCTACGCCGCGTAGTGGATCGTGGGTGGGGTGCGAAGCGCGACGGCGTACGCGACGGCACGTCGAGATGCCGGGGCCGCCTGAGCTTGATTCGCTTGTATCCGTACTCCCGGCCCCCCCCACACACAGACAAGGCGAGGTCCCCTCATGAGCACCGAAGAGACACGCGCACGGCTGCTGCAGATGCGCGAAGAGGCCCGGAAACTGGCGGATGCCGCGGAGCACGCCGGCGACCCGGAGGAGCGGCAGAAACTCCTGGGCAAGTCGCGCAGGCTGCGATCCCGGATCGAACAGGAGAGCGCCATGCGGGGCGGAGACATCTACCCCTCGGAGTAGACAGCCGCCGCTCCGGGCGTCGCTGACGACACCTGACCGAGAGGTACAGGGAGCCCCAGGGCCTGTGCTGACAGCGGCCCGCCTCGCCCCGCCCCGCCCGACTGAGGATCAGTAAGGAGACCAGCCAGAAGGCCAGCCAGAAGATCAGTTACTGGAACCAGAAGACCAGTTACTTGAACGCCAGCCAGGCCACGCCCGCGACGACCACGACCGCGAGGACGATGCCCAGGATCAGACCCGCGCTCGGCCCGGACTTCGAGACCGTCTGCTGACGCGCCGCGGGAGGCTGCTCGTCGACGAAAGCGCGGAACATCTGGGTGCTGCCCGCGGGGTCGTTGCTGCCTTGGGGGCCCGGGCCCTGAGGGTTGTGTGCCATGAGGCAGGACCCTAGCGAATCGACGGCACGGGCGCCACAGTCTCCACAAAGCCCACTTGAGCTGCACTTTTACCAACCCTCGCGGGCTCTTTGCCGCGATTTTAAACACGAGCACCCCCTTTCGTTTGCCTGCGGCAACCAACTTGTTCTATTGTTGCCTTAAGCAACAAATAGGGAGATGAGATGCCGTGGCCACCGAACGTCACTACGACGAGCTGGCGCGACAGCTGAGCGCCTTCGGTGCCGTCAAACGGGACATGGCGCGCATCCTGCCGTCCGACTGCCCGCCCGGATCGGCCGCCGTTCTCACGCTGCTCAAGCGGTACGGGAACATGCGGATGAGCCGGATGGCGGAGCTGCTCGCCGTCGACGTGTCCGTGGCAAGCCGCCACGTCGCACACGTCGCCGCGCGCGGCTGGATCGCGCGCAACCCCGACCCCGCCGACAAGCGTTCACGCATCCTGACCCTCACAGACGACGGCTGCCGACAGCTGGAAGTGCTCAACGCGTGCACGACCAAGCTGCTCGCCGAGCGGCTGAGCGACTGGACCGACGACGAGGTCGACCAGTTGATCGCCCTCATGACCCGGCTGCGCGACAGTTTCGGCGACTGCCGGACGACCGCCGTGACCGCCGCCGCCCGCGCACCCGCGTGAGCCCGGGTGCTGAGCCCGGTGAGTCCGGGAGAGCCGACCCCGGCCGTACCTGGGCCCGTCCGAACCGGCGCCGAGCGCCGTACACAGACTTCCTTTCCACCCCGCAGACGTAAGAAGAGGACCTCCCATGGCAACATCCACACCTGCCGGTGTGCGGGGCAGCCATGCCAAGCATTCAGCGCACTCGGGCGCCGCGCACCAGCCCGGCGCCCCGATGAGCCACCGCCAGATCATGGAGGCGCTCTCCGGGCTGCTGCTCGGCATGTTCGCCGCCATCATCTCGTCGACGATCGTGTCGACCGCCCTGCCGAAGATCATCGGTGACCTGGGCGGCGGCCAGTCCGCCTACACCTGGGTCGTCACGGCGGCGCTGCTCGCCATGACCGCCTCCACGCCCCTGTGGGGCAAGATGGCCGACCTCTTCAGCAAGAAGGTCCTGGTCCAGATAGCCCTGGTCGTCTACATCGCGGGCTCGGTCGTCGCCGGTCTCGCGCAGAACCCGGGCATGCTGATCTCGGCCCGCGCCATCCAGGGCATCGGCGCGGGCGGTCTCTCCGCTCTCGCGCAGATCATCATGGCCGCGATGATCTCCCCGCGCGAGCGCGGCCGTTACTCCGGTTACCTGGGCGCCACGTTCGCCATCGCCACCGTCGGCGGCCCGCTCGTCGGCGGCGTCATCACCGACACCGACTGGCTCGGCTGGCGCTGGTGCCTCTACGTGGGTGTGCCGTTCGCGCTGATCGCCCTGGTCGTGCTCCAGAAGACGCTGCACCTTCCGGTGGTCAAGCGGAAGGTCAAGGTCGACTGGGCGGGCGCCTTCTTCATCACCGCGGCGGCCAGCCTGCTGCTGGTCTGGGTGACCTTCGCCGACGACAAGTACGACTGGCTGTCCTGGCAGACGTACACGATGGTCGGTGGCTCGATCGTGCTCGCGCTGATCTTCCTGCTCGTCGAGGCCAAGGCCGACGAGCCGATCATCCCGCTGCGCCTGTTCCGCAACCCCACCATCGCGCTCGCCTCGCTGACGTCGCTGTTCGTCGGTGTCGCCATGTTCGCGGGCACGGTCTTCTTCTCCCAGTACTTCCAGCTGGCGCGCGGCAAGACGCCGACGATGTCCGGTGTCATGACGATCCCGATGATCGGCGGACTGTTCGTCGCGTCGACCGTGTCCGGTCAGATCATCACCCGCAGCGGCAAGTGGAAGGCGTGGCTCGTCGCCGGCGGTGTCTTCCTGACCGCGGGTCTCGGCCTGCTGGGCAGCATGCGCTACGACACGCCGTACTGGCGCCTGGCGATCTTCATGGCGCTGATGGGTCTCGGCATCGGCATGATGATGCAGAACCTCGTGCTCTGCACGCAGAACCAGGTCGCGCCCAAGGACCTCGGCGCCGCCTCGTCCGTGGTGACGTTCTTCCGGTCCCTCGGCGGCGCGCTCGGCGTCTCCGCGCTCGGCTCCGTGATGACCACCCGCATCACCCACTACGCCACCGACACCATCGGCTCGCTCGACCCGAAGGCGCAGGTGGCGGCGGGCAAGGCCGTGGGCAGCGGCCAGATCCCTGACATGGGCGCGCTGCCCGCCCCCATCCGCACCTGGCTCGAGAGCGCATACGGGCACGGCATCGCGGACATCTTCCTGTACACCGCCCCTGTCGCGTTCCTGGCGTTCGTCGTGACGCTCTTCATCAAGGAGGTTCCGCTGCGTACCACCGGTGCCATCGAGCAGGCCGCCGAGGGCCAGGCGGCTCCCGTCCCGGCCACCGCCCCGGCCGATGCCCAGGCCGCCGCCGCGGTCGAGGCGCCGGTCGACGCCGCGACCGCCGTCGCCGGGCCGCTGGAGGACACGCCGGCGGACAAGGTGCCCAGCCTGGTCGGCGCGGGCGCCCCCACCGACGAGCAGACGGGTCTCACGCCCCAGGCCCAGACCCAGGCCCAGCCCCTGGCCGCCGTCGCCTCGGCCGCCTCGACCGCCGGTGACGGCTCGGCCCCGGTCGGCGGCCCCCCGGTGCACGGATTCGTCCGCGGCGCCGAGTCCGCCCCGGTCGCCCACGCCGCGGTCACCCTGATCTCCCTGGGCGGACGGCAGCTGGGCCGGGCCGTGGCCCAGGCCGACGGCTCGTACGCGGTCGACGCCCCCGGCTCCGGCAGCTACGTCCTGATCGCCTCGGCCGACGGCTACCAGCCGCAGGCCGCCACCGTGGTCGTCGGCGAGCAGCCGGTCGCGTACGACATCCTGCTCAGCGGCACCAGCGGTCTGACCGGTGTCGTACGGGCCGCCGACACCAAGGCCGCCGTGATCGGCGCCATGGTGATCGTCACGGACGTGCGGGGTGACGTGCTGGCCACCGGTCTGTCGGGCCAGGACGGCGAGTTCACCTTCGCCGAGCTCGTGCCGGGCACGGTGACGGTCGCCGTGAACGCGGCGGGGCACCGTCCGCTGGCACTGCCCGTCGAGATCGGCGGCACGGGTGTCACCCGCGTCGAGATCGAGCTCAACTCGGGCGCGCAGCTCCAGGGCACCGTACGGGCGAGCGGCCGCGCCCTGAACGACGCACGGGTCACCCTGGTCGACGCGGCGGGCAACGTGGTCGCGACCTCCACCACCGGTGACGACGGCGCGTACGCCTTCACCGACCTGGACAGCGGCGAGTACACGGTCATCGCGACCGGCTACCCGCCGGTGGCCACGCACCTGTCCGTGAACGGCGGCGGCGTGGACGGCCACGACATCGAACTGTCGCACCCGGACGCGTAGGACGCGCGGTCGGCGAGGAGCGGGAGTTCCTTCAGGGCCGGACCGGACCGGGCCGCACCGCACCCGTGTGCGGCCCGGCTGTGCGCGCACAGGAGACCTGACCAACCCCCTTACGGGTGCGAATACTTGAGCTAGGAGATGTGACGCGATGGGACTGAGTGCGCGGATCCGTACGCGGGACGGGTGGGCTCTGCCGCACGCCGTCGTCACGGTGACCGACATGACCGGCGCGCAGGTGCTGCGCGCCGAGGCCGACGACGAGGGGGCGGTGCACGACGCGTCGAGCCTGGCCCCCGGCCCTTACACCGTGATCGTGACGGCCGTCGGCTACGGCCCGGCGGCCGCCACGGCCCTGGTCACGGCGACCGGGCGGGCGGACGTGGGCACCGTCGTCCTGGCCCGGCAGGGTGGGGCCGAGCTGCCGCCGCCGGGACCCTGGACGGTCGACCCGGCGCACTCCACGGTCGCCGCCACCGCGCAGCACCTGGGGATCACGTCGGTGCACGGCCGGTTCACCGAGTTCAGCGCCCGCGTGGACATCGCCCAGGACGTGGAGAAGTCCCGCGTCGAGGCGGTGATCAAGGCGGCGTCGATCGACACCGGCAACGGCATGCGCGACGGCCACCTGAAGTCCGCGGACTTCCTGGACGTGGAGACGTACCCCGAGATCACGTACAGGTCGACGGGCCTGACCCCGGCCGGGCCCGACCGCTGGACGGTGCACGGACAGCTCGGCATGCACGGTGTCGTGCGCGAGGTCGACCTCGACCTGAGCTACCTGGGCACGGGCGCCGACCCGTGGGGCGGCACGCGTGCCGCGTTCAAGGCGACCGCCGAGCTCAAGCGCGAGGACTTCGCCATGAACTACAACCAGATCGTGCAGGCCGGCATCGCGGCGATCGGCGCGACGCTGAAGGTCGAGCTCGACATCCAGGCGGTGCAGGGGGACTCGCTGCCCAGCGTGTAACTACGCTGGCGTCATGGCACCGAACATCGCGACCAACACCCGTGTCTCCCTCGACGAGTTGCTCGACTTCGTACGCCCGCGCCACCGCGCCCTGCTGATCACGGCCCGCGCCGACGGCACCCCGCAGGCATCGCCCCTGACCTGCGGTGTCGACGACGCGGGCCGGATCGTCGTCTCCACCTACCCGGAGCGCGCCAAGACGCGTAACGCCAAGCGGGATCCGCGGGTGAGCGTGGTGGTGCTCAGCGACGACTGGAACGGGCCGTGGGTCCAGGTCGACGGCACGGCCGAGGTGATCGACTCCCCCGACTCCGTGGAACCGCTCGTCGAGTACTTCCGCACCATCTCGGGCGAGCACCCGGACTGGGCGGAGTACCGGGAGGCGATGCTCAAGCAGGGCAAGTCGATCATCCGGGTGACCCCGCAGCGGTGGGGGCCGGTGGCGACCGGGGGCTTTCCGGCGCGGCTGGGCCGGTAGGCCGGGGCACCTGGGGCGCCCCCACCCCGCCCCCGGCCTACCCGCGGTCCGGCTCCCGTGCCACCAACGCCTCGATCCCGGCGATCTGGAGGTCGAGCGCGGTCCGGAAGTCCCGGTCCCTGATCTGCTCGACCGTCTCGCCGGAGTCCATCTCCTCCATGACCCGCTCCGTGTGCTGAAAGGTCTCCGCCATCTCCGGCGGCATCGTGAACTCCGCCATCGCCTTGCGGAAGTACTCGTCCTGCTCCATGCCGACCTCGGCGCACCGCTGCCGGAAGTGCCCCTCGACGGTCCCGAACCCGTAGACGAACTGGAACACCGAGGGGATCGCGCCGCGCTGCGCCGCGGGCGACAGGCCCGTGCGGGCCATGACCCGCTGCACGGCGGCGGCGAAGCGCAGCGCGTGCGGGCCCACGTTGAGGAAGTTGCCGAGCAGCGGCGAGACCCACGGGTGGCGTACGAGCAGTGCCCGGTACTCGGCGGCCAGCTCCCGCAGCTCCGTCTGCCACGAGGGGCCGACGTCCGGGCCGGGGCCTCCCGCCGCCGCCCGGTCCGGGAACTCCCCGAACACCCGGTCGAGCGCGAGCTCCAGCAGATCGTCCTTGGTGTCGACGTACCAGTACAGGGACATCGCCGTGACACCGAGTTCGCCCGCGAGGCGCCGCATGGAGAACTTGGCGAGTCCCTCCGCGTCGAGCAGCTTGGCCGTGGCCTCGGTGATCCGGTCGCGGTCGAGGCCGCTGGGCTGCTCGCCCCGTCGGGTACGCGTCGCCCTGGCCGCCCCGGCCCCGGTGCTGGTGCCTGTTCCGGATCCGGCACCTGTTCCGGACCCGGTACCTGTTCCGGCGGTCCCGGAGTTCTCCAGCCAGACACTGATCCGTGTCCGCGCTGCCTTCGCCATGGCGCACCTTCCCAGGAGTCGTCATACAGGTACCGGAATCGGCGCCTCCGCCCGCACCGGATGCTATGCGGATGCCACCACGGCAGAGTCTGCCCTCTCCGCGCGCCTGAGCAACGCCGCGGCGAGCAGACCACCGCACAGTACGGCGACGGCGCCCACCAGCTGACTGGTC
Organism: Streptomyces beihaiensis; assembly: GCF_026274175.1. Taxonomy (GTDB): domain Bacteria; phylum Actinomycetota; class Actinomycetes; order Streptomycetales; family Streptomycetaceae; genus Streptomyces; species Streptomyces beihaiensis. The sequence continues at coordinate 22,281 of NZ_JAPHNL010000296.1, forward strand.
TCCAGGCCCGACGCGAACGCGTCCGCCACCCGCGCCCTCTCCCCGGCCGACCGGGCGGCGGCGAGCGCCGCCGGCAGGGAGGCGGCGGAGACGGAGACCAGCGCGGCGAAACGGGCGTTGAGCACGGCCCCGAGCACGGCGACACCGAGACCGTTGCCGAACTCCGCGAGGGTGCCGTTGACCCCGGCCCCGACGCCCGCCTTCTCGGGCGGGATCGCGCTCATGATGGCGTTGGCCATGGCCGGCATGGCGAGGGCGATACCGGCGCCCATGACGACGAGCCCGAACAGCATCCCGCCGTAGCTGTCCCCACCGAGCAGCGCGATCGCGGCGAGCCCGCCCGCCAGGCAGCTCATCCCCGCGGCGATGGTCAGCGGCGCGCCCAGCTTCGGCAGCAGCCGGGCGCCGACCCCGGTCAGGTTGAGCGCGACCACGGTCAGGGCCAGCGGAGCCGTCCGAAGACCGGCCTCCAACGGCTGGTAGCCGAGGACGAACTGGAGGTGCTGGGTGAGCAGGAACAGCGAGCCGCCCATGCCGAACGCGACGAGGATCGCCCCGGCGACCGCGCCCGTGAACTTCTGGTTCCGGAAGAAGTGCATGTCGAGCATCGGGTGCGGGGTGCGCAGCTCCCAGGCGACGAACGCGGCCATGAAGACGACGCCGACGGCCGCCGAGGCGAGGGTGCGGGCGGAGGTCCAGCCGGCGTCAGGGCCGGAGATGATCGCGTAGACGATCCCGGTCATCCCGACGGTGGAGAGCAGCGCGCCGAGCAGGTCGGGCCGGTCGCCCCGCGGGTTCTTGGACTCGGGGACGAGGGTCAGCACGGCGACCAGCCCGATCACGGCGACCGGAATGTTGATCAGGAAGATCGATCCCCACCAGAAGTGGTCGAGCATGACGCCGCCGAGCAGCGGGCCGACGGCGAAGCCGAGCGAGTTGACGGTGGCCCAGATGCCGATGGCCTTGACTCGCTCGCCGTCGTCGAAGATCTGTACGACGACCGCGAGCGTGGTGGTCATCAACAGCGCCCCGCCGACGCCCATGCCCGCCCGCGCGGCGATCAGCTGCCCGGTGGACCCGGCGAGCCCGGCGACGAGCGAACCCGTGCCGAAGAGCACGAGCCCGGCCGCCAGCATCTTCCTGCGGCCGTAGCGGTCGGAGCTGGAGCCCGCGGTGAGCAGCAGCCCCGACTGGACGAGCGAGTAGGCGCTGATCACCCACTGGATGTCGGAGGTGGAGGCGCCCAGCTCCCGGGTGAGGGAGGGGATCGCGACGTTGAGGACGGTGTTGTCGAGCAGCACGGTCAGCTGGGCGAGGCAGATGACGCCGAGGATCAGCCAGCGTCGCGGGTGGGCCTGGCCGACGGCCGGGGTGGGTTCGCGTTCGGTGCGCGTGGACGACATGCCATACACCGTAAAGAGCTACTTGTACGGTGTACAACTCGATTTTCGGCGCACCGCCGCGAGCCGCCACGTCTCAGCTCTTCGGCTGGGTCAGGTCGTAGAACGTGGCGCTGCCGACCGTGACCTTCTTGAAGTTGGCCTCGACCCACGACGTGATCTCGGACGAGGTGCCGGTACCGGAGCCGCCCATGGCTCCGCCGCCTCCGCCCGCGCCTCCGCCCCTGCCGCTCGCGATGAAGTAGTGGATCTTGCCGTCCGCCACGTACTTCTTGAACTGGGCGAGCGTCGGCGACGGGTCGGTGCCGTTGAAGCCTCCGACCGCCATCACCGGGTCGCCGGTGGCGAGTTGGTAGCTGGCCTGGTTCTGCGAGCCGACCGTGGCGGCGACCCAGGTGTAGTCGCCCGCGTTCGCCCGGAGCAGCTTCCTGGCCTCGCCGGTGACCGTGGCGCCGTTGAGCAGGCCGCCCATGCCGCCGCCTCCGGCACCGCCGCCCCTACGGCCGCGTTCGCCCGGGGCGGCGCCACCGGGCATCGTGCCGGTGGCCGTGCGGCCGGGCATGGCGCCACCGGGCATCGTGCCGGCAGCCGTGTGGCCGGGCATCCCGCCGCGGGGGAATCCGCCCCTGCCGCCGCCACCGGGGCTGCCACCGTGACCGCCGCCGCCCATCGGGCTCGCGCCGCTCGGCCCGGCCGTGACGATCGACCCGGTGTGCCCGGAGCCGAGCGTGGTGAGGGAGTACGCGGTCGGCGCCGCGAGCGACACCGCGAGACCGAGCCCCGCCGCGCCGAGTGCGAGCCCCCGCCCGAGCCGCCCGGCCACCGAGATGCCGAGCCCGGCCACGAGCGAGCCGATCAGCACCGCCCACCGCAGCCACGGCAGGTAGTCCGGGACCCGCCCGAGCAGGACGTACGCCCACACTCCGGTGACCGCCACGACCGAGCCCAGCGTCACGGAGGCGGCGACCCTCGACCGCTCCTCCCACAGCACCGTGGCGCCCATGCCGACGACCGCCGCGACGTACGGGGCGAGGGCGACGGTGTAGTACTGGTGGAAGATCCCGGCCATGAAGCTGAAGACGAGCCCGGTCGTCACCATCGACCCGCCCCACGCGAGGAACGCGGCGCGCGCGGTGTCCGTCCGCCCGGCCTTCCAGGTCAGCACCACACCCACCACGAAAAGGATCAACGCGGCGGGGATGAGCCACGAGATCTGGCCGCCGATCTCGGAGTTGAACATCCGCCCGATGCCGGTGGCACCCCACTGCCCGGTCCCGCCACCGGCACCGCCCCCGCCACCCCCGACGGACCCCGTCTCGTCTCCGCTCAGGCGGCCGAACCCGTTGTAGCCGAAGGTGAGTTCAAGGAACGAGTTGTTCTGGGAGCCGCCGCTGTACGGCCGCGACGACGCGGGCCACAGCTCGACGACCGCCACCCACCAGCCGCCCGCGACGACCATCGCGACCGTGGCGAGGGCCAGCTGCCCGAGCCTGCGCCGCAGCCGTGTCGGAGCGAACACGGCGTACAGCACGGCCAGCGGCGGAAGGATCAAGAACGCCTGGAGCGTCTTGGTCAGGAACGCGAACCCGACCGCGACACCCGCGAGCACGAGCCACTTCGTCCGGGCCCGCTCCATGGCGCGCAGCACGCAGTACACGGTCGTGGTCATCAGCAGCGCGAGCAGCGCGTCCGGGTTGTTGAACCGGAACATCAGCGCGGCGACGGGCGTGGTCGCGAACACGGCCATGGTGATGAGCCCGGCGGCGGCACTGAACCTGCGCCGTACGGCCGCGTACAGCACACCGGCCGTCGCCATGCCCATCAGTACCTGGGGCACGAGGATCGCCCACGAGCCGAGGCCGAAGAGCCGCACCGACAGGGCCATGGGCCACAGGGCGGCCGGGGGCTTGTCGACGGTGATGGCGTTGGCGGCGTCGGACGAGCCGAAGAAGAACGCCTTCCAGCTCTCGCTGCCCGCCTGGACGGCCGCCGAGTAGAACGCGTTGGCGTAACCGGAGGCGGAGAGGTTCCAGAGGTAGGCGAGGCCGATGAGGAGGAGCAGACCGAGGAAGACGGGCCGCACCCAGACCGCGTCCTCCGCCCTGCCGCGCCACACTCGCACATGCGGCCTCTGCCTGGGCCGACCGTGCGTGTGGCCGTTGCCGTGGCCTGCGAAGGCCGCGGAGGCCGCAGGCGCCGTGGAGGCCGCGGAACCGCCCTCGTACGAGGGAGCCCGGTACGAGGGAGCCCGGCCTGCGGAGGGATTCCGGTCTGCGGAGGTGTTCAGGTCTGCGGTCATCGCTGGTCCCAGGAGTCGTGGTCGTGCCCGCCTACGGTCCGCGTCCGCACGGTCGCGTCCTCCGCCCAGCCGCCCCGCGGCCCGGTCTCCGCCCCCCGCTCGGGGAACACCCATGCCCGGAAGAGCAGGAACCGCAGCACGGTCGCCGCGAGGTTGGCCACGACCAGGACGGCCAGCTCGGTGGAGTGCGACGGGTTGCCGGAGGCGGCGTCGAGCCCGGCGAGCGAGCCGCTCGTCAGGGCGAGCCCGATACCGAAGACGACGAGCCCCTGCACCTGATGGCGCACGGCCCGGTCACGGCCGCGAACCCCGAACGTGAGCCGCCGGTTGGCGGCGGTGTTGGCGACGGCGGAGACGAGAAGGGCGAACGCGTTGGCCACCTGCGAGCCCGAGAACGTACGGAAGCCGGAGTAGAGCAGCAGGTAGAACAGCGTGGACAGGCCGCCGACGACGCAGAACCCGACCAGCTGGCGGGCCAGGCCCTTGGGCACGTCGGCGAGGGTGCGGTCGCGCGGGTCGTCGCCGAACGGGCGGGCGAGCCGGTCCAGGGGCAGCGACCCGGTGGCGAGCGCCTTGCCGACACGCCACACGCCCTTCAGGTCGTCGGTCGCGGTCCTCACGATGTGCACGGTGGAGTCCGGGTCGTCCACCCAGTCGACCGGCACCTCGTGGATGCGGAGACCGGCCCGCTCGGCGAGCACCAGCATCTCCGTGTCGAAGAACCAGCCGGTGTCCTCGACCAGCGGCAGCAACACCTGCGCGACATCGCGCCGGATCGCCTTGAACCCGCACTGCGCGTCGGAGAACCGCGCCTGGAGCGAGCCGCGCAGGATGAGGTTGTAGGCGCGCGAGATGAACTCGCGTTTCGGACCGCGCACGACGCGGGAGCTGCGGGCGAGCCGGGACCCGATGGCGAGGTCCGAGTGGCCCGAGATCAGCGGGGCGACCAGCGGGAGCAGCGCGTTGAGGTCGGTGGACAGGTCCACGTCCATGTACGCGAGGATCGGCGCGTCGGACGCCGACCACACGGCCCGCAGCGCCCGCCCTCGCCCCTTCTGCTCAAGCCGGGAGTAGCGGACGGTTCCCGGCAGCTCTGCGATGAGCCGCCGGGCCACGTCCGGGGTGGTGTCCGTGGAGGCGTTGTCCGCGACCGTGACGCGGAAGCGGTAGGGGAAGGTGCGCGCGAGGTGCTCGTGCAGCCGGTGCACGCACGCGCCGAGGTCCTTCTCCTCGTTGTAGACGGGGATGACGACGTCGAGGACGGGGGTGCCGGTGTCACCGTGGGCGCTGCCGACCAGGAGGTGTTCCCGGGCCGGCAGCGCGCCGAGCTTCGCGGTGGTGGGGCTCGATGGGATGTGGCCGATGCCCGTGGAAGAGTCGGTTCGCATGGCGTCGACATTCGTCAACTGCCCTGTCAGCGCTGTGTGGTGAAGCTTTGGCCTGCCTGTGAGTGCGGAGGCGTCGGCGTGCCGTACGTCTGGGCGGCGGGCATCGGCGGCGCGGGCACCGGCCCAGAGGACACCGGCCCAGAGGACACCGGAGCGGAGGACACCGGCGCTGCGGGCACCGGAGCGGCGGGCTGCTCCTGGTACACCGGCAGATGCACGGTGAACACGGTGCGGCCCGGCGCCGATTCGACCGTCACCGCGCCGCCGTGCGCGGCCGCGACGGCCTGCACGATGGCGAGCCCGAGCCCGGTCGACCCGGCCTTGCGCGACCGCGACGAGTCGCCGCGCGCGAACCGCTCGAAGACGTGCGGCAGCAGCTCCGGCGGAATCCCCGGCCCGTCGTCCTGTACGTCGAGGCGGACCCACCGGCCGTGCCGGTGCACGCGCGCGGTGACGGTGGTGCCGGGCGGCGTGTGCGTACGGGCGTTGGCAAGGAGGTTGACCAGGACCTGGTGGAGGCGGGCGGAGTCGGCGAGCACGGGGGCGGGCTCGTCGGGCAGTTCGAGCCGCCACCGGTGGCCCTGCCCGGCGACCCGTGCGTCGCTGAGCACGTCGACGACGAGCGGCGACAGGTCGGTCGGCTCGTACGACAGCGGTCTGCCCGCGTCGAGCCGCGCGAGCAGCAGCAGGTCCTCGACGAGCCCGGTCATCCGGTGGGCCTCGGACTCGATGCGGCCCAGGGCGTGCCGGGTGTCGGGCCCGGTCTCCTCGCGCCCGCGCCGCGTCAGCTCGGCGTAACCGCGGATCGAGGCGAGGGGCGTGCGCAGTTCGTGGCTGGCGTCGGCGACGAACTGCCGCACCCGCGTCTCGCTCTGCTGCCGCGCCTCAAGGGCGCCGTGCACGTGGTCGAGCATCCGGTTGAGCGCGGCCCCGACCTGCCCGACCTCGGTCCGCGGATCGGCCTCGGACTCGGGTACCCGCTCGTAGAGGGTCACCTCGCCGCTGTGCAGGGGCAGTTCGGAGACGCGGGTGGCCGTGGCGGCGACGCGGCGCAGGGGGCGGAGGTTGACGCCGACCATCACGGCACCCGTGACGCCCGCGGCGAGCAGGCCCACGGCGGTGACACACACCTCTGTGAGGATGAGCGTGTTGAGGGTGGACTCCACGTCCTCGGCCTTGAGGCCCACGACGAGACGGCCGTCGCCGGACGACACCACGCGGTAGTCGCCGAGGCCCGGCAGCGTGACGCTGTGCGCGGTGCCGTCCCGGGGGACGGAGGCGAGAGCGTCTTGCTGGTCCTGGCTGAGGCTGGTGGTGCGGTCGCCCGCGTCCCGAGCCTGGACGCTGCGCTCCGCAGCGGTGACGGTGCCGTCGGACGCGACGAGCGCGCCCACGGTGTCCTCTCGCGTGGGACCGCTGAGGAACCCGAGGCTCGGCTCGTGGTGCTGCCCCGGTGCCGGCCGCTGCCCGCCGGGGCCGAAGCCGTCGGCCAGCGCGACGGTCTGCCGCACCTTCTCGTCCAGCTGACCGTACAGATACGTGTGCAGCGCCAGCGTGGTCACCGTGCCGATGACCACGCTGACCAGTGCGATGAGGCCGACCGCGGTGATGACGAGGCGGCTCCGCAGCGACCTCGGCCGGCGCGCCGGCCGTCTCACGAAACCGTCGTCGCGGCAGGCTTGATCAGATACCCGGCGCCACGGCGGGTATGGATCATCGGTTCACGCCCCACGTCGATCTTGCGCCGCAGGTAGGAGATGTACAGCTCGACGACGTTGGCCTGCCCGCCGAAGTCGTACGACCACACACGGTCGAGGATCTGCGCCTTGCTGAGCACGCGCCGCGGATTGCGCATGAGGAAGCGCAGCAGCTCGAACTCGGTCGCGGTGAGGTGGATGTTGGCCCCGCCGCGCGACACCTCGTGGCTGTCCTCGTCGAGCATGAGGTCACCCACGACAAGGACGGACTCGCTCCGCCGGTCGGCCGCGCCGGTCCGCCGGATGAGCCCCCGCAGCCGCGCCACGACCTCCTCCAGGCTGAACGGCTTGGTGACGTAGTCGTCGCCCCCGGCCGTGAGACCGGCGATGCGGTCCTCGACGGCGTCCTTGGCCGTCAGGAACAGCACCGGAACGTCCTGGAGCTCGCGGCGCAGCCGTCCGAGAACGGTCAGCCCGTCCATGTCGGGCAGCATCATGTCGAGCACGACGGCGTCGGGCCGGAAGTCGCGCGCGCTCTGCACGGCTGCGAACCCGTCACCGGCGGTACGGATCTCCCAGCCCTCGTAACGCAGGGCCATGGACAACAGTTCGGTGATGGACTGCTCGTCGTCCACGACAAGCACCCGGACGGGGCTCCCGTCCGGCCTCAGCAGTTCGGTACGCCCCTGGGGCGAGGTCGCGGTCATGGTGCAACCGTGCTCGGCGCCTCTGAGAACACCCTTTCCCGAACCTGTGAATCTCCTGAGAAATCCACCGGCGGGACTCAGGCCGTCTCAGCCGATCCGAACCCCAGCTGAGCCGAACCCAGCCGCGCAAGAGCCCAGCCGAGCCGAACTCAGCCGAGCAAGAGCCCAGCCGAGCAGAATTCAGCCGAGCCGGAACAGCGCGGCCCCGTTCCCGTGGCACACGGCCCGCACCCAGTCGCTCCCGAGACCGAGCCGCTCGATCACCTCCAACTGATGCACGTACGGGTACGGAATGTTCGGGAAGTCGCTCCCGAAGAGCACCCGGTCCCCGAGATCGGCGAGCCGCGCCCGTTCCGCCGCGGGGAAGGGGGAGATCCGCTCGGCGAAGTCCGTGAACGCCATCGTCGTGTCGAGCCGCACCTCCGGATACCGCTCGGCAAGGTCCAGGAACTCCCCGTACTCCGGCATCCCCATGTGCGCGACGACGATCGGCAGCCGCGGATGCCGGGCCAGTACGCGGGCGACCGGCTCGGGCCCGGTGTGCTTGCCGGGCGCGGGCCCCGACCCGCAGTGCGTGACGACAGGCACCCGCGCCTCGGCCAACACCCCCCACACGGGGTCGAGCAGCGGATCGCACGGGTCGTAGCCGCCCACCTGCACGTGCGCCTTGAAGACCCGCGCCCCGTCGTCCAACGCCCGCCGCACGTAGGTCTCCACGCCGGGCTCGGGGAAGAAGGTCGCGGTGTGCAGACAGCGCGGCGTGCGGGCGGCGAACCGGGCCGCCCACCCGTTCAGCCACTCGGCCATCCCGGCCTTGTGCGGATAGAGCATGGACGTGTACGCCACGACCCCGAACTCCCGCAGGAGTTCGACCCGCCGGCTCTCCTCCTCCCGGTAGGTGATCGGCCACTCGGTCCCGGTGAGCGGCCCGACCGCGTCGAAGTACGCCCACACCTTGCGCAGCACGCGCTCCGGCATGAAGTGCGTATGGACGTCGACGAGCCCCGGCAGCCGGTGCCGCTCGACAAACCGCGCGACCGCCCGCCCCTCGCCCCCGCTTTCGCCCATGCCGTCACCCCCGCCCTCGGCCTCACGCACGCTCGAACCCATGGCTCCGCTCCACCCGGGCCACATGCACGGTGTACCGCTCGTACCACTCGGCGCGCCCACGCTTCTGCGCGGCGCGGTGCTCGCCGGTGCCCCGCCACTCCTCGATGGCGGCGAGGTCCCGGAAGTAGGACACCGTGATGCCGAGCCCGCCGGGCGTCCGGGCGGACTCGTGCCCGAGATACCCGGGCACCTCCCTCACCAGCTCATCCATCCGCTCGTCGGTCTCGTCGTACCCGCTCTGGTCCCCGTCGGTCAGCACAGAACTGAACACGACCACGTAGTACGGGGGTTCAAAGGCGGGCAGCGGCGTGACGCTTCCGGTTCCGACAGGCGCGTCGCTGTGATCACTCATGCCGACCACACTCACCCACGCACCGGCCCCCGGTCCACCGTCCGGCGCGCTCCTTGCCGTGCGCTCGACGGGGTGAGAACCCCGCTGCCGCCGGGATCGATACGCTTCCGACCGGAGGTGGGGATGTTCGCCACGGTGGCCTTCGGATGCGGTGCCGTCTTCTGCGTAACTGGTGGCACGTGGCTTGTCCTGCGGCAACGCCGTCGGCGTGCCGACACCATGGAGGGGTGGGGCGTACTGTTCATCGGTGCCGGGCAGTTGATGCGAGCGGTCCGCTCCTTGACCGGAGACCGCGAGCCGCTCGGGCTCATCCTCACCCTGCTTTTCGCGGCAGCCAGCCTCACCGGATCGATTCTGTTCACCCGTGGCCTGAAGCGGACCAAGTACGGCTATTCCGGCTGGAAACGCCGGAAGCTGCCCCCGATCCGCGACTGACAGGGCGAGGACGGCCAGGGCGAGGACGGCAAGGCAAGGACGGCCAAGGCAAGGGGCAAGCGTGCGCCCTGCGCGCCCTGCGTACTGTCAGGGCGGAAGCCCGAGGTGAGGAGACCCTGTGGCCAGACCGGCCCCGCGCACCACTGCTGTCCTGTACGCGATATCAGCGACCTGCGCCACCATCGGCGCCCTGCTCTGGATCCGCGACCGGACCAGCGGGCCTCCCCGCGTCTACGCGAGCTTCCTCGCATCCGACAGCTCCACCCTGTCGACCTGGCGGGTGTGGTCACGGGCGGTGCCCGAGGACCGCCTCGGCCTCTACCTCGTCGCCGCGGGGCTGGTGCTGGCGCTGGTGGCGCGCCTGACCTCCGCCCAGCGGGACTGAGCCAGGGGGCCGGGTGGGCTCGGACCGGGTGGACTCGGGCCGCGTGGACTCCCGGCGCTCAGTTTCCGTCCTCGCAGTCCGCCGCTGATGGCACGTCACGGCAGAGCTGGTCCTGGTGAGACTGGAGCGTCGCCCCGCCGAAGACCACGACGAGGATCACGACGGCCATGACGACCTGAGCGACCACCGTTACGACAGCGCCGGCCCGTGCGGCGATCGCGGCTGCCACGATCGCGAGAACTCCGACACCACCGGCGGCGGCGAGGTACTTCCATAACGAGTCGGGCATGACCGTCCGGGCCGGGTCGAGGTTGAACCCCGACAAGAACCAGAGCCAAAAGATCACCGCCAGGGCGATCAGCTCCAGGAACACCAGGCCACACCCGGCTCCGATGTCAGCGCCCCGGTCGGCTCGGGTGCGGCGTCGCGGGTCGGTGGTGGCGTCGTAGGCACGTGGTGCGACCGGCAGATTCATACCCGCCACCTTGGCCGCGCGGGCAAGGCAGGCGCATGAGTACGGCTACTCAGCACCGCCTCAGCCGATCTCCGAGCCAGTAGCCGTCGACCACTGCCGTCAAAGCGTCAAGGCAGAGAAGCCAGAGGCCCTGTGGATCACTCCACAGGGCCTCTGGTCCGTTGTGCACTCGGCAGGATTCGAACCTGCAACCTTCTGATCCGTAGTCAGATGCTCTATCCGTTAAGCTACGAGTGCTTGTTTTTACTTTTGTTCTTGTCTCCGCTCCCCGGCCTTTCGGCCCGCTCGCGGCGACAGGAAGAACATTACATGACTGCCGCCGCCATGTGAAATCCGTTTGCCGCACCCCTTGTGACCTGCGGAAACGCCATCCGGGGCCGAGGCGAGGGGCGCAAGAACGCCGAAGCCCCGGTCCTGGTGGACCGGGGCTTCGGATCTTGGTGCGGAGGCGGAGGGATTTGAACCCTCGATGGGGGGTTGACCCCAAACCGCATTAGCAGTGCGGCGCCATAGACCGGACTAGGCGACGCCTCCAGCGCAGAGCCGCCCGCGCAATGGCGAGTGGTTGCGTGCAGATGATGACACAGCCGCGCGCCGCGTCACCAATCGGCTCCCACGGTACTAGGCGGGCCGGGTGCAGGGCAAAGCCCTTCTCCACCCACTTTCACCCGCGCGTGCCCCCGCGTGCCCCCGCATGCCCCCGCGCGCGAGCCGTCACGGCACGGCGACAGCGCGGACGCGGGACCGACACATCCTTTACGGCGCCCCACGTCGTTCTTCACCACCTCCACGGGTGGTCCGCATCATCCGGCGCCACGGGCACAACCACTGCCCGTAGACTCCCTCCCGTGACACGCCGCGGGCCGCGAGGCAAGATGGCTCGGGCGGTCGGCAAGTCGCGGTAACAGGGAGGAAGCGTTTCGTGAGCAGCAGGCCATCCCGAGGCGCTGCTCGCCTCGCAGCCATACTCGATGCGCTTCCGGACGCGCTCGTCCTGGTCAACACCAACGGCACGGTCGTCAACGCCAACTCGATCGCGCTCGAAGCCTTCGAGGCGCCGGGCACCGCGCTCGTGGGGCGTGGGCTGCTCGATCTGCTGCCGGAGTTCGACTCCCGGCTGATCCCGGGGTCGATGCGGCGCCCTGACACCGTCACCGACGAGCGCGGCCGCACCAAACCGCACCGGATGATCGCCCGGCGCACCGACGGCAGCGAGTTCGCCGTGGAGGTCACCTCCGCCAACCTCGCCGACAGCGCGCGCGACGCCGTGGACCCGTACGGGACCGGCGGCGCCACCATGGGCGGCGGATACAGCGGCACCGAACTGCTGATGCTCGTCGTACGTGATCTCTCCGGGACGCTGGACACCGAGGCCGAGCTGGCCCGTTCCCAGCGGCAGACCGAGATGATCCTGCGGGCCGCCGCCGAGGGCGTCGTCGGCACCGACACCGACGGGCGCATCGTGCTCGTCAACCCCGCCGCCGCGCAGATACTCGGCTTCCGCGCCAGCGACCTCGGCGGCCAGGAGCTGCACCCGCTCGTCCTGCACTCCCGGCCCGACGGCGAGCCCTTCCCGTACGACGAGTCGCCGCTCGCCGACACGCTGCGCTCCGGTCGCAAGCACCGGGTGCGCGGGCAGGTGCTGTGGAACAAGAGCGGCGCCCAGGTGCCCGTCGACATGACGACCGCACCCGTACGCGACGGTGATCAACTCGTCGGCGCCGTGATGACGTTCACCGACCGGCGCCCGTACGAGAAGCTCGTCGCCGAGCACGCCGAGGAGATCGCCCGCCGGGACGAGGCCGCCGAGCGCGAGCGCGAGGAGCACGCCGCCGAGCTGGAGCGGGTGCGGGACGAACTGACCGGTGAGCTCGACGCCGCCCGCGAGCAGCACGCCGAGGAGCTGTCCGCCGAGCGGGAGCGCGGCGCCGCGTTCGCCGAGCGCGAGAAGGACCGGTACGAGGAGTTGGCCGCGCGCCACTCTCAGCTGCTCGCCGTTCTCGGCCAGTCGCTGCGCGGGCCCCTTGAGGAGCTCCGCCGGGAGCTGGGGCAGCTCGCCGCCGACGACGCGGGGCAGCTGTGGCCCGAGGCCAACCAGGTGCTGCACCACCTCAGCGCCGGGTACGCCCGCATGACGACGCTCGTCGACAACGTCCTCGCCTACCAGCTGCTCGACTCCGGCGACGAACAGATCTCCCGTACGCCCGTCCTGCTGGACGGTGTCGTCGCCGCCGGTGTCGAGGGGGCCGTGGAGCTGATCGGGCCCGGCCGGGTCCAGTTCGCCGTGCACGCGCCGCCCATCGAGGCCGAGGTGGACCCGGCGCGCCTGGCCACCGCGCTCGCGCATCTGATCGCCGACGTCGCCGGGATCGACGCGACCGGCAACACGCGTGTGCCCGTCGCGCAGACCGGCTACGTCGACTCGACCGTGGTCGTCGCGGCCGCACAGCGCGGGGAGAGCGTACGGATCGAGGTACGGGGGCCGTACGCGGGCGGCGACCCGGTCCACGAGCCCATCGTCCGGGGGATCGTGCGGGCGCACGGCGGCGTGGTGCAGACGCACGAGGTGCCGGGGATGAGCGGCAGTGCGTATGTGCTCGATGTGCCGATCGGAGCGGGGGGCGGGACGCCTGCGCCCGTGCCCGCGCCTGTTGCTGCGTCTGCGTCTGCGCCCGTGCTCGCGCCTGCGCCTGTTGCTGCGGCTGCGGCTGCGGCTGGCCCTGCTCCTGTTGCTGCTCCTGTTGTTGCTCCGGCTCCGGCTTCTGCTCCTGCTCCTGCTGTGGCTCCCGCTCCCGCAGCTGTGGGGGGCGAGGAGACGGGCTCCGGTGTCGGCTCTGACGGGGCCGCCGCCAGTGGGACCCCTGGTGCCCAGTCCGGACCGGCGCCGGAAGGCGTTGCCGCCGAGCTTCCCGCGCAGGCCGGTGCCGGCCGGGGCGGGCGGCGCCGGGCGCG
>NZ_JAPHNL010000297.1 GCF_026274175.1 Streptomyces beihaiensis
CGTACGGCGGATACCAGACCGAGTGATCAAGTTCGACGCAGCATTCGACGTCGGAGGTTAAAGATCAAGCTAGGCCCTGTTTTCAAACTCCCGTCGTCGCCCGAAGGGCGGCCCGGCGGTGGCTGGTGCGTGCGATCGCAAGGCGCCGGGAAGTCCTAAGCCCAGCCAGCAAAACGACCAAAAAAGAAGACGACCACCCCGAAGCCCCGCCGCACAGGTTAAAGATCAAGCTAGGGAGTGTTTTCAATGTGCGGCTCACAGCCACTCGTTGATGGCCGCGACCAGCACGGTTGCCTCGTAGCGGACGGCGAG
>NZ_JAPHNL010000298.1 GCF_026274175.1 Streptomyces beihaiensis
GCCCAGCCAGCAAAACGACCAAAAAAGAAGACGACCACCCCGAAGCCCCGCCGCACAGGTTAAAGATCAAGCTAGGGTCTGTTTTCAAAGATGATCAAGGTCGTGTCATGATCACTTGCTATGGCTCGTGGGGATCTGACGGAAGCGCAGGGAGTCACGCCATCTTCAACGCCCACCCAACCTCAAAGACACGCTCTCCCACAGACGACCTGACCAAGCACTACTAGTGCCCCGACAGGCAACGTTCGCCCCGTCGCGACGCCCGGCACGCCCTCTCGCCGCACCGGCCGAAAGCCCAAG
>NZ_JAPHNL010000299.1 GCF_026274175.1 Streptomyces beihaiensis
TCGGCCTTCGGCCGCCCCATCCGTGCCATGAAGCAAGCCTACACATCTGAACAGAATTCCCGACTCAGAACACTAGGGCGTGTTTCGAAAGTCCCGCCTGCCCGGCGACGCCTGGCACGCACGCTCGCGGCGTTGTCGGGCTCGCCCCGAAAGCCCAGCCAGCAAAACGACCAAAAAAGAAGACGACCACCCCGAAGCCCCGCCGCACAGGTTAAAGATCAAGCTAGTGTTCTGAGTCGGGAATTCTGTTCAGATAACTTGCGAGGCGTTCGAGGATCTCGTCTGCGGTCTTGGTCCAGA
>NZ_JAPHNL010000300.1 GCF_026274175.1 Streptomyces beihaiensis
CGCCTTGCGATCGCACGCACCAGCCACCGCCGGGCCGCCCTTCGGGCGACGACGGGAGTTTGAAGACAGGGCCTAGTGTTCTGAGTCGGGAATTCTGTTCAGATGTGTAGGCTTGCTTCATGGCACGGATGGGGCGGCCGAAGGCCGAAGCCCAGCCAGCAAAACGACCAAAAAAGAAGACGACCACCCCGAAGCCCCGCCGCACAGGTTAAAGATCAAGCTAGGCCCTGTCTTCAAACTCCCGCCTGCCCGGCGATGCCTGGCACGCACGCTCGCGGCGTTGCCGAAAAGCCCGACACATGGACCGGCGCCTGCCCCACCTGCCACCGCGACATACCCACCCCGACATCAACCTGACCAAGCACTACTAGTGCTCCGGCAGGCAACGTTTGCCCGTCAAGGAGCGGCGTCCGGTGCGTGCTCTCGGCGTGCCGGCCGGAAGCC
>NZ_JAPHNL010000301.1 GCF_026274175.1 Streptomyces beihaiensis
CGCCTTGCGATCGCACGCACCAGCCACCGCCGGGCCGCCCTTCGGGCGACGACGGGAGTTTGAAGACAGGGCCTAGTAGTGCTTGGTCAGGTCGTCTGTGGGAGAGCGTGTCTTTGAGGTTGGGTGGGCGTTGAAGATGGCGTGACTACTGGGAACGGCTCCGGCGACGGCACCGGTAACGGCACTGGCGACGGCACTGGGAACGGTTCCGGTAACGGCACCGGTGACGGTACTGGGAACGGCTCCGGCGACGGCACCGGTAACGGCACTGGCGACGGCACTGGGAGCAAGACCGAGCAAAACCCCGAGGAAATCGGATCGGAAAGATCTGATAGAGTCGGAGACGCAAGACCGAAGGGAAAGCGCCCGGAGGAAAGCCGG
>NZ_JAPHNL010000302.1 GCF_026274175.1 Streptomyces beihaiensis
TCCGCCGCCGCCCCGGCCACGACCCCTCCCGCGCCCTCGAACTCCGCCAGGTGACGCCATGACCGACAGGGAGCCCCCGCGCCGCCGTGTGCCGGGACCCGCGCGCCAGTCCCCGTCCGCCCGCCGCCCGTCCGCCCGCCGCCCGGGGCCCGGCTCGCGGCCCGCCGCGCGACGGCCCCGGTCCCGCGCGCCGAAGCGGCCGACGCCGTTGCGGCTCGGCAGCCCCAGGCCGAGGCTGCGGATGGTCAGCCTGGGGCTCACGCTCGTGATGACCGTGTTCGTCGTACGGCTCTTCCAGATCCAGGGCGTCGACGCCGGAGCGTACGCCGCGCGGGCCGAGCAGAACCGGTACGTCAGTCACACCATCGCCGCCGAGCGCGGCCAGATCACCGACCGGGCGGGCAACACCCTGGCCACGAGCGTGGACGCGTACGACATCACCGCCGACCCGACCATGTTCACCGAGAAGGCCACCGGCGTGAAGGACGCGCCCGAGCAGGCCGCGGCGCTCCTCGCGCCGATCCTCGGACAGGACACGGCGCCCCTCGCCAAGAAGCTGCGTACGAAGAACACCCGGTACGTGCGGCTCGCGGTGCGCAAGGAGCCGCAGGTCTGGAAGCAGATCAAGGACCTCAAGCAGACGCTCGCCGACCAGGCGCGGGCCCAGGGCCACAAGGCGGGGGTGCTCTCCGGCGTCTTCGCCGACCCCAGCAGCAAGCGCGTCTACCCGAACGGCGACCTCGCCGCCGGACTGCTCGGCTGGGTCGACGCCGCGGGCAAGGGGGGCGGCGGCCTGGAGCAGCAGCTGAACAAGGAGCTCGCGGGCAAGGACGGCAAGATCCGCTACGCCCAGTCCGGTGGCCGCCAGGTGCCCACGGCGGGCAGCACCGAACAGCCCGCCGTGCCGGGCTCCGACATCCAGCTCACCATCGACCGCGACATCCAGTGGGCTGCCCAGAAGGCCATCGCCGACCAGGTGAAGAAGTCCGACGCCGACCGCGGCTACGTGGTCGTCCAGGACTCGCGGACCGGCGAGATCCTCGCCATGGCCAACGCCCCGGGCTTCGACCCGAACGACCTCAGGCACGCGAACCCGGCCACCCTCGGCAACCCGGCGGTCCAGGACGCGTACGAGCCCGGCTCCACCGCCAAGGTGATGTCGATGGCCGCCGTCCTGCAGGAGAACGTGGCGACGCCGACCACCCACGTCACCGTGCCCAACCGGTTGCACCGCGGCGACCGGCTCTTCTCCGACGACGTCGACCACCCGACCTGGCACCTCACACTCAACGGCGTACTCGCCAAGTCCAGCAACATCGGCACGATTCTGGCCACCGGGCAGCTCGGCAGGACCCAGCCGGAGGCCAACCGGGTCCTCTATTCGTACCTGCGCAAGTTCGGCATCGGGAAGCCCACCGGGCTCGGCTTCCCCGGCGCGACACCCGGCATCCTCGCCAAGCCCGGCAAGTGGTCGACGTCGCAGCAGTACACCATCCCGTTCGGCCAGGGCTTCTCGATCAACGCCGTCCAGGCCGCCTCCGTGTACTCGACCATCGCCAACGACGGCGTACGCGTCGAGCCGACCCTCGTGCGCGGCTCCACCGGCCCCGACGGGCGGTTCACCCCGGCACCCAAGCCCAAGGAGAACCGCGTCGTCAGCGCCAGGACCGCCAGGACGATCGCGCAGATGCTCGAATCCGTGGTCGACGACGAGCAGGGCACCGGCATCAGGGCACGCATCCCCGGCTACCGTGTCGCCGGCAAGACCGGCACCGCCAACCGCGTGGATCCGGCCACCGGCCGCTACAAGGGCTACACCTCGTCGTTCGCCGGTTTCGCGCCCGCCGACAAGCCCCGCGTCACCGTCTACTGCGCGATCCAGAACGCCAAGAAGGGCAGCTACTACGGCGGCCGGATCTGCGGACCCATCTACAAGAAGGTCATGGAGTTCGCCCTGAAGACGCTCCAGGTGCCGCCCACCGGCGCGAAGGCCCCGCGGATCCCCGTCACTTTCGGGCCACCCTCCTCGTGATCATGATCACCCCGGAACCAGGGAACCGGCCCGCGCCGGCCTCGCGCGAAGCTGCGCGTCGGCCCCCCTCTTTTCGCTCCCCGGGGGGTGCGCCCGGTACGCTCACCGCCGTGCCACACGCTGATCAGTCCCAAACCACCCAGAAGGGCGCACCCGTGACATATCCCGGGCCGCCGCGACCGGCCGAGGTCTCCGCCACACCCCTCGCGGACCTCGCCGCCCAACTGGGTGTCACCACCCCCGAGGCCGCCCCGGCCGCGTCCGGCGACATCGCGGTCACCGGCATCACCCACGACTCCCGTGCGGTGCGCCCCGGTGACCTGTACGCGGCGCTGCCCGGCGCCCGCGTGCACGGCGCGGACTTCGCCGCGCAGGCCGCGAGCCTCGGCGCCGTCGCCGCGCTCACCGACCCGGCGGGTGCCCAGCGCGTCACCGATGCCGGGCTCGCGGCGCTCGTCGTGGACAACCCGCGCGCGCAGATGGGTGAACTGGCCGCCACCATCTACGGCCACCCGGGCCGGGACCTGCTCCAGATCGGCATCACCGGCACCTCCGGCAAGACCACCACCGCGTACCTCGTCGAGGGCGGCCTCAGGACGGTCCGGAACACCGGACTCATCGGCACCGTCGAGATGCGCATCGGCGACGAGCGCATCAAGTCCGAGCGGACCACCCCCGAGGCCACCGACCTGCAGGCGCTGTTCGCCGTCATGCGTGAGCGCGGCGTCGACGCCGTCGCCATGGAGGTCTCCAGCCACGCCCTCGTGCTCGGCCGGGTCGACGCCTGCGTCTTCGACGTCGCCGTCTTCAACAACCTCAGCCCGGAGCACATGGAGTTCCACTCCGGCATGGAGGACTACTTCCAGGCCAAGGCGCAGCTGTTCACCCGCGAACGCAGCAAACAGGGCGTCGTGAACTTCGACGACGAGTACGGGCGCCGGCTCGTCGCCGAGTGCGCCGAGCGCGACTACCCCGTCGTCACCTTCTCCGCCGAGGGCCACCCCGACGCCGACTGGCGCGCCGAGGACGTCGAGGTCGGCGCCCTGGGCTCGACACTGACCGTGGTCGGGCCCAAGGGCGAGCGGATCGCCGCCGAGGCGCCCATCGCCGGACCCTTCAACGTCGCGAACACCCTTGCCGCGATCGTCACCCTCGCCGTCGCCGGGATCGACCCGCAGACCGCGGCCGACGGGGTCGCCGCGGTGTCCGGCGTGCCGGGCCGCCTGGAGCGCGTCGACGCGGGTCAGCCGTACCTGGCCGTCGTCGACTACGCCCACAAGACCGACGCCGTGGAGTCCGTCCTGCGGGCGCTGCGCAAGGTCACCGAGAACAAGCTGCACATCGTGCTCGGCTGCGGGGGCGACCGGGACAAGACCAAACGGATGCCGATGGGCGCCGCGGCCGCGCGCTACGCCGACACGGCCATCCTCACCTCCGACAATCCGCGCTCCGAGGACCCGCTCGCGATCCTCGCCACCATGCTCATGGGCGCCGCCGACGTGCCGTCCCACGAGCGCGGCGAGGTCCAGGTCTTCGAGGACCGGGCCGCCGCCATCGCCGCCGCCGTGGCCCGCGCCGAGCCCGGCGACACGGTGCTCGTCGCGGGCAAGGGCCACGAACAGGGCCAGGACATCGCCGGGGTGGTGCGTCCCTTCGACGACCGCCTGGTGCTCCGCGCAGCCATCGAAGCCACTGTGGACAACCAGAAAACCCAGGGATGAAGTTGTGATCGCCCTCTCCCTCGCCGAGATCGCCTCAGCCGTCGGCGGGCAGACGTACGACATACCGGATCCGCAGGTCCAGGTCACCGGGCCGGTCGTCATCGACTCGCGCAAGGTCGAGACCGGCAGCCTGTTCGCCGCGTTCGTGGGCGAGCGCGTGGACGGCCACGACTACGCGCGCGAGGTCGTCGACAAGGGCGCGGCCGCCGTCCTGGCGTCACGCCCCGTCGGCGTGCCCGCCATCGTCGTCGACGACGTACAGGCCGCGCTCGGCGCACTCGCCCGCCACGTGGTCGAGCGGCTCGGCGCCACACTGGTCGCGCTGACCGGGTCGGCGGGCAAGACCAGCACCAAGGACCTGATCGCGCAGGTGCTTCGGCACAAGGCCCCCACGGTCTTCACGCCCGGTTCGTTCAACAACGAGATCGGGCTGCCGCTGACCGCCCTGTCCGCCACCGACGAGACCCGTTTCCTCGTCCTGGAGATGGGCGCCCGCGGCAAGGGACACATCGCCTACCTGACCGGTCTGACGCCGCCGAGGATCGGCGTCGTCCTCAACGTCGGAACCGCCCACATCGGCGAGTTCGGCGGCCGCGAGCAGATCGCCGAGGCGAAGGGCGAACTCGTCGAGGCGCTGCCCGCGGCGGAGGACGGCGGCGTCGCGATCCTCAACGTCGACGACCCGCTCGTACGGGCCATGGCCTCCCGCACACGCGCGCGAGTGCTGTTCTTCGGCGAGGACGAGAACGCCGAGGTGCGCGCCGCGAATGTCCGGCTCACGGAGAACGGACAGCCGGCCTTCAGCCTTCACACACCCACCGGGTGCAGCGACGTGACCTTGCGCCTGTACGGTGAGCACCACGTGTCGAACGCGCTCGCCGCGGCCGCCGTCGCCCATGCCCTTGGCATGTCCGTCACCGAGATCGCCCAGGCGCTCACTGAGGCGGGCACCCTGTCCCGCTGGCGGATGGAGGTCACCGAGCGTCCGGACGGCGTCACGATCGTCAACGACGCCTACAACGCGAACCCCGAGTCCATGCGCGCGGCGCTCCGCGCCCTGGTCGCAATGGGCCAGGCCCGGCGGGCCGACGGGGGCCGTACGTGGGCGGTGCTCGGGCAGATGGCCGAGCTGGGCGACACGGCGCTGGCCGAGCACGACGCGGTCGGACGGCTCGCTGTCCGGCTCAACGTCAGCAAGCTCGTGGCGGTCGGGGGCAGGGAAGCGTCCTGGCTGCGACTGGGCGCCTACAACGAGGGTTCGTGGGGTGAGGAGTCGGTGCACGTGTCCGACGCACAGGCGGCGATCGACCTGCTGCGCAGCGAGCTGCGCCCGGGCGACGTCGTGCTCGTGAAGGCCTCCAGGTCGGTCGGCCTGGAGAGCGTGGCACAGGCGCTGCTCGAGGGCGGCATCGACGCCGGGGCTGATGCCCGATGATGAAGCAGATCCTCTTCGCGGGCGTCATCGGTCTCTTTCTGACCCTGGCCGGAACGCCGCTGCTGATCAAGCTCCTCGCCCGCAAGGGGTACGGCCAGTACATCCGCGACGACGGCCCGCGCGAGCACGCCAGCAAGCGCGGCACACCCACCATGGGTGGTATCGCCTTCATCCTGGCGACGCTCATCGCCTACTTCCTCAGCAAGCTCATCACCGGCGCCGCGCCCACCCTGTCGGGCCTGCTCGTGCTCGGCCTGATGGCGGGCATGGGGCTGGTCGGCTTCCTCGACGACTACATCAAGATCGTCAAGCGGCGCTCGCTCGGCCTGCGGGCCAAGGCGAAGATGGCCGGACAGCTGATCGTCGGCATCGCCTTCGCGCTGCTCGCCATCAACTTCGCCGACGCCCGCGGCAACACCCCGGCCTCCACCAAGCTCTCCTTCGTCGAGGACTTCGGCTGGACCATCGGCCCGGTGCTCTTCGTCGTGTGGGCGCTGTTCATGATCCTCGCGATGTCGAACGGCGTGAACCTCACCGACGGCCTCGACGGCCTCGCCACCGGCGCCTCCGTGATGGTCTTCGGCGCGTACACGTTCATCGGCGTCTGGCAGTTCCAGGAGTCCTGCGCCAACGTGCAGACCCTCACCAACCCGGCGGCGTGCTTCGAAGTCAGAGACCCACTCGATCTGGCGGTCGTCGCATCGGCGTTGATGGGCGCCTGCTTCGGCTTCCTGTGGTGGAACACCTCGCCCGCCAAGATCTTCATGGGCGACACCGGCTCACTGGCACTCGGCGGCGCCCTCGCGGGCCTGGCGATCTGCTCGCGCACCGAGCTGCTTCTCGCGCTGCTCGGCGGCCTGTTCGTCCTCATCACCATGTCGGTCGTCATCCAGGTCGGCTCCTTCCGGATGACCGGCAAGCGCGTCTTCCGCATGGCGCCCTTGCAGCACCACTTCGAACTCAAGGGGTGGTCCGAGGTCCTTGTCGTGGTCCGCTTCTGGATCATCCAGGGCATGTGCGTGATCGTCGGACTCGGCCTCTTCTACGCAGGATGGGCAGCCAAGAAGTGACATCGCCTCAGGACTCCTGGCAGGGGATGGGCATCACCGTCGCCGGTCTCGGCGTGAGCGGCCTCAGCGCCGCCCGCGCCCTGGCCGGCCTCGGCGCGTCCGTGACCGTCGTGGACGGCGGCGAGAGCCCCGCCCACCGCGACAAGGCGGCCCTCCTCGAGGAGGAGGGCATCTCCGTACGCCTCGGGGACGCGGAAACCCTCCCGGAGTCCACCGAGCTCGTCGTCACCTCGCCGGGCTGGAAGCCGTCGAGCCCCCTGTTCGAGGCGGCACGCGCGCGTGGCGTGGACGTCGTCGGCGACGTGGAGATCGCCTGGCGGCTGCGCGGCCCCGGCGCCGCTCCCTGGCTGGCGATCACCGGCACCAACGGCAAGACCACCACCACCCAGATGCTCGCGTCGATCCTGCGCGCGGCGGGCCTGCGCACCGCCGCCGTCGGCAACATCGGCACGCCCATCATCGACGTGGTGCTCGAAGGCGACGACGCCTACGACGTGTTCGCCGTCGAGCTCTCCTCGTACCAGCTGCACTGGGCGCCGTCCCTGCGCGCCCACTCCGGCGCCGTGCTCAACCTGGCGCCCGACCACCTCGACTGGCACGGCTCCATGGAGGCCTACGCGGCCGACAAGGGCCGCATCTACGAGGGCAACCAGGTCGCCTGCGTCTACAACTGCGCGGACAAGGCCACCGAGGACCTGGTGCGCGGGGCGGACGTCGAGGAGGGCTGCCGCGCCATCGGCTTCACCCTCGGCACGCCCGGCCCCTCCGAACTCGGCGTCGTCGAGGGCATCCTGGTCGACCGCGCCTTCGTCGAGAACCGGCACAAGAACGCCCAGGAGCTCGCCGAGGTCGGTGACGTCACTCCGTCCGCCCCGCACAACATCGCCAACGCCCTCGCCGCGGCCGCCCTCGCGCGTGCCTTCGGCGTCGAACCGGCCGCCGTACGCGACGGGCTGCGCGCCTTCACTCCCGACGCCCACCGCATCGCGCACGTCGCCGACGTGGACCAGGTCGCCTACGTCGACGACTCCAAGGCCACCAACACCCACGCCGCCCAGGCGTCGTTGGCCGCGTACGAGTCGATCGTGTGGGTCGCGGGCGGGCTCGCCAAGGGCGCCACCTTCGACGAGCTGGTCGCGGGTGCGGCGCGGCGGCTGCGCGGTGTCGTCCTGATCGGCGCGGACCGCGCGCTGATCCGCGAAGCCCTTGAGCGACACGCCCCGGAAGTCCCGGTCGTCGACCTCGACCGGACCGACACTGGGGCGATGTCGGCGGCGGTACGGGAGGCGGCGCGGCTCGCCCGCCCCGGGGACACCGTTCTGATGGCCCCGGCCTGCGCGTCGATGGACATGTTCACCAACTACAACAAGCGTGGCGAGGCGTTCGCGGAAGCGGTCCGCGAACTCGGCGCCACGAGCGTCTGACGGGACCTTCGGTGCCCGGCCGACGCCGGGCACCCTCGGGAGGGGACGTGGCAGCGCAGCAGACAGAGCCGTACGCGTACGGCGCACCGTCGGGGAGCGGCCATGCCCGGTAGCGGCGCCCGCACCACAAGGCGGCCCTCGGTGCCGCGCCCCGCGCGCGGGCCGGGACGCGTCTACCGGGCCCGCGTCACCCCCGTACGCCGCCTCTGCACCCGGGCGCGGCGCGCCTGGGACCGGCCGTTGACCGCGTACTACCTGATCCTCGGGGCCGGATCGCTGATCACGGTCCTCGGCCTGGTGATGGTCTACTCGGCCTCGATGATCACCGCGCTGCAGATGGGGCTCCCGGGCTCGTACTTCTTCCGCAAGCAGTTCCTCGCCGCGGTGATCGGCAGCGTCCTGCTGCTCGTCGCGATGCGGATGCCGGTCAAGCTCCACCGAGCGCTCGCCTACCCGATGCTCGCCGTCAGCGTCTTCTTCATGGTCCTCGTGCAGGTGCCGGGGATAGGAGTGTCGATCAACGGCAACCAGAACTGGATCTCGCTGGGCGGCCCGTTCATGCTGCAGCCCAGCGAGTTCGGGAAGCTGGCCCTTGTGCTGTGGGGCGCCGACCTGCTCGCCCGCAAGCACGACAAGCGGCTGCTCACACAGTGGAAGCACATGCTGGTGCCGCTGGTCCCGATGGCCTTCCTGCTGCTCGGCCTGATCATGCTCGGCGGTGACATGGGCACCGCGATCCTGCTCACCGCGATCCTCTTCGGCCTGCTGTGGCTGGCGGGCGCGCCCACCCGGCTCTTCGTCTCCGTGCTCGGCGTGGCGGCGGCGATCGGCCTGATGCTCATCGAGACCAGCCCCAACCGCATGGCCCGCCTCTCCTGTGTGGGCAGCTCGACCGCGGGGCCCGGCGACATCTGCTGGCAGGGCCTGCACGGCATCTACGCCCTCGCCTCCGGCGGACTCTTCGGTTCCGGACTCGGGGCGAGTGTGGAAAAATGGGGTCAACTTCCCGAAGCGCACACCGACTTCATCTTCGCCGTCACCGGTGAGGAACTGGGCCTCGCGGGGACGCTGTCGGTGCTCGCCCTGTTCGCGGCTCTAGGCTATGCGGGTATCCGCGTGGCCGGACGCACGGAGGACCCCTTCGTGAGATTCGCCGCGGGAGGCGTGACGACGTGGATCACGGCGCAGGCCGTGGTCAACATCGGTGCGGTGCTCGGCCTGCTGCCGATCGCCGGTGTCCCGCTCCCGCTGTTCTCGTACGGGGGGTCCGCCCTGCTGCCGACCATGTTCGCCGTCGGGTTGCTGCTCGCGTTCGCGCGCGACGAACCGGCGGCACGCGCGGCCCTCGCGATGCGGCGCAGCGGCTCCAAAGGGGCGGGGGAGCGCGGGATGAGATGGAACACGATGCGACGGCGCGTTCGATCGCGTACGTCCGGAGAGCGGTGAATTTCGGTGCATGTCGTACTCGCCGGTGGGGGGACCGCCGGCCACATCGAGCCGGCGCTCGCCCTCGCGGACGCCCTGCGCAGGCAGGACCCGACCGTGGGGATCACGGCGCTCGGCACGGAGCGCGGTCTGGAGACCCGTCTCGTACCCGAGCGCGGCTACGACCTCGCGCTGATCCCCGCCGTGCCGCTGCCGCGCAAACCCACGCCTGAACTGATCACCGTGCCGGGTCGGCTGCGCGGCACCATCAAGGCCGCCGAGCAGATCCTGGAGCGCACCAAGGCGGACGCCGTGGTCGGCTTCGGCGGATACGTGGCGCTGCCCGGCTACCTGGCCGCCAAGCGGCTCGGCGTACCGATCGTGGTGCACGAGGCCAACGCGCGGCCCGGCCTGGCCAACAAGATCGGCTCACGGTACGCGGCCCAGGTCGCCGTCTCCACACCCGACAGCAAGCTGCGCGGCTCGCGCTACATCGGCATCCCGCTGCGCCGCACCATCGCCCTGCTCGACCGCGCGCGTGTGCGGCCCGAGGCGCGTGCTGCCTTCGGGCTCGACCCGAACCTGCCGACGCTGCTCGTCTCCGGCGGCTCCCAGGGCGCGCGCCGCCTCAACGAGGTCGTGCAGCGCGTCGCGCCGGTCCTCCAGCAGTCCGGCATCCAGATCCTGCACGTGGTCGGCCCCAAGAACGAACTGCCGCAGGTCCAGCAGATGCCGGGTATGCCCCCCTACATCCCGGTACCGTACGTGGACCGGATGGACCTCGCGTACGCGGCGGCCGACATGATGCTCTGCCGCGCGGGCGCGATGACCGTCGCCGAACTCTCCGCCGTCGGGCTCCCGGCCGCGTACGTCCCGCTGCCCATCGGCAACGGCGAACAGCGGCTCAACGCCCAGCCGGTGGTCAAGGCCGGCGGCGGACTGCTGGTCGACGACGCGGAGCTGACCCCCGAGTGGGTCCAGGGCAACGTCCTGCCCGTGCTCGCCGACCCGCACCGCCTGTACGAGATGTCCCGCGCGGCCTCCGAGTTCGGCCGCAGGGACGCCGACGACCTGCTCGTCGGGATGGTGTACGAGGCGATCAACTCGCGTCGTTAGCGGACACACGGATGTGAAGGCAGGGGAGAGTGGGCGCAGCCACCACCGCGGACCGCGGTGAACGAGGAACGTCCGGGGCGTCCGGAACGTCCGGGCCTCCCCCCTCCCCTCGCAGGGTGCGCATGCCCGGCGTGCGCACCCTCGTCGTGACCGGGGTGCTGCTCGTCCTGCTCGGGGCGGGCGGCATCTGGCTCCTGTACGGGTCGCCGTGGCTGCGCGTGGAGCGGGTCAGGACGTCCGGGACCCAGGTGCTGACCCCCGGTCAGGTGCGCGAGGCCGCGGACGTGCCCGTCGGCGCGCCACTGATTTCCGTCGACACGGGTGCTATTGAGGACCGGTTGCGCCGGAAATTGCCCCGAATCGACTCGGTTGACGTGGTGCGTTCCTGGCCGCATGGAATCGGGCTGAAAGTGACGGAACGTAAGCCCGTCCTGATTGCCGATTCCACCGAAAATGCGGGCAAGTTCGTCGAAGTGGACGCCAAGGGTGTGCGTTTCGCGACAGTCGGTAAGGCGCCGGCCGGGGTCCCCCGGCTCGAATTGGCGCCGGATCGCAGCGGCGCCGCGGCGAGCCTGCGGCGGTTCGGGCCCGACCGCCTCGTCCGCGAGGCCGTCCGCATCGCGGGGCGGCTGCCGAAGGCGGTCGCGCGCGACACCCGGAGCGTCAAGGTCCGTTCCTACGACGACATCTCGCTGGAGCTGACCGGCGGCCGGACCGTCGATTGGGGAAGTTCCGAGAAGAGCGAGCGGAAGGCGATCGCCCTGACCGCCCTCATGAAAGCCGCCCCGAAGGCGCACCACTTCGACGTGAGCGTTCCCACCGCCCCCGCGTCATCAGCGAGTTGACGCACATCCGCGCAGGCCAGCACCCTGGTTGGTGGGCGGTACGGCCGATCACATAGGGTGAAAAGAAAAACGGGAGGTTCGGCGTGTTCGTTGAACGGGCGCCACTTGTCGACTTAGTGTCAGGTTCGGAAGAGTCCAGGAAACACAGACACTGGTAACCCTAAACTTCAGCGTTAGGGTTCGGGTCGGCAGTCGACTGGTTGGTCAACTGGTTGGTCAGTCAGTAGTCCGGACCGTCCCAATTCGGCATCAGTCGTCGCTCCGTGGCACGCGAAGCGGCGACACGTAACTCGAGGCGAGAGGCCTTCGACGTGGCAGCACCGCAGAACTACCTCGCAGTCATCAAAGTCATCGGTGTCGGCGGCGGTGGTGTCAATGCCATCAACCGGATGATCGAGGTCGGTCTCAAGGGCGTCGAGTTCATCGCCATCAACACCGACGCGCAAGCCCTGTTGATGAGCGACGCGGACGTCAAGCTCGACGTCGGCCGTGAACTCACCCGCGGACTCGGCGCCGGAGCCAATCCGGCAGTCGGACGCAAGGCGGCCGAGGACCACCGCGAGGAGATCGAGGAGGTCCTCAAGGGGGCCGACATGGTCTTCGTCACCGCCGGTGAAGGTGGCGGCACCGGCACCGGCGGGGCCCCCGTCGTGGCCAACATCGCGCGCTCGCTCGGCGCCCTGACGATCGGTGTGGTCACCCGGCCGTTCACCTTCGAGGGGCGGCGCCGGGCCAACCAGGCGGAGGACGGCATCGCCGAGCTCCGCGAAGAGGTCGACACCCTCATCGTCATCCCGAACGACCGGCTCCTGTCCATCTCGGACCGCCAGGTCTCCGTCCTCGACGCCTTCAAGTCGGCGGACCAGGTCCTGCTCTCCGGTGTCCAGGGCATCACCGACCTCATCACCACCCCGGGCCTCATCAACCTCGACTTCGCCGACGTCAAGTCCGTGATGTCCGAGGCGGGTTCCGCCCTCATGGGCATCGGCTCGGCCCGCGGCGACGACCGCGCCGTGGCGGCGGCCGAGATGGCGATCTCCTCGCCGCTCCTGGAAGCCTCCATCGACGGCGCCCGCGGCGTGCTGCTCTCCATCTCCGGAGGCTCGGACCTCGGCCTGTTCGAGATCAACGAGGCGGCGCAGCTCGTCAGCGAGGCCGCGCACCCCGAGGCCAACATCATCTTCGGCGCCGTCATCGACGACGCGCTCGGTGACGAGGTACGGGTCACCGTCATCGCCGCCGGGTTCGACGGCGGACAGCCCCCGGCCAAGCGGGACAACGTCCTCGGCTCGTCCACGGCCAAGCGGGACGAGGCACCGACGCCGGTCCGTGCGACCCCGGCCGGCTCCGAGTCCTCGCGTCCGGCCTTCGGCAGCCTCGGCAGCGTCACGCCGCGCGAGGACGCCGTGACCCCGGAACCGGTCGAGACCGCCCCGGCGAACGACACCCCCGCGGTCCCGGCCGCGCCGCCGCAGGTTCCCCCGGCCCGTCCCTACCCGGACAGCCAGGCCGAGGAGCTCGACGTCCCGGACTTCCTGAAGTGACGTTCCTGGACCCGACGGGAACATCATCACAGTGATAGGGCAGCGCTCGGAGACGAGCACAGTGAGCGGCGCGCACTTCGCCTTCACCGACCGGTGGGGAGGGGTGAGCGCCGCTCCGTACGAGGAGCTCAACCTCGGTGGAGCGGTCGGCGACGACCCCGACGCCGTACGCCGCAACCGGCGGCTCGCCGCCGAGGAACTCGGCATCGACCCGGCCCTGGTGGTCTGGATGAACCAGGTTCACGGCGCCGACGTCGCCGTGGTCGACGGGCCCTGGGCCGACGACGCCGACATCCCGAGGATCGACGCCGTCGTCACGGCGCGCCGCGGACTCGCGCTCGCCGTCCTCACCGCCGACTGCACCCCGGTGCTGCTGGCCGACCCGGTCGCCGGAGTCGTTGCCGCCGCACACGCGGGGCGGCCGGGCCTCGTCGCCGGGGTCGTCCCGGCCGTCGTCCAGGCGATGACCGGACTCGGCGCCCGCCCGGACCGGATCGTGGCCCGCACCGGACCGGCCGTCTGCGGGCGCTGCTACGAAGTGCCCGATCAGATGCGGTCCGAGGTCGCCGCGGTGGAACCGGCCGCGTACGCCGAGACCAGCTGGGGCACACCGGCCGTCGACGTGACCGCCGGTGTGCACGCGCAACTCGACCGACTCGGCGTGCGCGACCGGGAGCGGTCGCCGGTGTGCACGCTCGAATCGCACGACCACTTCTCGTACCGCCGCGACAAGGTCACCGGCCGGCTCGCGGGCTATGTCTGGCTGGACTGATAGGACATGACGCAAGCTCAGGACCTTCAGGGGCGCGAGCAGGAGATCGCGGCGAACCTGGCCGCGGTGGAGGAACGTATCAGCGCCGCCTGTGCGGCGGCCGGCCGCAAGCGCGGCGACGTGACGCTGATCGTGGTCACGAAGACCTACCCCGCCAGTGACGTACGCATCCTGTCCGGGCTCGGGGTGCGGCACGTGGCGGAGAACCGGGACCAGGACGCGGCGCCCAAGGCGGCCGCGTGCTCGGATCTGCCCCTTACATGGCATTTCGTCGGCCAGTTGCAGACCAACAAGGTGCGTTCCGTGGTCGGTTATGCCGACGTGGTGCAGTCCGTCGACCGGGCCCGGCTCGTCACGGCACTGTCCAAGGAGGCCGTGCGCGCGGAGCGTGAGCTCGGCTGCCTGATCCAGGTCGCCTTCGACGCGGACGTCGAGGAAGGCGCCGGGAGAGGGGATCGCGGTGGCGTCGGCCCCGGGGGAGTGGAGGAGTTGGCCGGCCTCGTGGCCGAGGCGCCGGGGCTGCGGCTCGACGGACTGATGACCGTCGCGCCGCTCACCGGGACCTACGCGGGGCGGCAACAGGCGGCGTTCGAGCGGCTCATGGATTTGTCGACTCACCTGCGCGTGGCTCATCCGGCTGCGAACATGGTCTCGGCAGGGATGAGTTCGGACCTCGAGCAGGCCGTTGCGGCCGGAGCGACACATGTGCGCGTCGGTACGGCGGTCCTCGGAGTCCGCCCCGGGCTCGGGTAACGTCGCCAAGAAGTCGGACCACAGCAGAAAATATGGTCATTCTCGCTGATGGGCGGGGAGATCACGTGGATCGCGGGCACAGGGTGGCGTCAGCCGATCCACCACAGAGCGGAGGACTCAGAGCATGGCCGGCGCGATGCGCAAGATGGCGGTCTACCTCGGCCTCGTGGAGGACGATGGGTACGACGGCCGGGGCTTCGACCCCGACGACGACTTCGAACCCGAGCTCGACCCGGAGCCCGAGCGGGACCGACGACGGCACGAACCGTCGCATCAGTCACACGACCCCCACGCGGCAGATGTGGAGGAATCGGTACGAGTGGTGCAGCCGCCGGTGCAGCGTGAGCCGGTCCGTCCGGCCGCTTCGCTCCCCGCTGAATCGGGACGTCCGGCGCGAATCGCCCCCGTGGCATCCATCACACCTGAACGTCAGAACCTGGAGAAGAACGCACCGGTGATCATGCCCAAGGTCGTGTCCGAGCGGGAGCCGTACCGCATCACCACACTGCACCCGCGGACCTACAACGAGGCCCGTACCATCGGGGAACACTTCCGCGAGGGCACTCCGGTGATCATGAATCTGACGGAGATGGACGACACCGACGCGAAGCGACTTGTCGACTTTGCGGCCGGTCTCGTGTTCGGTCTGCACGGGAGCATCGAGCGGGTGACTCAGAAGGTGTTCCTGTTGTCGCCTGCTAACGTCGATGTCACGGCGGAGGACAAGGCCCGCATCGCAGAGGGTGGGTTCTTCAACCAGAGCTGAGACGAAGCAGTAGTTCGACGACCGGCGACAACCGGTCACCGGCACGGGAAACAGGGGAGAGGGAACCACCGACATGGGCGTGGTTTTGGATGTGGTCTACATCGCGCTGATGTGTTTCCTCATCGTGCTGATCTTCCGGTTGGTCATGGACTACGTCTTCCAGTTCGCCCGCTCGTGGCAACCCGGCAAGGCGATGGTGGTCATTCTGGAGGCCACCTACACTGTCACCGATCCACCGTTGAAGCTTCTGCGGCGGTTCATTCCGCCGCTGCGTCTCGGGGGCGTGGCGCTCGACCTGTCCTTCTTCGTACTCATGATCATCGTCTACATCCTGATCTCCGTCGTGAGCCGGCTGTGAGCGCGATGTCAACTACCGTCTTGCCGAATGCCGACGACAACGTTGAGGTGAAGAGATGCCGCTGACCCCCGAGGACGTGCGGAACAAGCAGTTCACGACCGTCCGCCTCCGAGAAGGCTATGACGAGGACGAGGTCGATGCCTTCCTCGACGAGGTCGAGGCCGAACTGACCCGCCTGCTCCGTGAGAACGAGGACCTGAGGGCCAAGCTCGCCGCCGCGACCCGCGCCGCCGCCCAGAACCAGCAGCAGGGCGGCCCGGGCGGTCCCGGCATGCGCAAGGGTCCCGGTGGTCCGCAGGGCCCCGGTCCGCAGGGCCACGGCCCCGACGGCCCGCAGGACCAGCAGCAGCACCAGCCCCCGCAGGGCATGCGCGGTCCGGGCGCCCCGGTGCCCGCCGGCATATCGGGCCCGCCGCAGCAGATGGGCGGCCCCATGGGCGGTCCGCCGCAGCTGCCGAGCGGTGCCCCGCAGCTTCCGGCCGGTCCGGGTGGCCCGCAGGGTCCCGGCGGCCCGCAGGGTCCGGGCCCGATGGGCCAGGGCGGTCCGATGGGCGGTCCGATGGGTGGCCCGATGGGCCCCGGCGGCCCGCAGCTGCCCCAGCCCGGTCAGGGCGGCCCCGGTGGCGACAGCGCCGCGCGCGTTCTGTCGCTGGCCCAGCAGACCGCCGACCAGGCGATCGCCGAGGCCCGTTCCGAGGCCAACAAGATCGTCGGCGAGGCGCGCAGCCGTGCCGAGGGTCTGGAGCGTGACGCCCGTGCCAAGGCCGACGCCCTGGAGCGGGACGCGCAGGAGAAGCACCGCGTCGCGATGGGCTCCCTGGAGTCCGCCCGCGCCACGCTGGAGCGCAAGGTCGAGGACCTGCGCGGCTTCGAGCGCGAGTACCGCACGCGTCTGAAGTCGTACCTGGAGTCGCAGCTGCGCCAGCTGGAGACCCAGTCCGACGACTCGCTGGCTCCGCCGCGGACCCCCGCGACCGCGTCGCTGCCGCCGTCCCCGGCGCCCTCGATGGCCCCGGCCGGTGCGGGTGCCCCGTCCTACGGCGGCAACCAGACCATGGGCGGCAACCAGCCGGGTCCCGCCGGTAACGGCGCCCCGTCGTTCGGTGGCCAGCAGCAGATGACCCCCGCGATGACGCAGCCGATGGCGCCGGTGCGGCCCCAGGGCCAGCAGCCGATGCAGCAGGCTCCGTCGCCGATGCGCGGCTTCCTCATCGACGAGGACGACAACTAGGCGCTCGGCCCAGCGTCTGCGAGGCAGGCGTCGGCGTTCATTCAGGCCCTGGCCCGGATCGTTTCTGCGATCCGGGCCAGGGCCTTTTCGCGCACCTGCCGTGCGCCCTCGACCGGGGGATTCGCGCACGGGTACGTGGACCCGCTCACGCGTGCGCGGGCACACCACACCGAAGGGCCGGGCCGCCGAATTTTCTTCGGCGGCCCGGCCCTTCGGGTGCGGCGCGGAGTGCGGCTACGCCTTGCGCAGCCGGAACGTCAGGCTCAGCCCCTCGTCCGTGAACGTCTCGCCGTACGAGCCGTCCGCCTCGCCCTGACCGAAGTCCGTGGCGAGCACCTCGTCGGAGATCAGGCCCGCGTGCTCGGACAGCGCCGAGATCACCGCCGGGTCCGTCGACGTCCAGCGCAGCGCGATACGGTCCGCGACGTCCAGGCCGCTGTTCTTGCGGGCCTCCTGGATCAGGCGGATCGCGTCACGGGCCAGTCCGGCCTGCCGCAGCTCCTCGGTGAGCTCCAGGTCGAGGGCGACCGTGGCGCCGGACTCCGAGGCCACCGACCAGCCCTCGCGCGGGGTCTCCGTGATGAACACCTCGTCGGGGGCGAGGCTGACGGTCTCACCGTCGAGCTCCACCGAGGCCGTGCCCTCGCGCAGCGCCAGGGAGAGCGCGGCCGCGTCCGCGGCGGCGACCGCCTTGGCCACGTCCTGGACACGCTTGCCGAACCGCTTGCCGAGCGCCCGGAAGTTCGCCTTGGCCGTCGTGTCGACGAGCGATCCGCCCACCTCGGACAGCGAGGCCAGCGACGAGACGTTCAGCTCCTCGGTGATCTGCGCGCGCAACTCCGGCGAGAGCGCCTCGAACCCGGTCGCCGCGACCAGCGCGCGCGACAGCGGCTGACGCGTCTTGACGCCCGACTCCGCGCGCGTGGCACGGCCGAGCTCGACGAGCCGGCGCACCAGCGCCATCTGCGCAGACAGCCCCGAGTCGATCGCCGCGCGGTCCGCCTCGGGCCACGACGACAGGTGCACCGACTCCGGCGCGCCCGGGGTGACCGGCACCACGAGGTCCTGCCAGACCCGCTCGGTGATGAACGGCGTGAGGGGGGCCATCAGCTGTGTGACGGTCACCACGACATCGTGCAGCGTGCGCAGCGCCGCCTTGTCGCCCTGCCAGAACCGGCGGCGCGAGCGGCGCACGTACCAGTTGGACAGGTCGTCGACGAAGGCGGAGAGCAGCTTGCCCGCACGCTGCGTGTCGTACGCGTCGAGCGCCTCGGTGACGTCGGACGTCAGCTGGTGCAGCTCGGACAGGAGCCAGCGGTCGAGCACGCTCCGGTCGGCCGGGGCGGGGTCCGCCTCGCTCGGCGCCCACCCGGAGGTGCGCGCGTACAGAGCCTGGAAGGCGACCGTGTTCCAGTACGTCAGGAGCGTCTTGCGGACGACCTCCTGGATGGTGTTGTGGCCGACACGGCGGGCCGCCCACGGGGAACCGCCGGCCGCCATGAACCAGCGCACGGCGTCGGCGCCGTGCTGGTCCATCAGCGGGATCGGCTGCAGGATGTTGCCCAGGTGCTTGGACATCTTGCGGCCGTCCTCGGCGAGGATGTGGCCCAGGCAGACCACGTTCTCGTACGACGACTTGTCGAAGACGAGCGTGCCGACGGCCATCAGCGTGTAGAACCAGCCGCGGGTCTGGTCGATCGCCTCGGAGATGAACTGCGCCGGGTACCGGCTCTCGAACAGTTCCTTGTTCTTGTACGGGTAGCCCCACTGCGCGAACGGCATCGAGCCCGAGTCGTACCAGGCGTCGATGACCTCGGGCACGCGCGTGGCCGTCTGCCCGCAGCCCTCGTGGGCGCAGGGGAAGGTGACGTCGTCGACGAACGGGCGGTGCGGGTCGAGCGACGACTGGTCGGTGCCGGTCAGTTCGGTGAGCTCCGCGCGGGAGCCGACGCAGGTGAGGTGGCCCTCGTCACAGCGCCAGATCGGCAGCGGGGTGCCCCAGTAGCGGTTGCGGGACAGCGCCCAGTCGATGTTGTTGCTCAGCCAGTCGCCGAACCGGCCGTGCTTGACCGTGTCGGGGAACCAGTTGGTCTTCTCGTTCTCCTCAAGGAGCCGGTCCTTGACCGCCGTCGTACGGATGTACCAGGACGGCTGCGCGTAGTACAGCAGCGCGGTGTGGCAGCGCCAGCAGTGCGGGTAGCTGTGCTCGTACGGGACGTGGCGCAGCAGCAGTCCGCGCGCGTCCAGGTCGGCGGTGAGCGCCTCGTCGGCCTTCTTG
This sequence comes from Streptomyces beihaiensis, assembly GCF_026274175.1. Classification (GTDB taxonomy): domain Bacteria; phylum Actinomycetota; class Actinomycetes; order Streptomycetales; family Streptomycetaceae; genus Streptomyces; species Streptomyces beihaiensis. The sequence goes on from NZ_JAPHNL010000302.1 coordinate 18,771, forward strand.
AAGAAGACGCCGCCGACCATGGGGACGTCCTCGGCGAACGTGCCGTCGGGGCGCACCGGGTTGACGACGGGCAGGCCGTACGCGCGGCAGACCTTGAGGTCGTCCTCACCGAAGGCGGGGGACTGGTGGACGAGGCCGGTGCCGTCCTCCGTCGTGACGTACTCGGCGTTCACGACGTAGTGCGCCTGGTCGGGGAACTCGACCAGCTCGAACGGGCGCTGGTAGGTCCAGCGCTCCATCTCGGCGCCGGTGAAGGACTCGCCGGTCGTCTCCCAGCCCTCGCCGAGCGCCTTGCCGACGAGCGGTTCCGCGACGACGAGATTCTCGGTGCCGTCGGTGGCGACGACGTACCGGACGTCCGGGTGCGCGGCGACGGCGGTGTTGGAGACGAGGGTCCACGGGGTCGTCGTCCACACCAGGAGCGCCGCCCGGCCCGCCAGCGGACCGGAGGTGACGGGGAAGCGCACGTAGACGGACGGGTCGACCACGGTCTCGTAGCCCTGCGCCAGCTCGTGGTCGGACAGGCCGGTGCCGCAGCGCGGGCACCAGGGCGCCACGCGGTGGTCCTGGACGAGCAGCCCCTTGTTGAAGATCTCCTTGAGCGACCACCAGACGGACTCGACGTACTCGGGGTCCATCGTCCGGTACGCGTCGTCGAGGTCGACCCAGTAGCCCATGCGGGTCGTCAGCTCGGCGAACGCGTCCGTGTGCCGGGTCACCGACTCGCGGCACTTGGCGTTGAACTCGGCGATGCCGTATGCCTCGATGTCCTTCTTGCCGTCGAAGCCGAGCTCCTTCTCGACCGCCAGCTCCACCGGGAGGCCGTGGCAGTCCCAGCCCGCCTTGCGGCCCACGTGGTAGCCGCGCATGGTGCGGAACCGGGGGAAGACGTCCTTGAAGACGCGGGCCTCGATGTGGTGGGCGCCCGGCATGCCGTTGGCCGTGGGCGGGCCCTCGTAGAAGACCCACTCGGGGCGGCCCTCGGACTGCTCCAGGGTCTTGGCGAAGATCTTCTGCTCGCGCCAGAAGTCGAGCACCGCGTGCTCGAGGGCGGGCAGGTCGACCTGGGCGGGCACCTGACGGTACTGCGTCATCAGTCTTCCTCCGGCGGACGTGCAACCTCTCCGTCGGAGGGACGAGAGCCTTCGTCTTGCCTTACGCCGTGTGCGGCGCGCTCCCGCGGTACCACCCTCCTTGGCTCCCCGAGCGCGGGTGTGCGCTGCGGCGAGCCCCCTCATTGGGGTCGCGATGCCGGGTCTACTCGCCACGGCCTGCTGGCTGCGGCTTTCTTCCGGCGGCTCCGGGGTGATCTTCGCGTCGCGCTCGCCCCCGGGCTTCCACCGTCCCCGGGTCGCTCTCGGCCGCGTACGCCGCTACTCGTCCCCATCCACGCTTTTCGCTCCGCTCAGTGTACGGCGCCCGGAGGGGCTCGGCCGACCGGTTTTCGCCGGTGCCCGACCGGCGTGGTGCGGCTGCGCACAGTGACCCGAATGGCGATACGTACGGTGCCGGATCCTGGCTCGTCGCGGGGCGGGGGGCGCTGGGCGCGCATCGGGCGGATTACCAGGCGGGGAGCTGGGCACAACGCATGCAGGTTCGTCGCGAGGCCGTCGCGGGCCGGTGGGATCGGGGGGTCGCGCCCCGTTGCCGCGGCCCCGGAGTCGATTTATCGTCCCAGCACGATTCGCGAGCAAGATCACAATGTGTGAAGGGGCCGCGGCCATGGTGGCGAAAAAGACCGCCCTTCAGCAGTCGGCATCCGGCAGAACGACGGCCTCGGGTGCCTCCGGCGGGGCGGCTCGTGCGTCCGGCGGGGCCTCGGACAAGGGAGCGAAGGACGTAGCGGGCAAGAAGCGGGTCCAGGGCGCGGGCGGCAAGGCTTCCGGGGCCGAGGAGGCGGCGACCGCGACCACCAAGAGCGCGGCGAAGAAGGCCGCCGCCTCGAAGACGGCCACGGAGGAGGCGGCCGCCTCGAAGACGGCCACGGAGGAGGCCGCCGTGAAGAGGGCGGCGGTCGCGAAGAAGACGGTCGCGAAGAAGACGGCCGCCGGCCAGACCACTGGGAAGAAGGCGACTGCCGAGAAGGCCGACGGGGAAAAGCCCACCACAAAGAAGACCGTCGCCAAGAAGGCCACGGCAAAGAAGACCGCCACCAAGGCCGCCGCCGAGGAGGCCGCCGCCAGGAAGGCCACCAAGGAGGCCGCCACCAAGAAGGCGGCCACCAAGAAGGCCACTGCCAAGAAGGCCACTGCCAAGAAGGCCCCCACCAAGAAGGCGGCCGCAGAGCAGAGCAGCACCAAGAGCACGGCGAAGGCGGTCTCCAAGACCACCGCCGCCGCCAGGAAGGCGGCAGCGGCGGAGGCGAAGACCAAGGGGAGCGCGGGCGAGAAGTCCGCCGGACGCAAGGGCGCGGCGAAGAAGACGGTCGCCTCGGCGGCCGAAGGCGCGGCCCAGGCCGCGAAGACGACGGGAGCCACGAACGTGGTTGCGAAGAAGACCCCGAGCACGGCCATGGCGGCACACACGCCCGGCGCGGTTCCCAAGGCGCGGGAGGCCGCGGCCCCGGACGAGCTGGCCGTACGGCCGGGCGAGGACCCCTGGACCCCGGAAGAGGTCGAGGAGGCGCGCGCGGAGCTGCAGAGCGAGGTGCTGCGGCTCGGCAGCGAGATCACGGCGGCCGAGGAAGGGCTCGCGGGCCTGATGCGGGACTCGGGCGACGGGGCGGGTGACGACGACGCCGACACCGGCACCAAGAACATCACGCGCGAGCACGAGATGGCCCTGGCCGCCAACGCCCGGGAGATGCTGGAGCAGACCGAGCGGGCCCTGGAACGGCTCGCCGCGGGCACCTACGGGCTCTGCGAGAACTGCGGCAATCCCATCGGAAAGGCCCGGATGCAGGCGTTTCCGCGGGCGACCCTGTGCGTGGAGTGCAAACAGAAGCAGGAACGCCGCTCCTGACGGCACGCGCGCGTGCCGTACTCTCGTCCTCACAGGTACCTAGGTCGAGGGACTCACGTGGCAGAGGCGGAGCGCATCATCGGTACGCCGGATTCCCCTGAGACGGGGGCAGCCGAGCCGGAGAAGCCGGAGAACGAAGGCGGCGAGGCCGGGGCCCCGGCCTCGCAGCGGCCCAAGGGGCGGCGGCGCATCGCCGTGCTGTTCGCCGTGGCCGTCTTCGCCTACGCCCTCGACCTGAGCAGCAAGCTGCTCGTGGTCGCGAAGCTGGAGCACCACGACCCGGTGAAGATCATCGGGGACTGGCTCCAGCTGGAGGTGATCCGCAACCCCGGCGCGGCCTGGGGCGTCGGTGAGGCGTTCACCATCATCTTCACCGCCATCGCGGCGGCGGTGATCGTCGTCATCATCCGGCTGGCCAGGAAGCTGTACAGCCTGCCCTGGGCCATCGCCCTGGGGCTGCTGCTCGGCGGGGCGCTCGGCAATCTCACCGACCGGGTCTTCCGCGCGCCCGGCGTCTTCCAGGGGGCGGTCGTCGACTTCATCGCGCCTGCCCACTACCCCGTCTTCAACCTGGCCGACTCCTCGATCGTGTGCGGCGGTGTCCTGATCGTGCTGCTGTCGTTCAAGGGGATCGACCCGGACGGCACCGTCCACAAGGACTGAGCCCGGCGCGGGGGGCGGTCGGCGGTGTCCGCGGCCTCCGGCATACTCGATGCGTGAGCACGATTCCCGAGATCCGCAACCTGCCCGTACCCGACGGCCTGGAGGGCGAGCGCGTCGACGCCGCCATCTCCCGCATGTTCGGCTTCTCCCGCACCAAGGCCGCCGAGCTCGCCGCGGCGGGCAAGGTCACGGTGGACGGGGCGGTCGTGGGCAAGTCCGAGCGGGTGCACGGCGGTGCCTGGCTGGAAGTGGAGATGCCGCAGGCGCCCGCTCCGGTGCAGATCGTGGCCGAGCCCGTGGAGGGCATGGAGATCGTGCACGACGACGAGGACATCGTCGTCATCGTGAAGCCGGTGGGCGTCGCGGCCCACCCGAGCCCCGGCTGGACCGGCACCACGGTGATCGGCGGCCTCGCCGCGGCCGGGTACCGGATCTCCACGTCCGGCGCCGCGGAGCGTCAGGGCATCGTGCACCGCCTCGACGTGGGCACCTCGGGCCTGATGGTGGTCGCCAAGTCCGAGCGGGCGTACACCTCCCTGAAGCGCCAGTTCAAGGAGCGCGTCCCGGACAAGCGTTACCACGCGCTCGTGCAGGGCCACCCCGACCCGATGAGCGGGACCATCGACGCTCCGATCGGCCGCCACCCGAACCACGACTACAAGTGGGCCGTGACCGCCGACGGCAAGCCGTCCGTCACGCACTACGACCTGATCGAGGCGTTCCGCGCGGCCTCGCTGCTCGACATCAAGCTGGAGACGGGGCGTACGCACCAGATCCGCGTGCACATGTCGGCGCACCGCCACCCGTGCGTCGGCGACCTGACGTACGGCGCCGACCCGACGCTCGCCAAGCGCCTCGGCGTCGCCCGCCAGTGGCTGCACGCGGTGCGGCTCGGCTTCGAGCACCCGGCGGACGGGCAGTGGGTCGAGTTCGAGAGCGCCTACCCCGACGACCTGCAGACGGCGCTCGACCGGGTCCGCGCGGAGAGCTCATGAGCCGCGCCCACGTGGTCCGGGTGGCCGACACCGACGCCGACCGGCAGGCTTGCTTCGCCGTGCGGCGCCAGGTCTTCGTCACCGAGCAGGGTGTGCCGGAGGAGCTCGAGTACGACGCGTACGACACGGAGGCGGTCCACGTACTGGCCCTGCGGGAGGACGGCGAGCCGCTGGGCACCGGACGGCTTCTGACCGGCGCGGCGGCCGCGGCGAAGAACGGCGGCGCGATGGACGTGGGAGCTCTTGGCCGGCTCGCCGTCCTGAAGACCGCGCGCGGCCTCGGCGTCGGCGCGGCCCTGGTCCGGGCCGTCGAGGAGGCGGCACGCGCGCGGGGGCTGGCCGCGGTCGACCTGCACGCGCAGACGCACGCTCTCGGTTTCTACGAGCGCCTGGGCTATGTCGCGTACGGCCCCGAGTTCCCCGACGCGGGCATGCCCCACCGGGCGATGCGCAAGCAGCTGGGCTGACGGACGCGGGCCGGGGCGCTCCGGGGGACCAGGGCACTCCGGAAGGCCGGGCGCTCCGGGAGACCAGCCGCTCCCGCGGGCCGGGAACTGCGCCGGTATGCCGCCCCATTGACACCCCTTCAGCACGCTTTGGCGCGATGGTCGGTCCGGCGTGGCACCCTTGGTGACCGGAATGCCGTGATCATCAACGTCACGGCCGTCGATCCTGGTCGGAGCCGTCGTGGAGCAATTGGCCCTGCTGTTCGCGTTGTTGCTCGGGGCCGTGCTGAGCGTCCCCGTCGGCGACCGGCTCGGGCTGCCCGCGCCGGTCCTGATGACACTCCTCGGCATCGGCCTCGCGCTGATCCGCGCCGTGCCGAACGTGGACATCCCGCCGGACCTGATCCTCCCGCTGGTGCTGCCGCCGCTCCTGTACGCGGCCGTCCACCGCACCTCCTGGCGCCAGTTCCAGGCCAACAAGAGACCGATCTTCCTGCTCGCCGTGGCGCTCGTGTTCGTCACGACGGCCGCCGTCGCCGTCACCGCCAACGCGATCGTGCCGGGGCTCCCGCTGGCCGCCGCCGTCGCGCTCGGCGCGCTCGTGGCGCCGCCCGACCCGGTCGCCGCGACCGCCGTCGCAGGACAGCTCGGGCTGCCCCGCCGCATGGTGTCGATCCTGGAGGGCGAGGGGCTCTTCAACGACGTGACGGCGATCGTGCTCTACCACGTGGCGATCGCCGCCGCCGTCAGCGGAAGCTTCTCGCTGCCCAAGGCCGCGCTCGACCTCGCGCTCTCCGCCGTGGTCGCCATCGCCGTCGGTTTCGCCATCGGCTGGGCCGCCAACCGCCTCATGGGCTACCTGGGCGACGCCACCCTCCAGATCGGCCTGACCCTGCTCCTGCCGTACGCCGCCTACGTCCTGGCCGAGGAGCTCAAGGGTTCGGGCGTGCTGGCCGTCGTGACCACCGCCATGTTCGTCGCGGAGAACGCCTTCGACGCGGACGACGTCCTCACCCGGCTGACCGGCCGCGCCTTCTGGGACGTCGTCGACACACTCGTCACCGGCGTCGCCTTCGGCCTCATCGGCCTCGAAGTGCACAACGTCGTCAGGACCGCTCAGGGACGCTGGGGCGAGATGCTGGGCTGGGCGGCGGCGGTCGTCGGCGTCGTCATCGTCGTACGGCTGCTGTGGCTGATGCCGATGACCTGGGTGACCAAACGGCTGCACGCGCGCCGCGACTACGACGAGGACATCCCGCTGAGCTGGCGCGAGACGGTCGTCATGTGGTGGTCGGGGATGCGCGGCGTGGCCTCCGTGGCCCTCGCCCTGGCCGTCCCGCTCACCATGGACGACCACGCGCCCTTCCCGGACCGCGACGAGATCGTCTTCGTCGCCTTCGGCGTCATCATGGGCACCCTCGTCCTCCAGGGGCTCAGCCTGCCCTGGCTGGTGAAGAGGCTGAAGGTGCGCGCCGACACCGAGGCGGAGCAGGAGTTCGAGAAGACGCTCGCCCTGCGCGCCGCCAAGGCGGCCAAGCGCCGCCTCAAGGAGATCGAGGACGTCGAGGAGCTGCCGGAGGAGGTGCAGGAACAGATGCTGCGGCGCGCCTACGACATCGGCCTGCGCATCAACCCGGAGATGGGCGCGGAGGAGCGCCGCGAGGCACAGACCAAGCGGTACGCGCGGATCAAACGGATCCGGCGCATCCAGAACGAGATGATGTCGGCGGCCCGCCACGAGGTCCTGGCGGCCCGCAGCGAACCAGGAGCCGACCCCGAGGTCGTCGACCGGGTCCTCAGACATCTGGACGTTCGCAGCCTGCGCTGAACCCCGTGGTGCCCGGCACGCGCACGTACATATGCTCCCGCCATGGCACGAAACGTGATCATCACAGGGGGCGGCACGGGCATCGGGCGCGCGGCGGCCCGGTCCTTCGCCGCCGAGGGGGATCAGGTGCTGCTGCTCGGGCGGCGCGCCGAGGTCCTGGAACGGGCCGGTGTCCCGGGCGCGCTGACCTTCGCCGCCGATCTCAGCACGGTCGAGGGGGCGCGCGGCGCCGCCGAGTTCGCGGCCGACGCGCTGAGGGGCGCGGTCGACGTGATCGTGCACAGCGCCGGCGGACACGGCGGCCGCGAACCGGAGGACGACGTGGGCGACGATCCGCTGGACGCCGTCGCGCACCGGTGGAACACCAACTTCCGTATCAACACGCTCACCACGGTCCTGCTCACCGAGGCGCTGCGCGACCGGCTCGCCTCGCCCGGCGGCCGGGTCCTGTTCATCTCGTCCATCGCCGCGCTGCGCGGCTCGGGCACGGGCGCGTACGGGGCCTCGAAGGCGGCCCTGCACCCGTACGCCTTCGACCTGGCCAAGGCGCTCGGGCCGCGCGGCATCACGGTGAACGTCGTGGCGCCCGGCTACATCGAGGACACCGAGTTCTTCGGCTACGAGATGTCCGACGAGGAGTACGCGCGCCGGGTGAGCGCCACGCTCACCGGCCGCGCCGGCACCCTGCGCGACATGGCCTCCACGCTGCTGTGGCTCGCCTCGCCGGGCGCCGGTCACGTCACCGCGCAGGTGATCCAGGTCAACGGCGGGGAGATGCCCGGACGCTGAACGCCCGGCGCACGGTCAGCCGCGGCCCGTGCGCGGGGCGCGGCCCTCGCGGCCCAGGACGTGCTCCGGCAGCGGCTCCGGCTTCTCCAAGGAGAGCACGGCCCGCCCCGTGTTGATCCGCGGCAGCGCGTACGGATGCTGTTCGACCAGCCAGCGCACCAGCTGCTCGCGGACGGTGACCCGCACCGTCCACACGTCGTCCGCGTCCTTCGCGGTGACCAGGGCGCGGACCTGGAGGGTGCTGGGCGTGGTGTCGGTGACGGCCAGGCCCCAGTCGCGCCCGTCCCAGGCGGCGCACTCGCGCAGGATGTCGTGGAGCTTCTCGCGCATCTCCAAGACGGGCGCGCTGTGGTCGAGGTGGAAGAAGACCGTGCCGGTCATCTGGGTGCCGCCCTGCGACCAGTTCTCGAACGGCTTCGACGTGAAGTACGACACCGGCATGGTGATGCGCCGCTCGTCCCAGGTGCGCACCGCGAGGAACGTCAGGGTGATCTCCTCGACCTTGCCCCACTCGCCGTCCACCACCACGGTGTCGCCGATCCGCACCATGTCGCCGAAGGCGATCTGCAGCCCGGCGAAGAGGTTGCCGAGCGTGGACTGCGCGGCGACACCGGCGACGATGCCGAGGATGCCCGCCGAGGCGAGCAGCGACGCCCCGGCGGCCCGGAACGCCGGGAAGGTGAGCAGCATCGCGGCCGCCGCCACCACGGCCACGACCGCCGTGACGACCCGCTGGATCAGCGTGACCTGGGTGCGTACCCGGCGTACCCGCGCGGCGTCCCGGTGCGAGCCCGCGTACCGCGCGTACGAGGACTCGACGATCGCGGCGGCGATCCGCACGACGAGCCAGGCGGTGGCCGCGATCAGGACCAGGGTGAGCGTCCGGCCGATCGCGGCCGTGTACGTGTCGGCGACGCCCGTCCGGTCGTACGAGCCGCGCAGCAGGGCGGCGCAGAGCACGACCTGGAACGGCACTCTGCCGCGGCGCAGCAGCTCCCACAGCGGGGTGTCGGGACGGCGGCGGTCGGCGCGCCGCAGCAGCCGGTCGACGGCCCAGCCGAGGAGCAGGGTGAGCACGACCGAGCCGCCGACGATGATCACCGGGCGCAGTACGTTCTCCATATGGTCGACGGTAACGGGGATCGCCCGCTCCGCCGCCTCCGGGTTCCTGGCACCATGGGCCCCATGAACATCATGCTTTTCCATTCGACGTACGGCCTGCGGCCCGCCGTGGAGGCGGCGGCCGACCGGCTGCGTGCCGCCGGGCACGAGGTGTGGACCCCGGATCTGTTCGAGGGCCGCACCTTCGACACCGTCGAGGAGGGCATGGCGCACCAGGACGAGATCGGCAAGGACGAACTCCTCAAGCGGGCCGTGCTCGCGGCGGCCCCCTACTCCGAACGGGGGCTCGTGTACGCGGGGTTCTCGCTCGGCGCCGCGACCGCGCAGACGCTGGCGCTCGGCGACGACAAGGCGAAGGGGCTGCTGCTCCTGCACGGCACGTCCGACATCGCCGAGAACGCGTCCGTCGACGAGCTGCCGGTGCAGCTGCACGTCGCCTCGCCCGACGCCTTCGAGACGGACGACTGGCTCAACACCTGGTACCTGCGGATGGGCCGCGCGGGCGCCGACGTCGAGGTCTACCGCTACCCGGGCGCCGGACACCTCTACACCGACCCCGACCTGCCCGACTACGACGCCGAGGCCGCCGAGACCACCTGGAAGGTGGCCCTCGGCTTCCTGGAGACCCTCTGACGGCAAGGGCAGGGGCAAGGGCAAGGGCAGGCGAACCCCAGGCGAGGGCCGAAGAGCTCGCCTGCCCGTCAACCGCGGGTCAGGCCCGGCGGGTCAGCCCTTGAGCGCCTTGTCGACCGCCGTGTTCCAGTCGGTGACCGTCATCGGCGCGTTCTTGCCGTCCGAGCCGACGATCTTCTTGCCGTTGTAGACGAAGGACGGCGTGCCCGTGACGCCGTACTTGTTGTCGGAGAAGTTCTTCGACAGCTCAAGCCCCCACTTGTCGAAGGTGCCGTCCTTGACGTCCTTCTGGAAGCCCTGGTTGTTCTTCAGCTCGGGGACGGTGTTCGCGACCTTGATGAGGTAGGAGTCGTCCTTGAACTTGTCGGTCGTCTCCTCGGGGTGCCACTTCTTCGAGTAGAGCGCTTCCTTGTAGTCGAGGAATGCCTGCTTCGACACGTTCAGCGCGGCGCCCAGCGCGCTCACCGCGTTCTTGGACCCCTCGCCCTGGAGGTTGGTGTCCAGGAAGTTGGCGATCTCGTACTGGATCTTGTACTTGCCCGAGTCGAGGTCCTTGCGCACCTGCGGGCCGACCGTCTGCTCGAAGGCGGCGCAGACCGGGCAGCGCGGGTCCTCGTACGCGATGATCGTCTTCTTGGCCGAGTCCTTGCCCATGATGATCGTCGTGTTGTTCTTGCCCGTGGTGTTCTTGGGCGCGACGAGCGGCTTGTCCTTCGCCGCCTGCCAGTACGACGGCTGGCTGGCCTGCTTGACGAGGTAACCGACGCCGCCCGCGATCGCCAGGACGGCGACGACACCGGCGGCGACGAGCGCCTGCCGCTTCTTCTTGTCCCGTGCGGCCTGGCGCTCGCGCTCGGCGCGCAGCCGCTCGCGGGCCGCCGTCTTCGCCTGGAGGCTGTTGCGCTTGCTCATGATGTGGTGACTCCGTGGTCTGCTGTTCTGCCCGGTGGCAGGAGTGGTCAGGGGGCGGGCGTGCGGTGCCGGGCCGAAGACCGTCGCGGTCGTACGGCTCAGGCAGCGGCAGCCGGGCACGGCGGCCCCCGGCGTCCCACGGAGTGGAGGAGGAACAGCGGTCTGGCGACCGGTACGCGCGCGCGGGCGGGACGCGGCCGCTCCGGGGCCGGGCTCCGGTGGACCGTGACCGCGGCGAAGGCGGTCAGCAGCGGGCGGAAGGTGGCCGCGGCCGCCGCGCTCACCAACTGGGCCAGCGCCCGCTCGCCGCGCCGCAGCCACGCGGCCGCGAGCAGCCCGACCGCCCCGTGCGCGCCGAGCAGCAGCCAGCACGTCGTCAGGTCGGTCCGGGCGACCAGGGCGGCGGCCGCCCGGTCCGTGCTGCCGCCGGTCACCTGGGCCAGCGGCGCGCCGAAGGAGCCGGAACAGAGCACGTCGATGCCGAGCGAGCGCAGGGGCCCCGCGACCGGGCCGCCCCCTTCGCCGTAACAGACGTGCTGGCCGGTGGTGAAGACCGTGTCGGCGGTCAGCTCCAGCGGGATGAGGAGGGCGGCGATCCGGCCGAAGCCGCGCTCCCGCCCCGCCAGCGCGTACGCGATCACGAAGACGGCGCCCGCGATGGCACCGACCGTGGTCAACGGCAGCGGGGCCCGGGACAGCAGCACGTGCGACGCGGCGGAGATCGTCACGACGCATGCCGTGAAGAGCGCCGCGCGCACGGCTCTCAGAGGGGTCCCGGATATGTCGTCCATCGCCCAGGAGTGTGCCATGACTCGCTGTGAACCGTCCCCCGAGGGCGGCCCGGTGTTACAGCCCCGGAATGCGGCCGTTGCGGAACAGGTCGACGAAGATCTGGTGGTCGCCGCGCGCGCGTGCGCCGTAGCTGTGCGCGAAGTCGACCAGAAGGTCCGCGAAACCCTCCCCGTCGTCGGAGTCGGCCGCGATGGCGGCGTCGATGGCCCGCTCCGTGGAGAACGGCACCAGCGACTCGCCGGACTGGTCGTCCGCCGCCGCGTGCATCGTCGCCGTGGCCCGGCCGAGGTCGGCGACGACCGCCTCGATCTCCTCCATGTCGTCGAGATCGGACCAGTCCAGGTCCACCGCGTACGGCGAGACCTCGGCGACCAGCTGGCCCGCGCCGTCCAGTTCGGTCCAGCCCAGCCACGGGTCGGCGTGCGCCTGAAGCGCGCGCTGCGAGATCACCGTGCGGTGCCCCTCGTGCTGGAAGTACTCGCGCACCGCCGGGTCCGTGACGTGCCGGGAGACGGCCGGCGTCTGGGCCTGCTTCATGTAGATCACGACGTCGTTCTCCAGCGCGTCGCTGTTCCCCTCCAGCAGGATGTTGTACGAGGGCAGGCCCGCGGAGCCGATCCCGATGCCGCGCCGTCCGACCACGTCCTTGACCCGGTAGGAGTCCGGGCGCGCGAGTGAGGACTCCGGCAGCGTCTCCAGGTAGCCGTCGAACGCCGCGAGCACCTTGTAGCGCGTCGCCGCGTCCAGCTCGATGGCGCCGCCGTCCGGGGCGAAGCGGCGCTCGGCGTCGCGGATCTGCGTCATGGAGTCGAGCAGGCCGAAACGGGTCAGCGCGCGGGCGTCCCGCAGCGCTCCGAGCAGCGGGCCGTCGGCCGTGTCCAGGGTGAAGGGCGGCACCTCGTCGTCCTTGGCACCCGTCGCGAGGGCGTGGATGCGCTCGCGGTACGCGCCCGCGTAGGCGCGGACGAGGTCGCTGATCTGGTCGTCGCTGAGCGCCTTGGCGTACCCGATCAGCGCCACCGACGCGGCGAACCGCTTCAGGTCCCAGGTGAACGGGCCGACATAGGCCTCGTCGAAGTCGTTCACGTTGAAGATCAGGCGGCCCGTGGCGTCCATGTACGTGCCGAAGTTCTCCGCGTGCAGGTCGCCGTGGATCCACACCCGGCTGGTGCGGTCGTCCAGGTAGGGGCCGCCGTGCTGCTCGCGCGCGATGTCCTGGTAGAAGAGGCACGCCGTGCCGCGGTAGAAGGCGAAGGCCGAGGCCGCCATCTTGCGGAACTTGACCCGGAAGGCCGCCGGGTCCGCCGCGAGCAGTTCGCCGAACGCGGTGCCGAAGACGGAGAGGATCTGCTCGCCACGCTGTTCAGCGGTGGGCTGCGAGTCCGACATCGGTGGGTGCCTCCTGGTACGGGTGGTGCTCGGGTGAGATGGCCGCCGCCCCGGGCCGTCGGCACGGGGCCGTGCTGACCTGCGGGGACGGCGCGGACAGATGTTCTGCCCTGTCCAACGCCCGACCGTACCCCCGAGTGCCCGCCTGTTGTCAGTGGCCGGTCGTAGACTTCCAAGCTGTCCCCGATCCGCCCGCCCGTCGCCCGACCACCGCCCCTCAACGAGACGCTGCGCGTCACCCCTGCCCTTCGTGTTCGCCATTGGAGGCCCTCACCGTGTCAAAGCCGCCCTTCACGCACCTGCACGTCCACACCCAGTACTCGATGCTGGACGGTGCCGCGCGGCTGAGCGACATGTTCAAGGCGTGCAACGAGATGGGCATGACCCACATCGCCATGTCCGACCACGGCAACCTGCACGGGGCGTACGACTTCTTCCACTCCGCGAAGAAGGCGGGCGTGACGCCGATCATCGGCATCGAGGCGTACGTGGCGCCCGAGTCCCGGCGCAACAAGCGCAAGATCCGCTGGGGCCAGCCGCACCAGAAGCGGGACGACGTGTCCGGTTCGGGTGGTTACACGCACAAGACGATCTGGGCGGCGAACAAGACGGGCCTGCACAACCTGTTCAAGCTGTCCTCGGACGCGTACGCGGAGGGCTGGCTGCAGAAGTGGCCGCGCATGGACAAGGAGACCATCGCGCAGTGGAGCGAGGGGCTCATCGCCTCCACCGGATGCCCCTCCGGCGAGCTGCAGACCCGGCTGCGCCTGGGCCAGTACGACGAGGCACTGAAGGCCGCCTCCGACTACCAGGACATCTTCGGCAAGGACCGGTACTTCCTGGAGCTGATGGACCACGGCATCGAGATCGAGCGCCGCGTCCGCGACGGCCTCCTCGACATCGGCAAGAAGCTCGGCATCCCGCCGCTGGTCACCAACGACTCGCACTACACGTACGCGCACGAGGCGAGCGCCCATGACGCGCTGCTGTGCATCCAGACCGGCAAGAACCTCTCCGACCCGGACCGCTTCCGCTTCGACGGCACCGGCTACTACCTGAAGTCCACGGACGAGATGTACGCCATCGACTCCTCGGACGCCTGGCAGGAGGGCTGCCGCAACACCCTCCTGGTGGCCGAGCAGATCGACACCACCGGCATGTTCGAGAAGCGCGACCTCATGCCGAAGTTCGAGATCCCGGAAGAGGGCTACACCGAGATCACCTGGTTCAAGGAGGAAGTGCGGCGGGGCATGAACCGCCGGTACCCCGCGGGTGTCCCCGAGGACCGCCAGAAGCAGGCGGACTACGAGATGGACATCATCATCCAGATGGGGTTCCCGGGCTACTTCCTCGTGGTCGCCGACTTCATCATGTGGGCGAAGAACAACGGCATCGCGGTCGGCCCCGGCCGAGGCTCGGCGGCCGGTTCCATCGTCGCCTACGCCATGGGCATCACCGACCTCGACCCGATCGAGCACGGCCTGATCTTCGAGCGGTTCCTCAACCCCGAGCGCGTCTCCATGCCCGACGTCGACATCGACTTCGACGAGCGCAGGCGCGTCGAGGTCATCCGGTACGTGACCGAGAAGTACGGCGAGGACAAGGTCGCCATGATCGGCACGTACGGCAAGATCAAGGCCAAGAACGCGATCAAGGACTCCGCGCGCGTGCTCGGCTATCCGTACGCGATGGGCGACCGCATCACCAAGGCGATGCCCGCCGACGTCCTCGGCAAGGGCATCGACCTCGACGGCATCACCAACCCCGAGCACCCCCGCTACTCGGAGGCGGGCGAGGTGCGGGCGATGTACGAGAACGAGCCGGACGTCAAGAAGGTCATCGACACCGCCAAGGGCGTCGAGGGGCTGGTCCGGCAGATGGGCGTGCACGCCGCGGGCGTCATCATGTCCAGCGAGACCATCACCGACCACGCGCCGGTCTGGGTGCGGCACACGGACGGCGTGACCATCACACAGTGGGACTACCCGCAGTGCGAGTCGCTCGGCCTGCTCAAGATGGACTTCCTGGGCCTCAGGAACCTCACCATCATGGACGACGCCGTGAAGATGGTGGAGGCCAACAAGGGCAAGAAGCTGGAGCTCCTGGAGGTCCCGCTCGACGACCCGAAGACCTTCGAGATGCTCTGCCGCGGTGACACCCTCGGCGTCTTCCAGTTCGACGGCGGCCCGATGCGCTCCCTGCTGCGCCAGATGCAGCCCGACAACTTCGAGGACATCTCCGCCGTCTCCGCCCTGTACCGGCCGGGCCCGATGGGCATGAACTCGCACATCAACTACGCCGAGCGCAAGAACGGCCGCCAGGAGATCACCCCGATCCACCCGGAGCTCGAAGAGCCCCTGAAGGAGACGCTCGGCCTGACCTACGGCCTGATCGTGTACCAGGAGCAGGTGCAGAAGGCCGCCCAGATCGTCGCCGGGTACTCGCTCGGCGAGGCCGACATCCTCCGCCGCGTCATGGGCAAGAAGAAGCCCGAGGAACTCGCGAAGAACTTCACCATCTTCCAGGAGGGCGCCCGCAAGAACGGCTACAGCGACGAGGCGATCCAGGCCCTGTGGGACGTCCTGGTGCCCTTCGCCGGCTACGCGTTCAACAAGGCGCACTCCTCCGCGTACGGCCTGGTCACCTACTGGACCGCGTACCTGAAGGCCAACTACCCGGCCGAGTACATGGCGGCGCTGCTCACCTCGGTCAAGGACGACAAGGACAAGTCGGCCGTCTACCTCAACGAGTGCCGGCGCATGAAGATCAAGGTGCTCCCGCCGGACGTCAACGAGTCGGTGCACAACTTCGCCGCCCAGGGCGACGACGTGATCCTCTTCGGCCTCGAAGCGGTGCGCAACGTGGGCACCAACGTCGTGGAATCGGTCATCCGGGCACGCAAGGCGAAGGGGAAGTTCACCTCCTTCCCCGACTACCTGGACAAGATCGAGGCCGCCGCCTGCAACAAGCGCACCACCGAATCGCTCATCAAGGCGGGCGCGTTCGACACCATGGGCCACACCCGCAAGGGCCTCACCGCCCAGTACGAACCGATGATCGACAACGTGGTCGCGGTCAAGCGCAAGGAGGCCGAGGGCCAGTTCGACCTCTTCGGCGGCATGGGCGACGGCGACGGCGACTCCTCCGAGCCGGGCTTCGGCCTCGACGTCGAGTTCTCCACCGACGAGTGGGACAAGACGTACCTGCTCGCCCAGGAGCGCGAGATGCTCGGCCTGTACGTCTCCGACCACCCGCTCTTCGGCCTGGAGCACGTCCTGTCCGACAAGGCCGACGCGGGCATCGGCCAGCTCACCGGCGGCGACTTCGCCGACGGCGCCGTCGTCACCGTCGGCGGCATCATCTCGGGCCTCCAGCGCAAGATGACCAAGCAGGGCAACGCCTGGGCCATCGCCACCGTCGAGGACCTCGCCGGTTCCATCGAGTGCATGTTCTTCCCGGCCACCTACCAGCTCGTCTCGACCCAGCTGGTCGAGGACGCCGTCGTGTTCGTCAAGGGCCGCCTCGACAAGCGCGAGGACGTGCCGCGCCTGGTCGCCATGGAGATGCAGGTCCCCGACCTGTCCAACGCGGGCGCCAACGCCCCGGTGATCCTCACCATCCCCGCCCTGAAGGTCACCCCGCCCATGGTCAGCCGCCTCGGCGAGATCCTCTCCCACCACCGCGGCGACAGCGAGGTGCGCATCAAGCTCCAGGGACCCCGCAAGACCACCGTGCTCCGCCTCGACCGGCACCGCGTCAAGCCCGACCCGGCGCTCTTCGGCGACCTGAAGGTGCTGCTCGGCCCGGCCTGCCTGGCGGGATGACACGGCCGTAGGCACAGGTGAGGGGCGGGG
>NZ_JAPHNL010000303.1 GCF_026274175.1 Streptomyces beihaiensis
ATGGGGGGGGGGGGGGGGGGGGGGGGGGGGGGGGGGGGGGGGGGGGGGGGGGGGGGGGGGGGGGGGGGGGGGGGGGGGGGGGGGGGGGGGGGGGGGGGGGGGGGGGGGGGGGGGGGGGGGGGGGGGGGGGGGGGGGGGGGGGGGGGGGGGGGGGGGGTTTTTTTTTTTTTTTTTTTTTTTTTTTTTTTTTTTTTTTTTTTTTTTTTTTTTTTTTTTTTTTTTTTTTTTTTTTTTTCTCGGCCTTCGGCCGCCCCATCCGTGCCATGAAGCAAGCCTACACATCTGAACAGAATTCCCGACTCAGAACACTAGG
>NZ_JAPHNL010000304.1 GCF_026274175.1 Streptomyces beihaiensis
CTCGGGCTTTTCGGCAACGCCGCGAGCGTGCGTGCCAGGCATCGCCGGGCAGGCGGGAGTTTGAAGACAGGGCCTAGCCCTAGCTTGATCTTTAACCTGTGCGGCGGGGCTTCGGGGTGGTCGTCTTCTTTTTTGGTCGTTTTGCTGGCTGGGCTTACTAGGCCCTGTCTTCAAACTCCCGTCGTCGCCCGAAGGGCGGCCCGGCGGTGGCTGGTGCGTGCGATCGCAAGGCGCTTTTT
>NZ_JAPHNL010000305.1 GCF_026274175.1 Streptomyces beihaiensis
CGCCGCCTCAACCGGTTGAGGCGCGAAGAGTTCGACGAGCGGTTTCCGGGGCTCCTGGACCTGGTGCTGCGCGACAGTCGATAACCGACATATCGCCCGTATCCTGTCCGGGTGAGCTGGTTCCGGGCGCTGAAGGACACCACCCGCTCGGGTCTGACCGTCGAGCGGAAACGTCTGGAACCCCTGATCGCGGTCCGCGGCGCCGCCGGGCTCGCGATCGTCATCGCCGTGAGCCTGACGCTGTTCGGGCCCGCGGTGGCGGCCGGCTCGGCGTTCGGCGCGTACCAGGCGGCCATCGCCACGTTCCAGCGGAGCTGGCGGCCCCGGCCCGAGCTGGCGTTCGCCTCCGGCGCGAGCCTGGCCGTGTCGACCTTCCTCGGCTATCTCACCGGCTCCCACCTGTTCCTCTTCCTGGCGCTGCTCGCCGTCTGGACGTATCTGGCGGGGCTTGCCTGGGCGGCCGGGCCGACCATCGGCCTCATCGCCTCCTCGAACGTCGCGATGATGCTGGTCACCATCACCCTGCCGACCTCGGTCGAGGAGGCCGCGGCGCACGCGGGGATGATGGTCTTCGGTGGCCTCGTCCAGGCGGCCCTCGTGGTGCTCTTCCCGGTACGCAGATGGGGCGCGCACCGCGACGCGCTCGCCGACGCCCTCGCCGCCGAGGCCGACTACGCGCGCCGCCTGCGGCACGACCCGCTCGCGCCGTTCGACCCGCAGCCGCTGATGCTGGCCCGCAATGCCGCTGCGCTCACCCCGCGCCAGGCGCGCACCCGCCCCGCCCAGCTGCACGGCGCCCGCGGCCTGGCCGAGCGGATCCGCCCGGTCCTCGCCTCGCTCGCCGACCCGGCGGTCGGGGTGCCGGAGGAGGGGCCCGAGCGCGCCCGGGTCCGCGAGCTGCTCGGTGCCGCGGGCGCGATCCTCGACGCGGCCGCCCGCGCCATCCGGCACGGTACGCCGGTGACGCTGCCGCCGGCCGCGGTCGCCGCGTTTCGCACCCCGGACACCGGGGCGATCCTTTCGGGCCCCGCGAAGCGGGCGGCCGACCGCCTCGGCTCCCTGCTCGGGGATGTGATGGAGACGGCGGGCGGCGGCGGAGGCCCCCAAGGAACCTCAGCGCGAACCTCAGCACGAATCTCAGGCCGAATCTCAGGCCGAACCTCAGGCCGAACCTCAGGAGGAACCTCAGGCGAAACCTCGGGAGCGAGGCCGGGAGGGAGGCCAGGAGCACCTTCAACAGCGAGCTCAGGACGGAACTCAGGAGCGAGCCCAGGACGGAGCTCAAGAGCGAGCTCAGGACGGAGGAGTTCGGGAGCGAGCTCAGGAGGCGGTCCAGAAGGCGCTTCCGCTTCCACCTCCGCGCCCCCACAGCCTCTCCACCGCCCCGGCCTCCTCCAACTGGTCCCTGCCGCAGTCCGCGCGATGCGGCGGGAGGCGGCCACCCGCGACTCCCCGGTCCTGCGCCACGCCACCCGCGTGACGGCCGTCGCCACCGTCGGCTACCTCATCGGCCACGCGCTGCCGTTCGGACACGGCTACTGGGCGCCGATGTCCGCCGTCATGGTGATGCGGCCGGACTTCTCCCAGACGTACTCCCGCGCGGTGGCCCGTTTCGGCGGCACGCTCATCGGTGTGGCCCTGGCCACCGGCGTCGTCCAGCTCGTGGTCCCCGGCACCCGCCTCTCGGCCGCGCTCGCCGTGCTCTGCGCGGGGCTGATGTACCTGCTCATGCGCACGGGCCAGCTGGCGGCGCAGGCGTGCGTGGGCGCCTACGTGGTGTTCCTGCTCGGCATGGGCGGGCAGACCTGGGACCAGACGGTGCCCGAACGTGTCGTGCTCACCCTCGTCGGCGGCGTCCTGGCGATGATCTCGTACGCCCTCTACCCCGCGTGGGAGACCCCGCGTCTGCGCGCCTACCTCGCGGCCTGGCTGACCTCGGTCGGTGAGTACGCGGCCACGGTCGTCGACCACTACGCCCACCCGGCGGGCAGCAGCTGTCCCGACGTCCGCGCGGCCCTGCTGAGGACCCGCGACGCCCGTGCCGCCTGGCAGACGGCGGCGGGCCGCGCCAGGACCGAGCCCGTACGACACCGCGGTCTGTCGCACGCCGCGGCGGACGACGCCGAACACGCGCTGCTGCACCTCGGCCGGGTCGCCATGCTGATGGAGGCGCACCTCCCGGAGCGCGACGCGGTCCCGGTGCCCGCGGCGGCCGCCCTCGCCGACGCGCTGCGCACCGCGACGCGCGAGGGCGCACGCGCGATCCGCGAGCGCCGTGAGCCGTGCTGGACGCCGGTGGCCGAGGCCCTGGCGGTCTGGGACGGCGAGGGCGTGCCCGACCGGGTCGTACGCCGTGGGGCGGGGCTCCTCCTTGACGCCCTGGAGGACCTGTCCGACGCGCTCGACGACACCGACGGCGTACCGCCGAAGTCGGTGGCGGTACGCCGGGGTTAGGGCCTGTCCGGCGGATCTCGCCGGGGCCGCTGGGTCTGGCACGCACGTCTGCGGCGTTGTCGTCGGTTGCCGACTCCCTCGGCCTCGAACCGAGCTCCGCCCGGCTCGGCCGTGAGGCACCCCCTTCGCGTCGCCGCCGCCCTCCTCCGCCTTGCGGCCGCACGCACCGGACCCCGCTCACCGGTACCGATCGGCACGGTCGACCGAGTCCGACCCGATCCGCCGGACGGGCCCTGGCCAAGCGGGGCCACGGCAAGGCGCCCGTCGGGCTCAGCCCGTGCCGACACCGCCGGCAAGACCACTGGGAAGAGCGCTCGGGAGGTTCGGCAGCTTGCCGTTCTCGGACTTCGTGAACGTGTCGGTCGTGCCGCCGTCCCACGCCACCTTCATGGTCGTGCCGTCGTTGGACGCGACCGTGCCCAGGGACCGGGTGGTGTCACCGTCCGCGCACGTGAGGCTGATGGTCGGCTTGCCCGCGTCGGCCACGGCGCCGCTGCACAGATGGCCGTCGCCCGTGCTCAGGGACGCCTGCTTGCCGCCGACGACCAGGACCACCGGCCGGCCGCCGGTCGTGGCGCTCCAGATGCCCTCGGCGTCCTTCACGGACCCGGCGGAGCCGCCCGAGGAACCGGACGGTGAACTGGCCCCGTCGGACGGCTTGCCCTTGTCGTTGCCGTCGTTACCGCCGTTGCCGCCGCCGTTGGCGCTGCTGCAGCCGGTGACGGCCAGCGCCGCCACCGCGGCGGCCGTTACGACCCATACGTGCTTGTTGCGCACAACATCCCCCATACGTAACCGCTGTTGGGCCCGGACATCGCCCCCGGGCCGCCGCGGCAAGCTACCAGTCCCCGTCGGACGGGGAGCTCAGAAGGGGAACCGCGACCTCCCGTGCTGCACGGAGATCCACTTCTGTGTCGTGAACGCCTCCACGGTCGCCTCGCCGTTGAGGCGGCCCAGTCCCGACCGCTTCTCCCCGCCGAAGGCGACGAGCGGCTCGTCGTGCACGGTTCCGTCGTTGACGTGGATCATGCCCGTGTCGATCTGCTGGGCGAACGCCACGCCCCGCTCGACGTCCCCGGTGTGCACGGCACCGCTCAGCCCGTACGGGGTGTCGTTCGCGATCCGCACCGCCTCCTCGTCCCCGTCGAACGGGATGAGCAGCGCGACCGGCCCGAAGATCTCCTGGCGCAGCACCGAGGAGTCGGCGGGCAGCCCGGCGAGCACGACCGGCTCCACGAGGTTGCCCTCCACCGTGCCGCGCACCAGCGCCGTCGCACCCTCGGCGACCGCCTGCTCGACGACGCCCGAGATCGACTCCGCCTGGGTGGAGTTGATGACCGGGCCGATCACCGTCGACGGGTCGCGCGGGTCGCCCGCCTTCAGCGTCTTCACCTTGGCCACGAACTTCTCGGTGAACTCCTTCTCCACCTTGCGGTCCACGAGGATGCGGTTCGCCGCCATGCAGACCTGGCCCTGGTGGACGTAGCGGCTGAAGACCGCCGCGTCGACCGCGTAGTCGATGTCCGCGTCGTCGAGCACGGTCAGCGCGCTGTTGCCGCCGAGTTCGAGCACCGCGTGCTTGAACTGCGAGGCGCACACCGTCGCGACGTGCTGGCCGACCTTGTCGGAGCCGGTGAAGGAGATGACCTTCGGCACGGGGTGCGTGAGCAGCGCGTCGCCGATCTCGGCGATGTCCGTGATGACCACGTTGAGCAGGCCCGCCGGAAGTCCCGCGTCCTCGAAGACCTTGGCCACGAGTGAGCCGCCGCAGATCGGTGTGTTCTGGTGCGGCTTGAGGACCACCGCGTTGCCGAGCGCCAGCGCCGGGGCGACGGACTTGATGCTGAGCAGGAACGGGAAGTTGAACGGCGAAATGACCCCGACGACGCCGACCGGCACCCGGTAGAGCCGGTTCTCCTTGCCGTCCACCGGCGACGGGATCACCCGGCCCTGCGGGCGCAGCGCCAGCTGGATCGACTCGCGCAGGAACTCCTTGGCCAGGTGCAGCTCGAAACCGGCCTTCACGCGCGTGCCGCCGAGCTCGTCGATGATCGCCTCGGTGATCTCGGCCTCCCGCTCCTCGATGAGGCGCAGGGCCCGCTCGAAGACGAGCCGGCGCGTGTACGCGTTGGTCTTCGCCCACTCCTTCTGCGCGCGCTCGGCGGCCCGGTATGCCTCGTCTATCTCCTCCGTCGAGGCCACCGTGATCGAGGCCAGTTTGTCGCCGCTGTACGGATTGAAGTCGATGATGTCCCACGACCCGCGCCCCGCGCGCCATGAGCCGTCGATGTACTGCCGGTCGAGTTCGGTGAAGTAGGACGAGGTCATGGGCAATCAGTCCCTTGCTACAGCTGCCTCAGCGGTCCAGAAACCTGAATGGACGTCATCGTACGTCCAGAAGTGGGCAGTTGTGGCGGAAGACCGATCACTTCACGCTCGGTCGAAGTCCTTGATGACGCGTTCGATCAGTTTCCGGCTCTCCTTCGGGGACGGGCACTCCTCCTGGAGGTCCGTCATGGCCTTCGTGTACTGCGCGACGTCCTCGCGCTTGTCCAAGTACAGGGCGCTGGTGAGCTGTTCGAGGAATACGACGTCCTGGAGGTCGGACTCCGGGAAGGTGAGCAGCGTGAAGGTGCCGGACTCGCCGGAGTGCCAGCCGTGGCTGAACGGCATGACCTGCACGGTGAGATGGGGGAGTTCGGACAGTTCGATGAGGTGCTCCAGCTGCCCGCGCATCACCTCGGGCCCGCCCTGCACGCGGCGCAGCGCCGCCTCGTCGAGGATGAGCCGCACCTGGGGCGCGCGCTCGGCCACCAGCAGCTTCTGCCGCTCCAGGCGCAGCGCGACGCGGCGGTCGATGTCGTCCTGGTCGACGGGCGCGGCCCCGGTCGCGGCCTTGCGCATGCCGCGCTCGACGACGGCGTGGGCGTACGCGGAGGTCTGCAGCAGACCGTGCACGAACTGCGCCTCGTAGCCGCGGATGACCGAGGCGGCGCCCTCCAGGCCCACGTACGTCTGGAACCAGCTCGGCAGCACGTCGGAGTAACTGTGCCACCAGCCCGCGACGTTGGCCTCCTTGGCGAGGGAGA
The DNA here is from genome assembly GCF_026274175.1 of Streptomyces beihaiensis. Lineage (GTDB taxonomy): Bacteria > Actinomycetota > Actinomycetes > Streptomycetales > Streptomycetaceae > Streptomyces > Streptomyces beihaiensis. Next base: position 5,544 of record NZ_JAPHNL010000305.1, read on the forward strand.
GCAGGGCGCCGCGCTCGGCGTCGTCGGTCACTCCGTACAGGGTGAGCAGGTCCTCGACGTCACGCGCCTTGAAGCTCACCCGTCCCAACTCCATGCGGCTGATCTTCGATTCGGAGGCGCGGATCGAGTAGCCGGCGGCCTCCCTCGTGATGCCCCGCGATTCCCTCAGGCGCCTGAGCTGCGAGCCCAGCAGAATGCGCCGCACCACAGAGCCGCTCGACTCTCCAGCGGTCACGTCGTCCAACCTCCCCAATGCTTCAGAGGCCGAAGTCTGCCATCAAAACGCTCCGTCCCGTACTCGCTCGGTTACAGAAACGGAAAGATCGAGTCAGCTCTACGGAAGAAATCGTAGGGAGAAATGACCAAGAACTGGTACGTGAGTGATCAAGTCGGTCGCGTGCACGTGCATCTGCCCTTGCATCTGGGGTACGCATTCGGAAGCATGGGGGCCGTCACACCGCCACTGCTCGCTATCGTCGCTACGTACTGCGAAATTGGGGAGTGCCTCGCATGGGGACGAACGGATCGACCATGCTCGAGCCTTTGAGGCAGGGGCTTCCCCCCGTCGACCCCTCGACCGTCGCCGCGGCCGCCTCGTGCGCGCTTCCGGCCCGGTACGAAGCGGTGCGCAGCGCCCGGGAGTTCGTCCGGCGGACCCTCAACGAGTGGGGGGTGTCGGAGCGGTTCGACGACATATGTCTGGTCGTCTCTGAACTGGTCACCAACGCCCTGCGCCACGGCCTTCCCGCCGACACGCCCTACGAGCAGGACCCGCCGGTGCGGCTGCACCTGACCCGCTGGGCCTCGCGCCTGGTGTGCGCGGTGCGCGACCCCAGCGACGAGAGCCCGGTCGCGCGGGACGACGCGGCGGACGGCGACTTCTCCCTGGAGTCCGGCCGCGGGCTGCTGCTCGTCGACTCGTTCAGCGACGCGTGGGGCTGGCACCGCGCGCTGTCCGCGTCCGGTGAGCCGGGTTCGCGTTCCGGCTCGGGGAAATCCGGGAAAGTGGTCTGGGCGCTTTTCGCGTGGTGACGCGGGTAGACCGCCGACAGAGAGGGACGCGGGCCGGTCAGCTCGCTATGAGGTGGTCGAACTCCCCGTCCTTCACGCCGAGCAGCATGGCCTCGATCTCGGCCGGTGTGTAGATGAGGGCGGGACCCTCGGGGAAGTTGGAGTTGCGGACGGCGACCCGCCCGCCCGGCAGCTTCGCGAACTCCACGCAGGAGCCCTGCGAGTTGCTGTGCCGGCTCTTCTGCCAGGTGACGCCGTGCAGCTCCGTCGCCGCCATGCCGTTGTACACGTGATGCACGGTTCGCTCCAGGTGATGCTGTGACGGTGAACGTGGACTGGACCGGTGTGTCCTGTGGCAGATTGGAGGTTGGGACACCAGTGATTGTGTGTCCCAACTGTCCAGGATCATAGCTGCGTTCACGTGCAGATGCATGATGCAAATGCACGTGCACGTGTGGTGTTCCTCTGGTTACAGCCATCGTGGTCGTCCGCTGGTTGCAGCCATCGTGATCTTCCGCGGTCCCGCCCGGTCCTGCCCGGTCCTGCCCGGTCCTGCCTCTCCCTCTCCGCGTCACCCCGAAATTCCTTGATCTGGGACACGATCTGACCTCGTTCAAACCTAGGGTTCGTCGTGTCAGGCACTCCGGCGAAAGGTGGCCGTCATGGTCATGCACGTGAACCCCGAAGCCCGCGGAGACGAGCGCGGAGCACTGCTCGCGTTCCTGGAGGAACAGCGCGGCGGCCTGCGGCGCGCGCTGCTCGGCCTCACCGACGAGCAGGCGTCGTCCGCCCCGAGCGCCAGCTCCCTCTCGCTGGTCGGCCTGGCCAAGCACGTGGCCCGTACCGAACAGGGGTGGATCGCCCTGGCCGCCGGCTCGGCGCCCGACCACGAGCGCACCCAGGAGGCGTACCAGGCCGGATTCCGCCTTGAGGAGGGCGAGTCGGTGAAGTCGGTCCTCGCCTACTACGAGGACGTGGCCCGCCGCACCGACGCGTTCTTCCGCGCCGCCGCAAGCCTCGACGACACGTTCCCGCTGCCGGACGAGCCGTGGTTCCCCGACGGCCAGGAGGTCTCGCTGCGCTGGCTCGCCCTGCACCTGATCCGCGAGACGGCGCGGCACGCGGGCCACGCCGACATCGTCCGCGAGTCCCTGGACGGCAGAACGGCGTTCGAGCTGGTGGCGATGGCCCAGGCTTGACACGGGCGACCTGGCTGTGCCCCGACCTTCTAGGCTGGCCGCATGTCAGCGATCCGCCTCCTGGTCCTCGGGGCCGTACGCCAGCACGGCCGGGCGCACGGCTATCAGGTCCGCAGTGACCTGGAGTACTGGGGCGCCCACGAGTGGTCGAACGCCAAGCCCGGCTCGATCTACCACGCGCTCAAGCAGATGGCGAAGCAAGGACTGTTGCGGGCGCACGAGGTCGCCCCGTCCACGGCGGGCGGCCCGCCGCGCACCGAGTACGAGATCACGGACCGGGGCACCGAGGAGTACTTCGCCCTGGTCCGTACGTCGCTGACCTCGTACGACCAGCGCCCCGACGCCCTGACGGCGGCGCTCGGCTTCATGGTCGACCTGCCGCGCGACGAGGTCGTGGCGCTGCTGGAGGAGCGGGTGCGCGGGATCGAGGCGTGGCGCCGGACCGTCACCGAGCACTACACGCCGGAGGAGGGCCCCGAACAGCTCGGCCACATCGGCGAGATCATGAACTACTGGGTCCACTCGGCCGACACCGGCGCGTCCTGGACGTGCGGGCTGATCGACCGCGTCAAGGCGGGCGCCTACACGTTCGCGGGCGAGGGCGAGCCGTTCGTCGGGGTGCTGGCGGAGGGCGATGAGAACCCGTACGGGACGGGGGAGCGGCACCCCGACGACGCCCTCTGACCGGTGGGCGCCCGAGCCGGTGGGCCCGTGGCCCGGTGAGTCTGTGATCCGGTGGGCCTCCGATCCGGCGGGCCTGTGCCCCGGTGAGCCCATGCCCCGGCGGGGACGCCTGAGCCGGTGGCCACCGCGATCACTCCTCCGCGGTGCGCGCGGGCCCCACCCCGCTCAGTGGTGGAACCCGGTAGCCGCCTCCCGGTCCCGCGTCAGCGGATGCGGCTGGCGCCGCAGTTCCGGCAGGAGCCGGTTCAGGTCCTCCACGAGCATGTGCGCCAGGTCGGACGAGAAGCCGTTGCGGCAGACGACCCGCAGCACCGCCAGATCCTCGCGGTTGGCCGGGAAGGTGTAGGCCGGGACCAGCCAGCCGCGCTCGCGAAGGCGCCGCGACACGTCGAAGACGTCGTAGGCCGTGACGTCGTCCGCCGTCGTGAAGGCGAACACCGGCAACTGGTCCCCGCGCGTGAGCAGCCGGAAGTCGCCGAACGCCTCGATCCGGTCGGCCAGGCCCCGCGCCACGTCCCGCGTGGCCTGCTGAACGGCCCGGTAGCCGTCGCGGCCGAGCCGCAGGAACGAGTAGTACTGGGCCACGACCTGCGCGCCCGGCCGCGAGAAGTTCAGGGCGAACGTGGGCATGTCTCCGCCCAGGTAGTTGACGCGGAAGACCAGTTCCTCGGGCAGCGCTTCCGCGTCGCGCCACAGCGCCCAGCCGACACCCGGGTAGACGAGCCCGTACTTGTGCCCCGAGGTGTTGATCGAGGCGACGCGCGGCAGCCGGAAGTCCCAGACCAGGTCGGGGTCGAGGAAGGGGGCCACCATCGCGCCGGAGGCGCCGTCGACGTGTACGGGGATGTCCAGGCCCGTGCGCTCCTGGAGCTCGTCCAGGGCCGCGCACAGCTCGGCGATCGGCTCGTAGGAGCCGTCGAAGGTCGAGCCGAGGATGCCGACGACCCCGATCGTGTTCTCGTCGCACAGCGCCGCCGCCGCGGCCGGGTCGAGGTGGTACCGGTCGCCCTCCATCGGCACCTGGCGCGCCTCCACCTCCCAGAAGGCGCAGAACTTCTCCCAGCACACCTGGACGTTGATGCCCATGACCAGGTTGGGACGGGCGTCGCGCGACGGGTACCGGTCGGCGTTCCGCAGCGCCCAGCGCCGCTTGAGCGCCATACCGGCGAGCATGCACGCCTCGCTCGACCCGGTCGTCGAGCAGCCCACGGCCGCGCCCGGCTCCGGCGCGTTCCACAGCTCGGCGAGCATGGACACGCAGCGCCGCTCCAGTTCGGCGGTGCGCGGGTACTCGTCCTTGTCGATCATGTTCTTGTCCCGGCACTCCGCCATGAGGACACCCGCCTGCGGCTCCATCCAGGTGGTGACGAAGGTGGCCAGGTTGAGGCGGGCGTTGCCGTCCAGCATCAGCTCGTCGTGGACCAGCTGGTACGCCGTGGCCGGGTCCAGCGGCCCGTCCGGGAGCCGGTGCTTGGGCGGCGCGTCGGTCATGGCGGCCGCCGGGTTGGCCTCGCCGTAGAACGGGTTGACCGCCATGGGGCGCTCGTCGGGCTTGCCGTACTGGTCCGTGGGACTGTGGTGCAACGGCGACATGGCGTCACTCCTCGCGTACGCGCGCGTACAGACTCACGTCACCTTAAGCAGACAGCGGGCCGTCGGGCCTGCTTGCGCCTCACGTGACGTGAGGGCCCAAGCTGAGACGCATGAGCTACTCCGTCGGCCAGGTGGCCGGATTCGCCGGGGTGACGGTCCGCACCCTGCACCACTACGACGAGATCGGCCTGCTCGTCCCGAGCGAACGCAACCACGCGAGCCACCGCCGCTACGGCGAGCCGGACCTGGACCGGCTCCAGCGGGTCCTCTTCTACCGGGAGCTCGGGTTCCCGCTGGAGGAGATCCAGGCCCTGCTCGACGACCCGGACACCGACCCGCGCGAACACCTGCGGCGCCAGCACGGCCTGCTCACCGCCCGTATCGAGAAACTGCAGAAGATGGCCGAGGCCGTCGAACACGCCATGGAGGCACAGAAGATGGGAATCCAGCTCACACCAAAGGAGCGGTTCGAGGTCTTCGGGGACAAGGACCCCGAGCGGTACCGCGACGAGGCCGAGCGGCGCTGGGGCGGCACGGAGGCGTACACGGAGTCGCAGCGCCGCGCGGCGACGTACACCAAGGAGGACTGGAAGCGGCTGCAGGCCGAGGTCGAGGAGTGGAGCACGCGGTACGCGTCGCTGGTCGCGAAGGGCGTGAGCCCTGGCGGCGAGCAGGCCATGGACATGGCCGAGGAACACCGCGCGCACATCTCCCGGTGGTACTACGAGTGCCCGCACGCCATGCACGTGTGCCTCGCCGACATGTACGTGGCCGACGAGCGGTTCAAGGCGTTCTACGACGCCATGGGCGAGGGCGTCGCCGAACACCTGCGCGAGGCGATCCACGCGAACGCGCGGCGGCACTCCGCGGCGGAGGCCGACGAGTCCTAGGCGGCGCCCTGCGGCGCGATCACCACGGCCGTGCCGTACGCGCACACCTCCGTGCCGATGTCCGCCGCCTCGGTGACGTCGAAGCGGAACATCAGGACGGCGTTGGCGCCGCGGGACCTGGCCTGTTCGATGAGGCGTTCCATGGCCTGGTTCCGGGTCTGCACCAGCGTCTTCGTCAGACCCTTCAGCTCGCCGCCGATCATGGATTTCAGGCCCGCGCCGATCTGGCTGCCCAGGTGGCGCGAGCGCACGGTGAGGCCGAAGACCTCGCCGATGACCTGCCGGACCTCGAACCCCGGGACGTCGTTCGTGGTGACGACGAGCACATCCGCCTGCGCGGTCTGTCCGCCGCCGAAGTCTTCGATTCCCATAAGGACAGGTTTGCCACAGTTCACGCACAGTGCATCCTGGGAGAGCCACTGGAACCTGGCACGGCGCCGGGGCGTTGATAGCTTTACCACGCCATTGCGCCTCGCCCGTGGCGTACCTTCCCTTCACCCCTCAGGAGCCCGGACCCGTGACGACGCTTGCTCTCGGTCCAAGCTGGCTGGACCCGGACCATCTGCTGAACTCGTTCGGCGTCTGGGGCCTGCTGCTCGTCGTGTTCGCCGAGTCCGGCCTGCTGATCGGTTTCTTCCTGCCGGGTGACTCGCTGCTGTTCACCTGCGGCCTGCTGATCACGGCGGGCACGCTCGACTTCCCGCTGTGGGCCGCCATCGCCCTGATCTGCGTCGCCGCGGTCCTGGGCGACCAGGCGGGATATCTGTTCGGCAAGAAGGTCGGGCCGTCGCTGTTCACACGTCCTGACTCGCGCCTGTTCAAGCAGGAGAACGTCACCAAGGCGCACGAGTTCTTCGAGAAATACGGCGCGAAGTCCCTGGTCCTGGCCCGTTTCGTGCCCATCGTGCGGACGTTCACGCCGATCATCGCGGGCGTCTCGGGGATGCGGTACCGCTCCTTCATCACGTTCAACGTGATCGGTGGCGTGCTGTGGGGCGCGGGCGTCACGCTGCTCGGCTCCTGGCTCGGCAACATCGAGTTCGTCCACAAGAACATCGAGGCGATGCTCATGCTGATCGTCCTGGTGTCGGTGGTGCCGATCGGTATCGAGCTGCTGCGGGCGCGGAGCAAGGCGAAGAAGGCCCCGGCCCCGACCGACCCGACGGCACCCGTGGCCTCCCGCCCGGCCCCGACCCAGCGCCGCCGGCACGCCAAGCGGTAGGGACGGCTCCGCCAGGGGCGCGGGGAACCGCGCGAGAAGCGGCCACGAGGAGCACTCGGCAACGCACACGAGCCAGGCAGATGGTCTCCATGGGTCGCGGGTCCCGGGTCCCGGGTCGCGGGCCGCACCGCGCTCTGCGGCTCCGCCGCGTCGGCCGGGCCCAGAAAGCAGGCCCAGCGGTCACCCGACGGCGACCACAACCCCGGTATCCGCCGGAACTCTGGCGTGTGCCGGAATCTCGGCGCCCGCCGGAGCCCTGTCGTCTGCCGGAACCCCGGCGCCCGCTAGAACCCCGGCGCCCGCTAGAACCCCGGCGCCCGCCGGAACCCCGGCGCCCGCCGGAACCCCGGCGCCCGCCGGAACCCCGGCGCCCGCCGGAACCCCGGCGCCCGCTAGAACCCCGGCGCCCGCTAGAACCCCCGCGTCCGCTTGGCCGCTCGGCGGTCCGCCCCCACGGGCTGCCGGATGACGACCCGCGCGATCTCCCCTCCGAGGTTCACCCCGATGGCGATGGCCATCGCCAGGGCCGCGGCCTTGGACAGCGACGTCAGGCCCGCGTTGACGTCGCCCTGGACGAACGACAGCAGACCGAAGTACGTCGCCGAACCGGGCAGCAGCGGCCCGATCGCCGCGGTCACGTACGGCAGCGCCGAGGCGAACCGGTAGCGCGAGAACAGCTGCCCGAACAGGCCGACGAGCCCGGCCGCCGCGGCCGTCGACGCCACCGGCGAGATGTTCCCGGTGTAGTGCATCGCCCCGTACACCGTCCACGCCACCCCGCCGTTGAGCGTCACCGCGACCACGGTCGAACGTTCCTGCTGCAACAGCACGGCGAAGGCCAGCGACAGCACCATCGCCGCGGCGATCTGCCACAGCGGCCGCGGGACGACCTTCAGCGCGATCTCGGGGTTGAGCTTCGCGTTCAGCTGCACGCCCACGTACAGCGTGACGAGCACGCCCACGACGATGCCCACGAAGAAGTACAGGACCTCCAGGAGCCGCGCCCCCGCGGTGATGTAGTAGCCGGTCAGGCCGTCCTGCACGCCCGCCACGAGCGCCCGGCCCGGCAGCAGCGCGAAGAGCCCACCGGTGATCACCGCGGACGCCCGTACGTCCACGAAGGTGTGCGACAGCGTCAGCAGGATGCCGATCGCGGCGGGCGGCATCGCGGCCACCGCGAACTGGTAGAACTCCGGGAACCCGCGCGCCGAGCACAGCCACGCGAGCCGGTCGCCGAGCATCCCGCCGAGGGCCGCGGCGACGAACACGATGAGGTCACCGCCGACGAGGATCGACGCCGACCCGCACAGCAGCCCGTTCGCCGCCGTCAGCGCCCATCCGGGGTAGGGGTGCCGGTTGCGGCGGATCTCGGCGAGCCGCCGGTATGCCTCCTCCAGGGTGACGTCGACGTCCTCGTCACTGATGTCGTCCACCAGGCGGAACACGGCCGCGAGCCGCGTGTAGTCGGTGCCGCGACGGCGCACCGTGCGCGACGCCGTCACCGGGTCCTCGACCAGCGACGGCTGGAAGCTGACCGAGAGCAGCGTGAACGTCGCCGTCGGCTCGCACCGGTCAAGGCCGTAGGCCCGGCACACGGCGAACATCGCCGCCTCCACGTCCTCGGCGCCCTCACCGCCCGCGAGCAGCAGCTCACCGATGCGCAGCGACAGGTCGAGCACGCGCGGCACCGCGGGGCCGTGCTCCTCGTCGTGGCGCTGCACCGGCTCGGACGAGGGCCGCTCGGCGACCGGCAGCCGCAGCATCGCCCGCATCTGGTCCTGCCAGGGCGTCTCCTTGGTCAGCTTGACGACCGGGACGCCGTGCGGCGGCGTGAAGGCGGGCGGCGACTTGCGTGCGCTGTACGTCTGCGGCTGCGTGAACGCCGAACCCTCCGGCTCGGCCGGGGCGGCGGGCGGCGCGCTCAAGCCTTCCGGCAGCGCGAACTCGGACGTGGTCGAGGACTCCTCGTCCGTCACCGGCGCGGGCGTCTCCACCCCGGGGGGCTGGACGAACGCGCTGCGGGCCTCGTCGGACTGCGGCTTGCGGTCCTCCGGAGCCTCGGATTCCCTCTCCGACACCTCTCGCCCTTGCTGCCGTACCTGTGGTTCCTGCCGTTCGGTTCCCGCCGTTCATCACACTCGTACGGCCTCAGTATGCGCACGGACACGCGAACGGGCCGCACGACCCCCGAGGGGAACGCGCGGCCCGTTCGCGGACGGCCCCTGGGCCGGCCCGGCGGCCCAGGCGGCCGCTCAGTGCCCGCCGTCAGTGCCCGCCGTTGTCCTGGAAACGCTTGTACGAGCGCTCGATCTCGGCCTCGGCGTCGGCGCGGCCGACCCAGTCGGCGCCCTCGACGGACTTGCCGGGCTCCAGGTCCTTGTAGACCTCGAAGAAGTGCTGGATCTCCAGGCGGTCGAACTCCGAGACGTGGTGGATGTCGCGCAGGTGCTCCATCCGGGGGTCCGTCGACGGGACGCACAGCAGCTTGTCGTCGCCGCCGGCCTCGTCCGTCATGCGGAACATGCCGATCGCGCGGCACTTGATGAGGCAGCCCGGGAAGGTCGGCTCGTCCAGGATGACCAGCGCGTCCAGCGGGTCGCCGTCCTCGCCGAGGGTGTTCTCGACGAAGCCGTAGTCCGTCGGGTACGCGGTCGAGGTGAACAGACGACGGTCGAGGCGGATACGACCGGTCTCGTGGTCGACCTCGTACTTGTTCCGCGACCCCTTGGGAATCTCGATCGTGACGTCGAACTCCACCGGTGGCTCCTCCATGATCAACAACACGTGACTGGCGTGACGTGTGACTGGTGATACTGCGTCTTCCGGGGGACAACATCCCCCGGACCCCCAGCCGACCTGCGGCCGAAGCCGCCCGGAAGCGATCGTGCGACGAGGGGCAATGGTTAAGTGTCCCTCACGCAGGTGTGTGATCGCGAAAGGGGCTGGTCCGCGGTGCCGGAGTCGAAGGCTTCGCAGCTGTTGTCGAGGGCGTCGCGGCTCTCGACGAGCGTGGCGAAGGCCAGGACCGGACGGTTCACACTGGGTGCGACGGCGGCGGGGGCCGCTGTCGCGGTCATCGTGGCCGTCGCGGCCGGACCGTGGGACTCCACGGGTCAGCGTAAGGCCGAGGCGGACCGGGCGGCCGCCTCGGACGGAGGCCGTGGCACACATCACGGCCACGCGCGCGTGGCGGCGCCCAGCGCCCCGCCCGTCCTGGCCGCTCCCGGCGCCTCGGCGCCCGACCCGTCCACGGCCGCCCTGGCCGACGTGCTCGACCCGCTCCTGAACGCCCCGGCCCTCGGCCGGCGCCGCTCGGCCGTGGTCCTGGACGCCGCCACCGGCAAGCGGCTCTTCGGCAAGGACGCGGACGACGCCCACATCCCGGCGTCCACGACCAAACTGGCCACCGCCACCGCCGCCCTGACCGCGCTCGGCCCCGACCACCGCCTCACCACCCGCACCGCCCTGGAGAAGGACTCCGGCGAGCTCGTCCTGATCGGCGGCGGCGACCCCACGCTCACCGCCCGCAAAACGAACCCGTACGGCGCCGCCAGCCTGCGCACCCTCGCCGACGAGACCGCGAAGCGGCTCAAGCGCGACGGCACCACCTCGGTCACCCTCACGTACGACACGTCGCTGTACTCGGGACCGCTCCTGCACCCGATCGGCCCCAACGAGAACCTCGCCCCGGTCAGCGCCCTCATGGCCGACGAGGGCCGCCTCGACGGCTCGGACAGCGGGCCCGCCTCCCGGCAGAAGGACCCGGCCCGGGAGGCGGCCAGGAAGTTCGCCGCTCTCCTGCACGCGCGCGGCATCGGCACCAAGGGCGCGATCGCCCCCGGCAAGGCGTCCGGGCGGGCCGAGGACGTCGCGAAGGTGACGTCACCGCCGCTGTCCGCCGTGGTCGAGCGGATGCTGACGCACAGCGACAACGACATCGCCGAGGCCCTGGCCCGGCAGGTCGCCGTCGCCGACCACGAGAGGCACGACTTCGACGGCGCGGGCCGGGCCGTCAAGAAGCAGCTCGACAAGCTCGGCCTGCCGCTGACCGCCACCCACTTCGCCGACGGCAGTGGCCTCGACCGCGCCGACAAGGTCACCGCCGACCTGCTCACCCGCATCCTCGCGGCCGCCGCGTCGCCCGAGCGGCCCGAGCTGCGCCCGATCCTCACCGGCCTGCCCGTCGCCCGCTTCACCGGAACCCTCGCGCACCGCTACGAGGACCCCGCCGACGCGTCCGGCACGGGCCTGGTCCGCGCCAAGACCGGCACCCTGACCGGCGTGAACACCCTCGCGGGCACGGTCGTCGACGCGGACGGCCGGCTCCTCGTCTTCGCGTTCCTGACCGAGGGTGCCCCCGGCTGGCACACCGCCGAGGCCGGGCTCGACCGCCTCGCGGCGGCCGTCGCCAACTGCGGCTGCCGGTAGTGCGACCTGCCTCACGCGAGGACGCGGCCCTCTTCACGCGAGGAGCCGAGCACGTACCGTTGACCCATGACGAGCATCGGTGGTGCTGCATCTTCGGGGATGGTCGACTGGAACCTCGCGGTGGCGACCGCGACCCGACTCGTACGACCAGGCCCGGAGGTGAGCCGGGACGAGGCGCGAGCCGTCGTCACGGAGCTGCGCCGCCACGCCAAGGCATCCGAGGAGCACGTGCGCGCGTACACGCACATGGGCGGCGACGAGGCGCACGACACCCCGGTCCTCGTCGTCGACCGGCCCGGCTGGGTGCGGGCCAACGTCGCGGGGTTCCGCGAGGTGCTGGCCCCCCTCCTGGAGAAGATGGAGCAGCGGCGCGGCAGCGGCCCCGGGCCCGCGGTCCTCAGCGCGGTCGGCGGCAAGGTGACCGGCGTCGAACTGGGCATGCTCCTGTCGTTCCTGTCCTCCCGCGTGCTCGGGCAGTACGAGACCTTCGCCCCCGCCACCCGCGACCTGCCCGCGGCGCCGGACGGCGGCGGGCGGCTGCTGCTCGTCGCGCCGAACATCGTGCACGTGGAGCGCGAACTCGACGTGGCGCCGCACGACTTCCGGCTCTGGGTCTGCCTGCACGAGGAGACCCACCGCACCCAGTTCTCGGCCGTGCCCTGGCTGCGCGACCACCTGGAGGGCGAAATCCAGTCGTTCCTCGCCGAGACCGAGGTCGACCCGATGACGTTCCTGGAACGCTTCAGGGAGGCCGCGCAGTCGCTCGCGGGCGGGCGCCCCGAGGGCGAGGAGAACGACGGCGGGCGCTCCCTGGTCGAACTGGTGCAGACACCCGCGCAGCGCGAGATCCTCGCCCGGCTCACCGCCGTCATGTCGCTCCTGGAGGGCCACGCCGACTTCGTGATGGACGGGGTGGGCCCCGCCGTCGTGCCGTCGGTGGCGGAGATCAGGGAGAAATTCCAGCAGCGCAGGCAGCGTGGCGCCTCACGGCTCGACCAGGCGCTGCGCAAGCTCCTCGGCCTCGACGCCAAGCTGCGCCAGTACCGTGACGGCGAACGCTTCGTCCGCGCGGTCGTCGACCAGGTCGGCATGGACGGCTTCAACCGCGTGTGGACCTCGCCGAACACCCTCCCGACCAAGGCGGAGATCGCCAAACCGGCGGACTGGGTCGCGCGGGTGCACAACAAGACAGATGGCGCTCACGGAGCTCCGTAGGGCACGCCCAAAATTGCTCAGGATCACCCATCCGAGGGACCGTGGGCCCGGGGTGGGCGTGCAATGCTCGGGTATCGGCTCGGCTCTGTCACCATCGACACACTCTGCGTGACCGAAATCACCGAGTCGACGTTGAGTGCCCCGAACCCCCCGGACAACGTCATGAAGGGAACCGGACATGGGTCCCCATCCTGCGGTCGCGGCGATACGCCTGGCGGTCCGCCGCGTCCTCCACGACCTCCTCAACGAGAACCCCGAACCCCCCGCCGGTGAGCGGCCACTGGTCCTCGTCGCCTGCTCCGGCGGCGCCGACTCCATGGCGCTCGCCTCCGCCCTGGCCTTCGAAGCCCCCAAACTGGGCGTCCGCGCGGGCGGCATCACCGTCGACCACGGCCTGCAGCCCGGCTCCGACGCCCGCGCCGAGGACGTCGTGCTGCGCATGAGCGCGCTCGGCCTCGCCCCCGCCGAGTCCGTCGCCGTCCAAGTGGGCCGCGCATCGGACAGGGCGGCGCATGGCGCCTCCTATACGGGCGGTGGTGGGCGACGGGTGGGACCCGAGGCCGCCGCCCGCGACGCCCGGTACGCCGCCCTCGACGAAGCCGCCGACCGCCTCGGCGCCACCGCGGTGCTGCTCGGCCACACCCGCGACGACCAGGCCGAGACCGTGCTGCTCGGCCTCGCCCGCGGCTCCGGCATCCGCTCCCTGTCGGGAATGGCCGCCGTCTCAGGGGCCGACGGCCGCTACCGGCGCCCGTTCCTGCTCCTGGACCGCCAGACCGCCCGCAAGGCATGCCTCGTCCAGCACCTGCCCGTGTGGGACGACCCACACAACACCGACCCCGCCTTCACCCGCTCGCGCCTGCGCCACGAGGGCCTGCCCGCCCTGGAGAAGGCGCTCGGCAAGGGCGTCGTCGAGGCGCTCGCCCGCACCGCCCAGCTGTCCCGCGACGACGCCGACGCCCTGGACGCCTGGGCCGCGCAGGCCGCCGCCTCCGTACGGGACGCGGCCGGGCTCCTCGAATGCGCCAAGCTGTACGCGCTGCCGCCCGCCGTGCGCCGCCGCATCCTGCGCAGGGCCGCCATCGAGGCGGGCGCCCCGGCCGGCGCGCTCTTCGCCCGGCACATCGAGGAAGTGGACCGCCTGATCACCGGCTGGCGGGGCCAGGGCGAGATCAATCTCCCCGGCCGGGTCGTCGCCCAGCGGCAGGGTGGCAGACTGGTCATCCGGCAAGGCTGACGAGCGACGCACGTCGCGGTGGCCGGTGGGACGACCGAAAGTGATGCGGGTGGACGCGAAAGACATGGGCACCGACCTCGAGTCGGTGCTCGTCACCAAGGAAGAGATCGACGCGAAGCTGGCCGAGCTGGCCGCGAAGATCGACGCGGAGTACGCGGGCAAGGACCTGCTCATCGTCGGTGTCCTCAAGGGCGCCGTGATGGTGATGGCGGACCTGGCGCGCGCCCTGTCCACCCCGGTCACGATGGACTGGATGGCGGTGTCGTCGTACGGCGCGGGCACCCAGTCCTCCGGTGTCGTACGGATCCTCAAGGACCTCGACACCGACATCAAGGGCAAGCACGTCCTGATCGTCGAGGACATCATCGACTCCGGCCTGACCCTGTCCTGGCTGCTCACCAACCTCGGTTCGCGTGAGCCCACCTCCCTGGAGGTGTGCACGCTGCTGCGCAAGCCGGAGGCGGCCAAGGTCGACATCGACGTCAAGTGGGTCGGGTTCGACATCCCCAACGAGTTCGTGGTCGGCTACGGCCTCGACTACGCGGAGAAGTACCGGAACCTTCCGTTCGTCGGCACGCTCGCGCCGCACGTCTACGGCGGCTGAGCGGCCGGACGGCGGCGGCGGGAACCCTCAGGGCCCTCCCGCCGTTGGAGCATGCGAAGGCCAGATTGTCGGTCGTCCCCTGCCGCCTCGGGTGACAATGCTGGGGTACCGTCCGAAGAACAGTTCTTCAAACAGCTTCAAAAGCTTCCAGCTTCAAAGCTTCAAACAGCCTTATCAAACTCACTATGGCAGGAGGGACGGGGCGGCACCGCTCCGTATGGATGGACGTGAAGCGATACTTCCGTGGGCCGGTCATGTGGATCGTGCTGGCCGTCCTTGCCGTGGTCGTGTTGATGCAGGTCGTCGGCTCGTCCGGTGGCTACAAGACGGTGGACACCGGCCAGGTCATTCAGGCCATCGACCAGAACAAGGTCCAGCAAGCCAAGGTCACCACCGGTGACGAGAACACCATCAAGGTCCAGCTGAAGTCCGGCCAGAAGGTCCAGGGCTCCAGCAAGATCCAGGCGAGCTACATCGGCGACCAGGGCGTCGACGTGGCCAAGGATCTGCAGGCCAAGTACGAGAGCAAGCAGATCCCCGACGGGTACACCGTCTCCCCGTCGAAGCAGAACCCCTTCGTGGGCATCCTGCTGTCGCTGCTGCCCTTCGTCCTGATCGTCGTCGTCTTCCTGTTCCTGATGAACCAGATGCAGGGCGGCGGCTCCCGGGTGATGAACTTCGGGAAGTCGAAGGCCAAGCTGATCACCAAGGACACCCCCAAGACGACGTTCTCCGACGTCGCGGGCTCGGACGAGGCCGTCGAGGAGCTCCACGAGATCAAGGAGTTCCTGCAGGAGCCGGCCAAGTTCCAGGCCGTCGGCGCCAAGATCCCCAAGGGCGTGCTGCTGTACGGCCCGCCCGGTACCGGTAAGACGCTCCTCGCGCGCGCCGTCGCCGGTGAGGCCGGGGTGCCGTTCTACTCGATCTCGGGTTCCGACTTCGTCGAGATGTTCGTCGGTGTCGGCGCCTCCCGTGTCCGCGACCTGTTCGAGCAGGCCAAGGCCAACGCCCCGGCGATCGTCTTCGTCGACGAGATCGACGCGGTCGGCCGCCACCGCGGCGCCGGCCTCGGCGGCGGTCACGACGAGCGCGAGCAGACGCTCAACCAGCTGCTCGTCGAGATGGACGGCTTCGACGTCAAGGGCGGCGTGATCCTCATCGCCGCGACCAACCGGCCCGACATCCTCGACCCGGCTCTCCTGCGGCCCGGCCGCTTCGACCGGCAGATCGCGGTCGACCGCCCGGACATGCAGGGCCGTCTGGAGATCCTCAAGGTTCACCAGAAGGGCAAGCCGGTCGCGCCCGACGTCGACCTGTCGGCCGTCGCGCGCCGCACCCCGGGCTTCACGGGTGCCGATCTGTCCAACGTCCTGAACGAGGCCGCGCTCCTGACGGCCCGCTCGGACAAGAAGCTGATCGACAACCAGATGCTCGACGAGGCGATCGACCGTGTGGTCGCGGGCCCGCAGAAGCGGACCCGGATCATGTCGGACAAGGAGAAGAAGATCACCGCGTACCACGAGGGCGGCCACGCCCTGGTCGCGGCGGCCTCACCGAACTCCGACCCGGTCCACAAGATCACGATCCTCTCCCGCGGCCGCGCCCTCGGCTACACGATGGTGCTCCCGGACGAGGACAAGTACTCCACCACGCGCAACGAGATGCTCGACCAGCTCGCCTACATGCTGGGCGGCCGCGCGGCGGAGGAGCTCGTCTTCCACGACCCGACGACGGGTGCCGCGAACGACATCGAGAAGGCCACGTCCACGGCCCGCGCGATGGTCACGCAGTACGGCATGACCGAGCGGCTCGGCGCGATCAAGTTCGGCGGCGACAACACCGAGCCGTTCCTCGGCCGGGAGATGGCGCACCAGCGCGACTACTCGGAAGAGGTCGCCGCGCTCGTCGACGAAGAGGTCAAGAAGCTCATCGAGACCGCGCACAACGAGGCGTGGGAGATCCTCGTCGAGAACCGTGACGTCCTCGACAACCTGGTTCTGGCCCTCCTGGAGAAGGAGACGCTGAACAAGGAGCAGATCGCCGAGATCTTCGCCCCGATCGTCAAGCGCCCGGCCCGCCCCGCGTGGACCGGCTCCGCCCGCCGCACCCCCTCGACCCGACCGCCGGTGCTCTCCCCCCGGGAGCTGTCCCTGACGAACGGGGCGAACGGGTCGGCGACCAACGCCATCGAGTCCTCCCCGGTCGACATGGCGAAGGACGACCAGACCGAGAGCTGACGCCGCCCGGCGCTCGGCACCCGGTGCCCGGCGTCGTCCCGGCAGGCCCCGGAATGCAGGCCGCGTCCCCCACGCTTTACGGTGTGGGGGACGCGGCTTTTGCGTCCCCGCGAGCGCACGCGCACCATGCGCGGCGCGGGTGAGACGAGGAAGAGGCACCAGATGACCGACCCGGTGACGCTGGACGGCGAGGGCTCGATCGGCGAGTTCGACGAGAAGCGGGCCGAGAACGCCGTGCGCGAGCTGCTCATCGCGGTCGGCGAGGACCCCGACCGCGAGGGCCTGCGCGAGACGCCGGGGCGGGTGGCGCGCGCGTACAAGGAGATATTCGCGGGCCTGTGGCAGCAGCCCGAGGACGTTCTGACGACGACGTTCGACCTCGGTCACGACGAGATGGTGCTGGTCAAGGACATCGAGGTCCTCAGTTCCTGTGAACACCACCTCGTCCCGTTCGTCGGCTTCGCGCACGTCGGCTACATCCCGTCCACCGACGGCAAGATCACGGGTCTGTCGAAGCTGGCCCGCCTCGTCGACGTGTACGCCCGGCGCCCGCAGGTGCAGGAACGACTCACCACGCAGATCGCCGACTCCCTGATGCAGATCCTCGAACCGCGTGGCGTGATCGTGGTCATCGAGTGCGAGCACATGTGCATGACGATGCGGGGCGTGCGCAAGCCCGGCGCCAAGACCATCACCTCGGCGGTGCGCGGCCAGCTCCGCGACCCCGCCACCCGCCAGGAGGCCATGAGTCTGATCATGGCCCGCTAGGACCTGTCAGAGGCCCGCCGGGCGGCGAGAGGGTGCCTCCCGACGGTGAGAGGGACACCTGCGCGGCTCTACGCTAGAGGCATGAGCACGTCGCAGGTCCACCGCGGCCACGTAGCCCGCCTTCCCGTCTGGGACCGCTGCGCGGTCATGGGAGTCGTCAATGTGACACCGGACTCCTTCTCGGACGGCGGCCGCTGGTTCGACACGACCGCCGCGGTCAAACACGGCCTCGACCTGGTGGCCGAGGGCGCCGACCTGGTCGACGTCGGCGGCGAGTCCACCCGCCCCGGCGCGACCCGTGTCGACGAGGCGGAGGAGCTCAGGCGCGTCGTCCCCGTCGTGCGGGGCCTGGCCTCCGAGGGCGTCACCTGCTCCGTGGACACCATGCGCGCCAGCGTCGCCGAGCGGGCCCTCGCGGCGGGCGCCGTGCTCGTCAACGACGTCAGCGGCGGCCTCGCCGACCCGGCGATGGTCCCGGTCGTCGCCGCCGCCGGAGCCCCCTTCGTGGTGATGCACTGGCGCGGCTTCCTGGAGGGCGGCAACGTACGCGGCGTCTACGAGGACGTGGTCGCCGAGGTCGTCGACGAGCTCCACGCGCGTGTGGCGGCGGTCGTCGAGGGCGGCATAGCCCCGGACCACATAGTCGTCGACCCGGGTCTCGGCTTCTCCAAGGACGCCGGGCACGACCTGGCCCTCCTCGCGCACCTCGACCGGCTGCGGGCGCTCGGCCACCCGGTGCTCGTCGCGGCCTCCCGCAAGCGGTTCCTCGGCCACGTCCTCGCGGGCGACCAGGGCGCCCCGCCGCCGGCGCGCGAGCGCGACGCCGCCACGGCCGCCGTCTCCGCGATCGCCGCGCACACCGGCGCCTGGGCGGTGCGCGTCCACGAGGTGCGGGCCACCGCGGACGCCGTGCGGGTCGCCCGCGCCGTGGAAGGGGCCAGGTGACCGACGTCGACACCCAGGCCGTGGACGCGGCCAATCGCTCCTTCTACGAGGCCCTGGAGCGCGGCGACTTCGAGGAACTGACCTCCTTGTGGCTCGCCCCGGAGGACGCCGACTACTCCTCGTACGGCGAGGACACCGACCCCGACGAGATCGAGGACACCTCGATCAGCTGCGTCCACCCGGGCTGGCCCGCGCTGACCGGGCGCGGCGAGGTCCTGCGCTCGTACGCGCTGATCATGGCGAACACCGAGTACATCCAGTTCTTCCTCACCGACGTGCACATCAGCGTCGTCGCCGACACCGCCCTGGTGACCTGCACGGAGAACATTCTCAGCGGCGGCCCGGCCCCCGCGGGCGGCGAGGAGCTGGGCCCGCTGGTCGGCCAGCGCGTGGTCGCCACCAACGTGTTCCGGCGCACCCGCGACGGCTGGAAGCTGTGGTCGCACCACGCCTCCCCGGTGTTCGCGGAGACGGACGACGAGTCCGACGACATGGACGGCGGACCGGACGGCGGACCGGACGGCGGACCGCACGGCGGTCCCGGCGCCGGACCGGGTGACGAGGAAGGCGGCGGGTCACCCGCCTGAGTGGCCGGACGCCGCCGAACGGGCCCTGTGGCCGGGCGTGTGATTGGTCTCATCTCCCTCTGGGTATGGGCGGCTACCAGCCTCGAACCGTTCTGTCCATAGCCCCCGCGGGCGGGGGATGTCCGTGCTCGCAGGTAGATTCGAACGAGGCCGGCACACCGACCGCACATCGGTGCCCCGGCCGCTACCGACGACTGCAGGAGTGATTCGCGTGGATCGTGTCGCGCTGCGCGGCCTGAAGGCCCGCGGGCACCATGGCGTCTTCCCGGAGGAACGCGCGCAGGGCCAGACCTTCGTCGTGGACCTGGTCCTCGGGGTCGACACCCGAGCGGCGGCGGCCGGTGACGACCTGGCGAAGACGGTGCACTACGGCATCGTGGCGGAGGAGGTCGTGGCCGTCGTCCAGGGCGAGCCCGTCGACCTCATCGAGACGCTCGCCGAGCGGATCGCCGCCACCTGCCTGAAGCACGAGGCCGTCCAGGAGGTCGAGGTCTGCGTCCACAAGCCGCAGGCGCCCATCACGGTGCCCTTCGACGACGTGACCGTCACCATCACCCGGAGCCGAGTATGAACCCCACGCAGTCCGACCCGACCGTCCAGCCGGTGCCGCACGCGGTGGTGGCGCAGGTGGACGCCGCCGACAGCACCCTGTCCAACCCCCAGCGCGCCGTGATCGCCCTCGGCTCGAATCTCGGCAACCGTCTGGAGCTGCTCCAGGGCGCCGTGGACGCCCTGGAGGACACCCCCGGCATCCGCGTCAAAGCCGTCTCGCCGGTCTACGAGACGGAGCCGTGGGGCGTCGAGCCGGGCAGCCAGCCGTCGTACTTCAACGCGGTGGTGGTGCTCAAGACGACCCTGCCGCCCTCCTCGCTCCTGGAGCGCGCCCACGCCATCGAGGAGGCGTTCCAGCGGGTGCGGGACGAGCGCTGGGGCCCGCGCACCCTCGACGTCGACATCGTCGCCTACGCGGACGTGATCTCCGACGACCCGCACCTCACGCTCCCGCACCCGCGCGCCCACGAGCGGGCCTTCGTCCTGGCGCCCTGGTGCGACGTGGACCCGCAGGCGCAGGTGCCGGGACGCGGCCCCGTCGCCGAGCTGCTCGACGGTGTGACCCGGGACGGTGTCGCGCCGCGCGGCGACCTGGAACTCAGGCTGCCCGAGTAGTCGTTAGGCTCTAACGGCAGAGCTGAACAGATGCGACAGATGTGAGGGGCGACCGCCGGGATGAAGCAGCTGCGCGTCAGGACGCTGTTCGGCGTCTTCGTGGTCGCCGGAGTGCTCTCCTGGGCGGGCGCCCGCCTGTGGGACTCGCTCGGGACGCTGCCGCGCGTGCCGCTGGCCGCGCCGATCGTGCTCGCGGTGATCGCGGTCATCCTGATGGCGACGGCCCTGTCGATCCGCGCCCGGCTGCGCGCCCAGCGCGAGCGGCAGCCGGACGCCAAGGGCGTCGACCCGATGGTGGCGGCCCGCGCGGTCGTCTTCGGGCAGGCGAGCGCGCTGGTCGCGTCCCTGGTCGCGGGCATGTACGGCGGTACGGGCGTCTTCCTCCTGGGATACCTGGACGTCCCGCCCCGCCGCGACCAGGCGATCTACGCGGGGTTCTCGGTCCTCGCCGGGATCGCCGTGGTGGCGGCGGCGCTGTTCCTGGAGCGTGTCTGCAAGCTCCCGGATGACGACGACGATGACGACCCGCAGGGCGCGACCCCCACCACGTGAGCAACACCCCGCCGCCCACGTGAGCAACACCCCGCCGCCCCGCCTGGCAGCTACGCCGCCCGCACCGTCTGCTCCTGCTGGTGGGCGCAGGGGCGCGGGCCGGATGTCCGGCGCCGCAGGGCGCGCGGCAGGCGCACGGTGACGAAGCCCTCCGCCTGCATGGCCGCCCAGCCGATCCGCGGCAGGTCCTGCGTCGAGCGGTAGACCAGGAAGCGCGGGTCCCAGCGCGGCCGGAACTTGGCGTTGAACTTGTACAGCGACTCGATCTGGAACCAGCGGGACAAGAAGACCAGCAGGCCGCGCCAGGCGCGCAGGACGGGGCCCGCGCCGAGCCGCTCCCCGCGGGCGAGCGCGGAGCGGAACATCGCGAAGTTGAGCGACACGCGCGCGATGCCGAGCTTCGGGGCGGCCTGCAAGGTGGCGACGATGAGCAGCTCGTTCATGCCCGGGTCGGCGCCGCGGTCGCGGCGCATCAGGTCCAGCGAGGCGCCGTCGGACCCCCACGGCACGAAGTGCAGCACCGCCTTGAGATCGCCGTACGGGCCCGGGTGCGGGGCCGCCTGGCCCGTCTGCGCCCCGTCCGGGGCGGGCTCGTCGGACTTGTGGGCCGTCGCGATCAGGCAGTCGCCGTCCGCCTCGTCGCCGATGCGGCCGAGCGCCATGGAGAAGCCCCGCTCGGTGTCGGTGCCGCGCCAGTCCTCGGCGGCCCTGCGGATGCGGGCGAGTTCGGCCGGGGCGATGTCACGGACGCGCCGCACCCGCGTCTCGTAGCCGGCTCGCTCGATGCGCCGCACCATCTGGCGCACATTGCGCATGGCGCGCCCGGCCAGGGAGAAATCCGCGACGTCGACCACCGCCTCGTCACCCAGTTCCAGGGCGTCGAGGCCGGTCTCGCGGGTCCACACCTGCCCGCCCGTCTCCGAGCAGCCCATCACGGCCGGGGTCCAGGAGTGGGCGCGCGCCTCGTCCATGAAGCGCTCGATCGCGCCGGGCCATGCCTCCACGTCGCCGACCGGGTCGCCGCTGGCGAGCATCACGCCGGACACCACGCGGTAGCAGACGGCCGCCTTGCCGCTGGGTGAGAAGACCACGCCCTTGTCGCGGCGGAGCGCGAAGTGGCCGAGGGAGTCGCGAGCGCCGTGCTCGGCCAGCAGCGCACGCAGCCGCGTCTCGTCGTCCTGGGTCAGGCGGGCGGCCGGGTGCTCGGGCCGGAAGGCGAGGTACGTCGTCGTGAGGGCCGTGAGCAGGCCCAGGGCGCCCAGGGAGAAGGCGACGGTGTACGAGGTGGGCCCCGTGTAGTCGACGGGGCCCTCGAAGCCGAAGAGGCCGTACAGGACGTGTTCGAGGCGGTCGGCCAGGCTCGGGTCGCCGACCACCTTGCCCGGGTGGGCGCTGACGATGGCGAGGCCCAGCAGGATCGAGCCGGCGCCCATGACGACGAAGTTGGCGAGCGCGCGCCAGCGGCTGCGCGGGTCGGGCAACGCGTCGAACTCGCCGCGGTGCCGGGTCAGCACCCACAGCAGGGCCAGCGGGATGACGACACCGGCGAACGAGTGCCGGTACGCGAACTGAGAGCAGGCGCCCAGGGGGAGCAGCACGACGGTCGCCCGCCAGGCGCGGCGCTTGCGGCGGCGCAGCCCGTGCGCGAGCAGGAGCAGCAGGACGCCGCTGCTGAGCGCGAGCGCCGCGGCGTACGGGCCGAGGGTGCCGGGCAGCACCTCGGCCACGGTGTGCATCCAGCTGCGTCTGAAGCGGGGGAAGACTCCGGCCGCGACGTCGAGGAGACCGACCAGGGCGCAGGCCCTGGCGATCAGTGTCGGCACGGCCTCGGGACGCGGGCCGTGCGCCATGCGGCGCACCCGGTCCGGAACCCTTCTCGCTTTTTCCGCATCTTCCCTGACGAACATCGCATTTCCGTAGTTCCACGAGAAACATGAACGCTGCGCCGTTTAGGCGGCATCCAGCGACTTTGCGCTCATTAGGACGGTCGGAGCGGTAGCGGGGTTCACTCCTGTCGGAAAAACCACCGCAAAGAGTGGTGCTGCGTCAGGAAACGGCTCACGTGCTCACCTTCGGTCATATGACCGTCAACTTCGAGGCAGGAAACGATCCATGGGTCTGACGAGCCACAAGGTGCTGGCGCTCGCGCTGCTGCTGGCCGTGGCGTTGTTCATCGGCACGGTGCTGCTCTGGCCACGGCTGGCGAAACGTTCCTGGCGCGCGGTCGCCGGACGCGTCGGCATGCTCCTCGCCACGCAGCTGGCGATCTTCGCGGCGGTCGGGCTCGCGGCGAACCAGGCGTTCGGGTTCTATGCCAGTTGGGCCGACCTGTTCGGGCGGGAGCAGCAGCAGGGCGTGGTGAGCGACCAGGCCGCCGGGGGCGGTGGCGCGGGGCCCGTCCAGGTGGTCGCCCTCCAGGACGTGACCGTGCCGGGCGGCGCGCGGGCCGCCGTCGGCGGGCAGATCCAGAAGGTCGACGTCGTGGGGCCCGTGTCCCACATCGCCACACCCGCGTACGTCTATCTGCCGCCGGAGTACTTCCAGCCGCAGTACGCCCACCGCACCTTCCCGGCCGCCGTGGTCCTGACCGGCTACCCGGGGACCGCCCAAGCGCTCATCAAGGGCCTGCACTACCCGCAGACCGCCCACCGGCTCGCCAGGGCGGGCACGATGCAGCCGATGATCCTGGTGATGCTGCGGCCCACCGTGGCGCCGCCGCGCGACACCGAGTGCGTGGACATCCCGGGCGGCCCGCAGACGGAGACGTTCTTCGCCAGGGACCTGCCGGGTGTGATGGCGTCGCACTACCGGATCGGCAGGAGCAGCGGCAGCTGGGGCATCGTCGGCGACTCCACGGGCGGCTATTGCGCGCTGAAGCTGGCCATCCACCACCCGGGCACGTACGTCGCCGGGGCCGGCCTCTCCGCGTACTACAAGGCGCCCATCGACCCGACGACGGGCGACCTGTTCCACGGGAACAAGAAGCTCAGGAACCGCGCGGACCTCATGTGGTCCCTGGAACACCTGCCGCCGCCCGCGACCTCACTCCTGGTCACCACCAGCAGGCACGGCGAGCACAATTACGTCAGCACGCGCGCGTTCATGAAGAAGGTGAAGTCGCCCACGCGCGTGTCGTCGATCATCCTGGACAGCGGTGGCCACAACTTCAACACGTGGCGCCGGGAGATCCCCGCGACCTTGCAGTGGCTCAGCCAGAAGCTGACCGCCTGACCGGCCGCCTGACCGACCGCCTGACCGGCCGGCGGCCCGACCGGCCGGCTGTCACGCCGTGGGCACTACCTGGTCGACTGGGTAGTGCCTAGTCGACCAGGCTCTTCACCGTCTCCAGTTCCACTTCCGCGCGCGTGATGTCGCGGGCGTCGGCGGCCGTGGAGCGGCGCAGCGCCTCGTGCAGCCCGGACGGTGTGAGGACGCCCAGGAAACGCCCCTCGCTGTTCTCGTCGATGACGGCGATCCAGCCCGCGTCGTGCTGCAGCATCGTCGCGAACGCCTGCTTGAGCGGAGCGCCGACGGGCAGCCACGCCTCCATGCGACGGGCGTGGTCGCGCACGGTGTCGCCCTTGCGCACGGCCGTGCGCGCGTGCTCGGCGGAGATCCAGCCGTGCAGGTTGTTCGTCGAGTCCAGGACCACGGCCCAGCGCGCGTCGAGTTCGCGCGGCAGCGGGTCGTCGAGGTGCACGACGGGCGGCTGCTCCAGGTCGCCCTCCTCGATGGGGGTCACGGAGAGACGCTTGAGGCCCCGGTCGGCACCGACGAAGTCCGCCACGTAGTCGTTGGCGGGCGCGCCGAGGACCGCCGGGGGAGTGTCGAACTGCTCGACGCGGCCCTGCCCGTAGACGGCGATGCGGTCGCCGAGGCGGACGGCCTCCTCGATGTCGTGCGTGACGAACAGGACGGTCTTGTTCAGGGTCTGCTGCAGGCGCAGGAACTCGGTCTGGAGGTGCTCGCGGACCACCGGATCGACCGCGCCGAACGGCTCGTCCATCAACAGCACCGGCGGATCGGCCGCCAACGCCCTTGCCACTCCGACCCGTTGGCGCTGCCCGCCGGAGAGCTGCTCGGGGTAGCGGTCGCCGTACGTCGCCGGGTCCAGGCCCACCAGGTCGAGGAGTTCGGCCGCACGCGCGCGTGCCTCGGCACGCCGTACGCCGAGCAGGTGCGGCACGGTCGCGGTGTTGTCGAGGACGGTCTTGTGCGGGAACAGGCCGACCTGCTGGATGACATAGCCGATGCGGCGGCGCAGGCGCACCGGGTCGATGCCGGATATGTCGTCGCCGTCCAGGAGTATCCGGCCCTCCGTGGGTTCGATGAGCCGGTTCACCATCTTCATCGTCGTGGTCTTGCCGCAGCCCGACGGGCCGACGAGCGTGACCAGTTCGCCCTCGCGCACTTCGAAGGACAGGTCGTCGACGGCCGTGGTGCCGTCCGCGTACCGCTTGCTGACGTGCTCGAACCGGATCATGAGGGCCATTCTGCCTCGTTGTCGGTGGGGGCCGTTAGGGTCGTCTGCATACTTCGGGATCGGCATATGTTCGCGGAGACGGGGGAGGTGGTGCGGGGTGAGCGAGCGGAACTGCCTGGTGGCCAATGACTGGGTGTGCGGGGAGTATGTCCGCACCCGCAGCCATGAATTGATCGACGCGACGGTCCAGCACATCGGCATCACGGCCGCGTCGGTGGCGATCGGTGTCCTGATCTCCTTGCCGCTGGCCCTGCTGGCGCGGCGCGGACGCGCGTTCGCCGGACCGGTGCTCGGGGTGACGACGGTGTTGTACTCGATACCGTCGCTGGCGATGTTCTCGCTGCTGCTGCCGCTGTTCGGCCTGTCGGCGGCGCTGGTGATCACCGGTCTCGTCCTGTACTCGTTGACGATCCTCGTGCGCAACACCCTCGCCGGGCTGCAGGCCGTGCCCGAAGAGGTCAAGGAGGCCGCCCGCGGGATGGGGTACGGGCCGTTGAGACTGCTGTGGGAGGTCGAACTGCCGCTGGCGCTCCCGGCCCTGCTCGCGGGCGTGCGGATCGCGACGGTCTCCACGGTGGCGCTGACGACGGTCGGCTCGATCGTGGACTACGGCGGCCTCGGCACCCTGATAGTCGACGGCCTCGACAGCGACTTCAAGGCGCAGGTGCTGACCGCGTCGGTGCTGTGCGTGGCGCTCGCGGTCGCCGCCGACCTGCTCCTGCTCGGCCTGCAGCGCAGGCTGACGCCCTGGACGAGGGCGGGCGCAGGGGAGTCCCGAATACGCGGGCGGCGCCGGCCCGTGGCGGGGAGCGCGGCATGAACGCGATATCGGGGGCCTACGACTGGCTGGGCACGAGCGCCAACTGGCAGGGCGAGAAGGGGGTGTGGCACCGGCTCGCCGAGCATCTGTACTTCAGCGGCGTCTCGCTGGGCGCGGCGTGCGTGATCGCGCTGCCGCTCGCCCTGTGGCTCGGCCACACCGGCCGCGGCGGCGCGCTGGCGATCAACATCTCCAACGTGGGCCGTGCGGTGCCGACTCTCGCCGTCCTCGTCCTGCTCTCACTCACCCCGCTGGCCCGGCACGGCGGGGACGCGCCGACACTGATCGCCCTCGTGCTCTTCGCGGTGCCGCCGCTGCTCACCAACGCGTACGTGGGGATGCGCGAGGTCGACCGGGCGGTGGTGGAGGCCGCGCGCGGCATGGGGATGAGCGGTCGGCAGGTCTTCGCGCGGGTCGAGCTGCCGTTGGCGTACCCGCTGGTGATGACCGGACTGCGCTCGGCGGCGGTGCAGGTGATCGCGACGGCGACGCTCGCCGCGATGGCGGGTGAGGGCGGGCTCGGCCGGATCATCACGGCCGGGTTCAACCTGCAGAACACACCGCAGGTGGTGGCCGGTGCCGTTCTGGTGGCCGCGCTGGCGCTCGTGGTGGAGGGCGTGTTCGTGGTCCTCGCCCGGGTCTTCGACCCCTCGCGGGGCCGCGCGTGAGCCGACGGGGTGAGCGAGCGGCATGGCCGAGCCGCGCCGTCGAGCGGAGTGGCCGCGCGGAAGTGACTCGGCGACCGTGCTTGAGCGGCCGTGTCCGAGCAGTCGTACCAAACAGCCGCACCAAACAGCCGCACCAAGCAGCCGTGACTAGGGAGAGCAAGAGCGATGAACAGCAGAACGCGTCGGGCGGCCCTGGCGGCCGTGACGGTGGCAGCGCTGACCGCGGGGCTCGCCGCGTGCGGCGGCGACAGCCTGGAGAACAAGGGTGGTTCGGGCGGCGGCGGGAAGGGCAAGGTCGTCGTCGGCGCCGCGAGCTTCACCGAGGCCAAGGTGCTCGGCGAGCTCTACCGGCAGGTGCTGGACGACGCCGGGTATGACGCCTCGGTCAAGACGGTCAAGAACCGCGAGATCTACGAGCCGCAGCTCGCCAAGGGCGCGATCGACGTGGTGCCCGAATACGCGGCGACACTCGCGGAATTCCTCAACCTGAAGAAGAACGGGGCGGATGCCAAGCCCGTCGCCTCCAGCGATGTCGGGGCCACGGTCACGGCGCTGCGCAAGCTCGCGGGGCCGGAGGGCCTGAAGGTTCTGCCACCGGGGGACGCGGTCGACCAGAACGCGTTCGCGGTGAGCAAGGACTTCGCCGGGAAGTACAACCTCAAGACCCTTTCCGATCTCGGCAGGTCGGGCCAGAAGGTCACGATCGCGGCCGGGGACGAATGCGAGAAGCGGCCGTTCTGCGCGCCAGGTCTGGAGAAAAAGTACGGGATCAAGGTGAAGGGGATCGATCCCAAGGGCGTCGGGACCACGCAGTCCAAGCAGGCCGTGAAGAACGGCCAGGACCAGTTGGTGCTGACCACGACCACCGACGCGACACTGAAGAACTTCGGACTCGTGCTTCTCAAGGACGACAAGAAGCTGCAGAACGCGGACAACGTCATTCCGGTTGTGAACGCGAAGGACGCGGGCGGCAAGGGGATTGCCGACGCCCTGGGGAAGCTGACTCGGACCCTGACCACGGCCGACCTCGTCGAGATGAACCGCAAGGTCGACGCCGAGCGGCAGAAGGAGGCGGATGTGGCGAAGGAGTATCTGCGGTCGAAGGGGCTGATCAAGAAGTGATCTTGATTGGTGAGACAACGAGACAACGAGACAACGAGACACCGAGACACCGAGACACCGAGACAACGAGACGCTGAGACGCTGAGACGCTGAGACATCGAGACATCGAGACATCGAGAAGTGTGGCGCTAAGTGACTTTCCGTCGCGGGAAGTTCGACGTTTTGTGTCTCACTTCTGCCCGGATGTTGCCGGGTGGGGCTTCGTGAATCGTCTACACGCGGTAAGTTTCTGGCCATGCCACGTGGACGTCACCGCCATTCCCCACCCCTGCACCGCCTGCTGCCCCCCTCGGTGATCGCCGGTGTGCCACTCGTCTGTGCGGGCGGCGCCTGGCTGTCCGACGACCCTCTGATACAGCGGTGCATCACGGCGGCCGCCGCGGTCGCCGCGGTGGTCGGCGCCGTCGTGATGCGCCGCTGGGACCGGCTCGCGGGCCGCCAGGTCGCCGAGTTGACCCGTGGTGCGGCCGGCGCGCGCTGGCGGCACGAGGAGGCCATGGCGGAGCTGGAGGGCGAC
The DNA here is from genome assembly GCF_026274175.1 of Streptomyces beihaiensis. GTDB lineage: Bacteria > Actinomycetota > Actinomycetes > Streptomycetales > Streptomycetaceae > Streptomyces > Streptomyces beihaiensis. The sequence continues at coordinate 33,493 of NZ_JAPHNL010000305.1, forward strand.
CTGGAGGAGTCCAGGGAGCTCAGGACCCGCCTTGAGGGCAAGTTGCGGGCCAAGCGGGCCGAACTCGCGGCACTGCGCGGCGAGCACGCGGCGCTGCTGCGCCGGTACGCCACCGCGGAGACGGAGCGGGCCAGCGCCCTTGAGG
>NZ_JAPHNL010000306.1 GCF_026274175.1 Streptomyces beihaiensis
CCGCCGAGGCCGCCGGGGCCACCGGGGCCACCGGGGCCGTCAGGCCCGTCAGGGCCACCGGGGCCGTCAGACCCGCCGAGGCCGCCGAGGCCGTCAGCGGGCCGAGACGGGGCCGCCGTTGCTCCCGTCGGCGCTCGCCACGGCCCACGGCAGGACGATCCAGACCGTCTTGCCGCCCTCCGGGGTCGGGGCCACCGAGAGGCGGCCGCCGCACTCGGCCGTCAGGCAGCGGATGATCACCATCCCGCGGCCGTTGTCCTGCTGGACGGCCGCGGGAAGCCGCTTCGGATGACGCGGGTGGCTGTCGGTGACGCCGATGCGCAGCCGCTCGTCGCGTTCGAGCTCCAGGTCGACGGTGAAGGTGGGCGACTGGCCGAGGGTGTGCTGCACCGCGTTGGTGGCCAGTTCGGAGACGATCAGGCGGACCGTGTCCGCGGCCTCCGCGTCGCACGGCATGCCCCACTCGGCCAGCACCTCGGCGACGTACTTGCGTGCGGCGGGGACCGAGGCCGGGTCGCTCGGCAGCGTGACGGATGCTTCCTGGTGATCTGCCATGGCGACGTCGTCCCTTTCCCGACGGGGTCGATCGTCCGACTCGTGCGGATCACTGTCCCGCGACCCCGGCTGCTGCTGCGCGCCACACTGCCACGTGGCCGTGCCGCCTGGTGGCGAACCCTCAAGATATGCATATATCTGTCGCTCGAAGCGGTGAACTCTGCGACGGTAGACCGTATTTGGGTGGGCGCACGCCGGTTCCCCTACCGTGGCCCGAGGAGCCCGAGGAGTCGCCATGAAGTACGGTCCCGCGGTACGCCGCCGCAAGCTCGGCGCCGAGCTGCGCGCGCTGCGTGTGCAGGCCGGGCTCACCAGCGGCGAGGCCGCGCGTCTCGTCGGCTGGCACCAGTCGAAGGTGAGCCGGATCGAGACCGGGCGCAGCGGCGTGAAGCCGACGGACGTACTGCTGCTGCTCGACGCGTTCGGCGCGACCGATCCGGAACTGCGTGAGCTGGTCGTGGCGTTGGCCGGCGGCGAGGACACGGGCGGCCGGCACTGGTGGCACGCGTACCGGGGACTCCTTCCCCCGTCGTACCGCGACTTCATCAGCCTGGAGTCGCAGGCGTGCCGGATCCGGACCCTGGAGACCGGCGTGGTGCCGGGGCTGCTGCAGACGCCCGAGTACGCGCGCGCGGTCACGCGTTCGGTGCTCGCCGGGACGCCGGAGCGGCACATCGAGGCGCTGGTGGAGGTGCGGCTCGCGCGTCAGGACGTGCTGCGGGCACGGCCGCCGCTGCGGCTGAGCGCGGTGCTCGACGAGGCGGTGCTACGGCGCGAGGTGGGCGGGGACGGCGTGCTGCGGCGGCAGTTGGCGCACCTGGTCGAGGCGGCCCGCATGCCTCATGTGCGGATTCAGGTCCTGCCGTTCACGGCCGGGGGACACATCGGACTCACCGGCCCTTTCGTGGTGTTTTCCTTTCCGAACACAAGCGATCTGGATGTGGTTGTTCTCGACCATTTGACGAGTAGCCTCTATCTCGAGCGGAAAGAAGACCTCAAGGCGTACACCGACGCCTTCGACACACTCGTGCTCCACGCACTGTCACCCGAGGACTCGCTGGAATTCATCGCTCAGGTCGCCGGTTCGACGAGGACGCCGACGCCCCGTCGCGTGCCGGCACCGCGTGAGGAGGCACCATGACCGCACTGCCTCGGCACATTCCGTCCCCGTCGTCCCTCTCCCCCTCCCCCACCTCCACTCCCCCCGTACCCGGCGCGGGCACCGTCACGTGCAGCGCCTCGCTCGGCGCCCGGCGCTGGCGGCGCAGCAGCCGCAGCACCGGAGCCAACAACTGTGTCGAGACGGCCCCCGTGGCCACGGGGGCCGAAGGGGACGCGGTCGGTCTGATGGCCGTGCGCGACTCCAAGAACGCCGGAGGGCCGGCCCTGCTGTTCGGCCCGCGCGCGTGGGAGGGCTTCGTCAGCGCCCTGCGGTGAACGCCCCGTCGGGCGCGGTCCGCACGATCACCCGTACGGCCTCGGCGAGTTCACGCTCGCCCAGGTCGGCGCGGGCGGTGAGGCGCAGCCGCGAGACGCCGTCGGGCACGGACGGCGGCCGGAAACACCCCACGAAGAGCCCGGCCGCCCGGCAGTCGGCGGCCCAGCGCACGGCCTGTTCGGGCGAGGGGGCACGGACGGAGACGACCGCGGCGTCCGGCCGTACCGCCGACAGGCCCTCGTCGGTGAGGAGGTGATGCAGCGCGGCGGCGACCTCGCGCGCGCGGGCGGCGCGTTCCGGCTCGCGGCGCAGGACGCGCAGCGCGGCCAGCGCGGCCCCGGCGGCGGCCGGGGCCAGGCCGGTGTCGAAGATGAACGTACGGGCCGCGTTGACCAGGTGCTCGATGACCGGGGCCGGACCGAGCACGGCGCCGCCCTGGCTGCCCAGGGACTTGGAGAGCGTGACCGTGGCGACGACGTCGGGCGCGCCCGCGAGGCCGGCCGCGTGCACGGCGCCGCGTCCACCGTCGCCGAGCACTCCGAGGCCGTGCGCGTCGTCGACGAGCAGGCCCGCTCCCGACGCGCGGCAGGCGGCGGCCAGTTCGGCCAGGGGCGCCCGGTCGCCGTCGACGGAGAAGACCGTGTCGGAGACGACGACCGCCGGGCCCTCGTGCGTGTCGAGCGCCTTGCGTACGGATTCCGGGTCGGCGTGCGGCGCGACCAGCGTGGTGCCCCGGGCGAGGCGGCAGCCGTCGATCAAGGAGGCGTGGTTCGCCGCGTCGGAGACGATGAGCGAGCCGTGCGGGGCGAGCGCGGTGACGGCGGCCAGGTTGGCCGCGTACCCGGACGACAGGACGAGCGCGGACTCGGTGCCGCAGAACTCGGCGAGCTCTTGCTCGAGCCGGGTGTGCAGCTCGGTGGTGCCGGTCACGAGCCGGGAACCGGTGGCGCCGCCGCCCCAGCGCCGGGCCGCCTCGGCGGCCCCCGCGACGACCTCCGGGTGGCGGGTGAGCCCCAGGTAGTCGTTGCCCGCGAGGTCGAGCAGCGCGGACTCGGCGGGGCGCGGCCGCAGGGTGCGGACCAGACCGGCGCACTCCCGGGCGCGGCGCTGCCCGTCGATCCACGAGAACGCGGTGCTCTCTGCGGGCATGTCTCCTCCGGCCGGACTGTTTGACGGGGGCTGTTTGTAGGTAATGCACAGACCTTATCCGCCTCGCTACCAGGTCAGGATGTGGCGATACCCACACGTCGTTGCCCGTCCTTTGTACGAAGTCTCCTTTCGCGGGAGCCCGTCGATAGGACAGGATCAGACCCCATGGACCTGCTGAACACGCTGGTGGACAAGGGGCTGCGGCGCGAGCTGCCGAGCCGTGAAGAGGCGCTCGCCGTCCTGGCGACGTCGGACGACGACCTGCTCGACGTGGTGGCGGCGGCCGGCAAGGTGCGCCGTCAGTGGTTCGGGCGGCGGGTGAAGCTCAACTATCTGGTGAACCTCAAGTCGGGGCTGTGCCCGGAGGACTGCTCGTACTGCTCCCAGCGGCTCGGCTCGAAGGCGGAGATCCTCAAGTACACGTGGCTCAGGCCCGAGCAGGCGTCCGAGGCCGCGGCCGCCGGTGTGGCGGGCGGTGCCAAGCGGGTCTGCCTGGTGGCGAGCGGACGCGGTCCGACCGACAAGGACGTGGACCGGGTCGCGAAGACCATCGACGCGATCAAGGCCGACAACGAGGACGTCGAGGTGTGCGCGTGCCTCGGCCTGCTCTCCGACGGACAGGCGGAGCGGCTGCGCGAGGCGGGCGCCGACGCGTACAACCACAACCTGAACACGTCCGAGGCCACGTACGGCGACATCACCACGACGCACACCTACGCCGACCGTGTCGACACCGTGCACAAGGCGCACGCGGCGGGACTCTCGGCGTGCTCCGGCCTGATCGCGGGCATGGGCGAGAGCGACGAGGACCTGGTCGACGTGGTCTTCGGGCTGCGAGAGCTCGACCCGGACTCGGTGCCGGTGAACTTCCTCATCCCGTTCGAGGGCACCCCCCTGGCCAAGGAGTGGAACCTCACCCCGCAGCGCTGCCTGCGCATTCTGGCGATGGTCCGGTTCGTCTGCCCGGACGTGGAGGTGCGGATCGCGGGCGGCCGCGAGGTGCATCTGCGCTCGATGCAGCCGCTGGCCCTGCACATCGCCAACTCGATCTTCCTGGGCGACTACCTGACCAGTGAGGGCCAGGCGGGCAAGGCCGACCTGGAGATGATCGCGGACGCCGGCTTCGAGGTCGAGGGCACCGACCAGGTGACCCTGCCCGGGCACCGGGGCGGCGGCGCGGGCTGCGGTTCCGGTGCCACCGACGGCTGTGGCCCGGGCGGGGTGTGCGGGTCTCACGAGAGCGGCGAGGCGGCGCAAGTCGCGGAGGGTGCCGAGGCCCGTACCGATCTCGTCGCCGTGCGCCGCCGGGGCGCGGGGACGGACCTGGCGCCCAATGCCTGACACGCACCACATGCCGGACGCGCGCGTCGAGGAGTTGCTCGCGCTCGACCGGCAGCACGTCTGGCACCCGTACGGCCCCATGCCCGGCCGGCGGGAGCCGCTGCTCGTCGAGTCGGCGGCCGGGGTGCGTCTGCGGGTGGCCGGGCACGGAGAGCTCGTGGACGGCATGTCGTCGTGGTGGTCGGCGATCCATGGCTACAACCACCCGGCGCTGAACGAGGCGGCGCGCGGCCAGCTCGACCGGATGAGCCATGTGATGTTCGGCGGGCTCACGCACGAGCCCGCCGTCGAACTCACGCGGCGCCTTGTCGACATGTCGCCGGACGGCCTTGAGCACGTCTTCCTCGCCGACTCCGGTTCGGTGTCGGTCGAGGTGGCCCTGAAGATGTGCCTGCAGTACTGGCGCTCGCTCGGCCGCCCCGAGAAGCGGCGGATGCTGACCTGGCGCGGCGGCTACCACGGCGACACCTGGCATCCGATGGCCGTGTGCGACCCCGAGGGCGGGATGCACGAGCTGTGGTCGGGCGCGCTGCCCCGGCAGGTCTTCGCGGACGCGCCGCCGTCCTCGTACGAGGAGGAGTACGCACGGCACCTGAGCGACCTGATCGAGCGGCACGCCCACGAGGTGGCCGCGGTGATCGTGGAACCGGTGGTGCAGGGCGCCGGCGGGATGCGTTTTCACTCCCCCACGTATCTGAGGGTGCTGCGGGAGGCGTGCGACGCGCACGACGTGCTGCTGGTGTTCGACGAGATCGCCACGGGCTTCGGCCGTACGGGTGCGCTGTTCGCGGCCGACCACGCGGCGGTGACGCCCGATGTGATGTGCGTGGGCAAGGCGCTGACCGGCGGCTATCTGACGTCGGCGGCGACCCTGTGCACGTCCCGCGTGGCCGAGGGGATCTCACGCGGCGAGGTGCCGGTGCTCGCGCACGGCCCGACGTTCATGGGCAATCCGCTGGCCGCCGCCGTCGCGTGTGCCTCGATCGATCTGCTGCTCGGCCAGGACTGGCGGGCGGAGGTCAAGCGGATCGAGGCGGGGCTGCGTACGGGCCTTTCGGAGGCGAAGTCGTTGCCTGGCGTCCGGGACGTGCGGGTGCTCGGCGCGATCGGTGTCGTGCAGCTCGACCACCCGATCGACATGGCCGCGGCGACGCGGGCCGCGGTCGCGGAGGGCGTGTGGCTGCGGCCGTTCCGCGACATGGTGTACACGATGCCGCCGTACATCACCGGCGACGACGATCTGGCCCGCATCGCGCGCGCGGTGTGCGCGGCCGCACGGGAGGGATGAGCCGCGGTGGACGTACTGATCGTGTCCGGGACCGGGACCGAGATCGGCAAGACGGTGACGACGGCCGCGGTGGCCGCCGCCGCGGTACGGCAGGGGCGCTCGGTCGCCGTCCTCAAGCCCGCGCAGACCGGGGTCGCGCCCGGGGAGAGCGGTGATGTCGACGAGGTGGCGCGGCTCGCCGGTGACCGGGTGACCCCGGTCGAGCTGGCCCGCTTTCCGGAGCCGCTCGCGCCCGCGACGGCCGCGGCCAGGGCGGGGCTCGTACCGGTGCGTCCCGACGAGGTGGCCGAGGCGGCGCGGAAGCTGTCGGCCTCGCACGACCTCGTGCTGGTGGAGGGCGCGGGCGGGCTGCTGGTGCACCTCGACGCCGACGGTGCGACGCTCGCCGACGTGGCGCTGCTGCTCGACGCGCCGGTCCTGGTGGTGGCCGCCGCCGGGCTCGGCACGCTCAATTCCGTCCAGCTGACGGCCGAGGCGCTGCGTGCGCGGGGCCTGCGGCAGGCGGGCGTGCTGATCGGCAGCTGGCCGGACGCGCCGGGGCTCGCGGAGCGGTGCAACGTCGCGGACCTGCCCGTGGTGGCCAAGGCCCCGTTGCTCGGCGCGGTTCCCGCGGGCGCGGGTCGCCTCGCCCCCGGGGCCTTCCGCGCCGCGGCCGGTGAGTGGCTGGCCCCGCGGCTGGGCGGGGTGTGGGACGCGGAGCGGTTCGCGCGACAGGAGCGGGCGCCGGGGTTCGCGTGATCGCGGCACGGCGGCCCGGAGCGGGGAACCTGACGCCTGGGTGGTCGTCGGCCGGGCGGTCTCGGTGAACAATCGACTCAGGCAGTCGGCCCCGAGAAGGAGGCTCCCATGGCGGTGCGTCCCCGGAAGATCGGCAGGAGCGCGGCGGGGCGGCCGTCGCGCGAGGCCGTGCACCATCCCCTGTTCGCCCGGTTCTACGCGGCGCAGAGCGTGCGCGCCGAGCCGTACATGGCATCCGTGCGCAGGGAACTGCTCGCCGGCGTGGCGGGGCGGGTCCTGGAGGTCGGGGCGGGCAACGGTCTGAACTTCGCGCACTATCCGGGCACGGTCTCCGAGGTCGTGGCCATCGAGCCGGAGCGGGTGCTGCGGCTGCGGGCCCGGGAGACGGCGCAGCGGGCGCAGGTGCCGGTGGACGTCGTGCCCGGCGTGGCGGAGGCGCTGCCCGTCAAGAGCGAGGCGTTCGACGCGGTCGTGCTCTGCGTCGTGCTGTGCAGCGTGCGTGACGTGGCCCGGTCCCTCGCGGAGGTGCGGCGGGTCCTGCGGCCGGGCGGCGAGGTCCGCTTCTTCGAGCATGTGCGGGCCCCGGGCCGCGGCATGCGGGCGGTGCAGTCCTGCGTCGACCACACGGTGTGGCCGCGGCTGTTCGGCGGCTGCCACTCGGGGCGGGACGCGTTGGGCGCGCTGCGGGCGGCGGAGTTCGAACTGGGCGCCTACCGGGAGCTGTTGATGCCGGAGAAAGGGCCGCGCCTTCCGGTGTCGTACTGCGTGCTCGGCACGGCCAGGAGACCGGTGGCGGACGAGTAGTCGGCGCACGGCGGGCGTGCGGCATGCGGGGAGAGCGACGTCACCGGCTCCACTTGCGCAGTTCCTTCTCGATGTCGTGGATGCTCGCGTGACCGCCCTTCACCAGGCGCGCCAGCTCGCGGACCTGTTCCGGTGAGATGACGACCTTCAGGCCGCAGGCGACGAGGTAGGCATAGGCCACCGCGGAGGCGAACATCGCGTTGGAGCGCTCAAGAGCCGGTACATGGATCAGGAGTTGGAGCAGGGCTGCCGCGCGCGCGTGCGGTGTGTGGTAGACGGGGACGTCGAATATCTCCGCGTCGTGCCGGGCGACGGCGGCGACCAGGGCGCCCCAGTCGGTGACCTGCGGGTCACCGGGTGTCTTCTGTTCGGCGACCATGAGCAACCAGGCGAGGTCGACGGGGACGCGCGGTGGCTCGGGCGGGTGCGGCGAGTTCGGCGGAGTGGGTGGGTTCGGCGGGTTCGGCGGGTTCGGTGGTTCACTCAACGGGACGGCGCCGGCCTTCCCGGTCCGCCCCGAACTCCTGGGCGAACACGGTCTCGTACTGCTTCATGAAGTCGGCCGCGGCGTCGACGAACGTCTGGCCCAGCTCGCCCAGGTCGCGCCGGACGAGTTCCTCGATGTACCGGTTCACGCTCATGCCGCTGGCGAGCGCGCGCTCACGGGCCGCGCGGGCGGTGTCCTCGTCCACCCGCACGTTCAGCTGGGTCTTCGCCATGCTCTCAAGCTAGCGCCGATCCGCTAGCAGCGGCAAGGCGGGGCCGGATCGGATCCGCCGTGCGCGCAGACACCGGTGGGACGAGCGTCCAGGATGAGAAGGTCGTCAACCGACCGGCCGACGAGGAGAGTTCATGACACGCCCGTTCCGCTTCGGCGTCAACATGCTGACCCCGGCCCCCGGCGACGCCTGGCGTGCCAAATGCCGCGAGGCCGAGGAGCTCGGCTACGACGTGGTCCTGGTGCCCGACCATCTCGGCATGCCGTCGCCGTTCCCCTCGCTCGTCGCGGCCGCCGGGGCGACGCGGCGGGCGCGGGTGGGGACGTTCGTACTGAACTGCGCCTTCTGGAACCCGGTGCTGCTCGCGCGGGAGGTGGCGACGACCGCCGCGCTGACCGGCGACCGCCTGGAGGTGGGACTGGGCACGGGATATGTGCGCGACGAGTTCGACCGGGCGGGCGTCGAGTGGGGCACGGCCGGCAGCCGGGTCGATCACTTGCGGCGCACGGTCGAGGAGTTGGACCGGATCCTCGGCACCGAGGACGTGTCCGGCCGCCCGCCACTGCTGATCGGCGGAAACGGGGACCGGATGCTGCGGATCGCCGCCGAGCACGCCGACATCGCCGCGTTCACGGGCGCCCGCGCCTCCGCCGACCGCCCGGGTCGCCTCGACCCCCTGGACGCGGACGAGCTCGACGACCGGGTGGCCGTGTACCGGCGGTTCGCCGCCGACCGTTGCGTTCCCGCCGAGCTCAACCTGTTGCTGCAGCTGGTGGCGGTGACGGACGACCGCGCCGCGGCGGCCCGGCCCTGGCTGGAGCGGGTACCGGGCATCACGGAGAAGGACGTGCTCGAGTCACCGCTGGTGCTGATCGGCACGGCGGAGGAGGCCGCGGACCAGCTGATCGCCCGGCGGGAGCGGTACGGATTCACGTACTTCACGGTCCTGGAACCGCACTACGAGGCGTTCGCCCCGGTCATCGCGGAGCTGCGCGCACGAGGTGAGACGGCGCCCTGAGCGGCGGCGCCGCGGTCTGCGGCCCGGCTCGCGGGGCGGCGACGGGGGCACCGCGGCCGACGCCCAGGGGCAGGGACCGACGGGGAAACCGTTCGCCGGACGGACCGGTGCTCTGCTTGGCTCGCCGTATGAGTGATCTGCGTATCCGCCGCGCCACCCTCTCGGACATCGACGCCGTGCTGCGGTTCTGGCACGAGGCCGCCGAAGGCACCAGCATCAGCGACGACCCCGACGGGGTGGCGCGGCTCGTCACGCGAGACCCGAACGCCCTGCTTCTCGCCGAGCGCGACGGACTCGTCGTGGGAACGGTCATAGCGGGCTTCGACGGCTGGCGCTGCCATCTGTACCGGCTCGCGGTGCTCCCGGACGCCCGGCGGCAGGGCGTCGGTTCGGCGCTGCTCGCGGCCGCCGAGGAGCGGTTCGTGGCGCTCGGCGGGCGGCGCGGCGACGCCATGGTGCTGGACCGCAACGAGCGGGCCCGGCACGCGTGGCGGGCCGCCGGGTACGCGCCCGAGCCGCAGTGGAGCCGGTGGGTGAAGCCGCTTCACCGCCCTGAGACCTGAGGCTTTACCATCCATTTACTTTGCTGCTCTTTTACTATGGGGGTCCCTGAACTACTCCGAAAGGTGTGAGCGTCCGCCCATGGGCGAGCCCCCCAGTACATCGAGCGTGCCCCTGCACGGTCCCCACGAGCGCGCGTCCGTCCCGGCCCTGGCCGATCATGGGACGGAGGTGACCCGATGACCGAAGTGCTTCTGCTGGCCGTGGCCGTGCTGCTGTCCCTGGCCTGCGGCGCGTTCGTCGCGGCGGAGTTCTCGCTCACCACCGTCGAGCGCGCCGATCTGGAGGCGGCGATCGAGCGGGGCGAGCGCGGCGCCGCCGGTGCTCTCAAGGCCGCACGGAACCTCACGTTCCAGCTGTCCGGCGCACAGCTCGGCATCACCGTGACGAACCTGGTCGTCGGCATGCTCGCCGAACCCTCCATCGCCAAGCTCATCGCGGGGCCCCTGGAGGCCGTCGGCGTACCGTCCTCGGCGTCCACGTCCGTGGCGCTGGTCATCGGCACCGCCCTGTCGACCGTCTTCCTGATGGTCGTCGGTGAACTGGTGCCGAAGAACTGGGCCATCTCCTCGCCGCTGGCCGTGGCCAAGGCGGTGGCGAACCCACAGCGCTGGTTCAGCCGCGCCTTCGGCCCCTTCATCACCCACCTCAACAACACCGCGAACCGGCTCGTGCGCCGCCTCGGCATCGAGCCGACCGAGGAGCTGGCCTCCGCGCGCGGACCCCAGGAGCTCATGGCGCTCGCCCGCCACTCCGCCAAGGAGGGTGCCCTGGAGGCGGACACCGCGGAGCTGTTCGTACGGACCCTCAACCTCGCCGACCTCACCGCGGAGAACGTGATGACGCCGCGCGTCCAGGTCGTCGCCCTCGACGCGCAGGCCACCTGCGAGGACGTCGCCAACGCGACCCGCGCCACCGGCCTGTCCCGCTTCCCCGTCTACCGCGGCGGCCTCGACGCGGTCATCGGCACCGTGCACATCAAGGACGTCCTGGCCGTCCCCGACGAGCAGCGCGGCCGCACCGGCGTGACCGAGCTGCTGCGCGAGCCGCTGTTCGTGCCGGAGACCCTGACCGTGGAGCGGCTGCTCGACCGGCTCTCCGGCCGCCGCACCATGGCCGTCGTCATCGACGAGTACGGCGGCACCGCGGGTGTCGCCACCCTCGAGGACATCGTCGAGGAGGTGGTCGGCGAGGTGCGCGACGAGCACGACCCGCACGAGACGCCCGACATCGCGCCCGCGGGAACCGACGCGTCCGGGCGCGCCCTCTACTCGGCCGACGGCGCCGCCCGCACCGACCGGCTCGCGCGGGTCGGCCTGCGCGTACCCGACGGCCCGTACGAGACGCTGGCCGGTCTCGTCGCCACCGAGCTGGGCCGCATCCCGGACGAGGGCGACAGCGTCGAGGTGGCCGGCTGGCGCCTCGACGTCGTGGACGCCCACGGCCACCGGGCCGCGCGGGTGCTGCTGCACGCACCCGCCGCCACGGACGCCGGGGACGACATCAAGGAGGGTGGCCGATGACCGCGGTCCAGCTGTTGATCGGTCTGGCGACGCTCGTCGTCAACGCCTTCTTCGTGGGCGCCGAGTTCGCGCTGATCTCGGTGCGCCGCAGCCAGATCGAGCCGCACGCCGACGACGGCAACCGCAGCGCCCGCAGTGTCCTGTGGGGTCTGCAGCACGTGTCGGCGCTGATGGCGGCGGCCCAGCTCGGCATCACGCTGTGCACCCTGGTCCTCGGTGTCGTCGCCGAACCGGCCATCGCGCATCTGCTCGAGCCGGTGTTCGACGCCGTCGGGATGCCGCACGGCCTGATCCACCCGATCTCGTTCGTGATCGCGCTGACCGTGGCGACCTATCTGCACATGCTGCTCGGCGAGATGGTGCCCAAGAACATCGCGCTGGCCGAGCCGGTGCGCACGGCGTTGCTGCTCGGCCCCCCGCTGGTCGCCCTGGCGCGCGCCCTGCGCCCGGTGATCTTCACGGTGAACGAGTTCGCGAGCATCCTCCTGAAACTGCTCAGGGTGGAGACCAGGAACGAGGTCGCGGCCACCTTCTCGGACGACGAGCTGGCCCGCATGGTCAAGGACTCGTCGGACGCCGGCCTCATCGACGACCGCGCGCAGGAGCGGCTGCACGACGCGCTGGAGCTGGGCCGCCGCCCGGTCAAGGACGTCGTGATGCCGCTGGAGAAGGTCGTGTACGCGCGCGTGGGCGTCACCCCGGAGCAATTGGAGCGCCTGTCGGCCGAGTCGGGCTTCTCCCGTTTCCCGGTCGTGGACGAGGGGCGCCGCATCGTCGGGTACCTGCATGTGAAGGACGCGCTGGACGCGATGCCGCGCGATCTGCCCTTCCGGGTGCCGGACATGCGGTCCATCGCGCGCGTGCGCGAGACGACGCCGCTGGACGACGTGCTGACCGCGATGCGCGGCAGCCGCACCCATGTCGCCGCGGTGATGGGGGCGGACGGGCGGCTGGCCGGGCTCGTGACCATGGAGGACGTGCTGCGGGAGCTGTTCGGGCAGCCCGCGTGACGGTGGCCGCGGCTCCCGCGTGGCTCTGCCTGGGGCACCGGCGCCCGCCGCACGGCGGTGCGGCGGGCGGGATACGATCACTGGCGCCATGGAGACAGACCCTTCAGATGCCCCGTACACCAGCCTCGTCGCGGTCGGCGACTCCTTCACCGAAGGCATGTCGGACCGGCTGCCCGACGGTTCCTACCGAGGCTGGGCCGACCTGCTGGCCGCCCGGATGGCGGCCCACGCCCCCGGCTTCCGGTACGCCAACCTCGCGGTGCGCGGCAAGCTCATCGCGCAGATCGTCGACGAGCAGGCGACGACCGCCGCCGCGATGAACGCCGATGTGGTGACGCTGGTCGGCGGCCTCAACGACACGTTGCGGCCCAAGTGCGACATGGGCCGGGTGACGGGGCTGCTCACGGAGGCCGTCGAACGGCTCGCCCCGACCTGCCGCCGGCTGGTCCTGATGCGCAGCCCCGGCCGCCAGGGCCCGGTGCTGGAACGGTTCCGGCCGCGTATGGAGGAGTTGTTCGCCTGCGTCGACGACCTCGCGGCGCGGCACGGCGCGCTCGTCGTCGACCTGTACGGGGCGTCGGTCCTGGGCGACCAGCGCCTGTGGGACGTGGACCGGCTGCACCTCACCGCCGAGGGCCACCGGCGGGTCGCCGAGGCGGTCTGGCAGGCGCTCGGCTACCCGCCCGAGACGGACTGGCGAGAGCCGCTGCCCGCGGCCGTGCGACCGGGCTGGGCGGCGCGGCGCACGGCCGACGCCCGGTTCGCCCGGCAGCATCTGCTCCCCTGGATCGGGCGCCGCCTGACCGGGCGCTCGTCGGGGGACGGGCTGCCGCCCAAGCGCCCGGAGCTCACGCCGTACGCGCGGGACGTACAGGACGTGCCGGACTCCTAGCGAGACGCACGGCGTCGCGCCCCGCGCGCGCGGCGAGCCGCTACGGGGTTTCGCGCGATGCGGCTCGGTTCGCCGAACTCGGCCCTGCCGATCCGCGGGACGGCCCGGCCGTGCTCGCTGGTCCCGCGCCGTGCTCCCCCTTCCGCCCGCCCCCGGACGCGTACCGGTGAGCCCGCGCGGAGCCGGTTCTGATGGGTCTGACCTGTAGGTTCCTACATCCGGTGGACGGTTCGGAGCCTGTAGGGACGCCCGGTAGACTCGGTGCACGTGACTGCGCCTGCAAAGCCCCGTATCCCGAACGTTCTCGCCGGACGTTACGCCTCCGCCGAACTCGCCACCCTCTGGTCGCCCGAGGAGAAGGTGAAGCTGGAGCGCCGGCTCTGGCTCGCCGTGCTGCGTGCCCAGAAGGACCTCGGCATCGAGGTGCCGGACGCCGCGCTGAGCGACTACGAGCGGGTGCTCGACCAGGTGGATCTCGCGTCGATCGCGGAGCGCGAGAAGGTCACCCGGCACGACGTGAAGGCGCGGATCGAGGAGTTCAACGCGCTCGCGGGCCATGAGCAGGTCCACAAGGGCATGACCTCGCGCGACCTGACGGAGAACGTCGAGCAGTTGCAGATCCGGCTCTCCCTGGAGCTGGTCCGCGACCGCTCGGTGGCCGTCCTGGCGCGCCTGGGCAAGCTGGCGGGCGAGTACGGCGAGCTGGTCATGGCGGGCCGCTCGCACAATGTCGCCGCACAGGCCACCACCCTCGGCAAGCGGTTCGCGACCGCCGCGGACGAGCTGCTCGTCGCGTACGGCCGGGTCGAGGAACTGCTCGCCCGCTACCCGCTGCGCGGCATCAAGGGCCCGGTCGGCACGGCCCAGGACATGCTGGACCTGCTCGGCGGCGCCGAGACCGGCGCGGACAAGCTCGCGGAACTCGAGCGGCGGATCGCCGGGCACCTGGGCTTCGCGCAGGCTTTCACCTCGGTCGGCCAGGTCTACCCGCGCTCGCTCGACTACGAGGTCGTCACCTCCCTCGTGCAGCTGGCGGCCGCCCCTTCCTCGCTCGCGAAGACGATCCGTCTGATGGCCGGGCACGAGCTGGTCACCGAGGGTTTCAAGCCGGGCCAGGTCGGCTCGTCGGCGATGCCCCACAAGATGAACACCCGCTCCTGCGAGCGCGTCAACGGCCTGATGGTGATCCTTCGCGGTTACGCGTCGATGACCGGTGAACTGGCGGGCGACCAGTGGAACGAGGGCGATGTGTCGTGCTCGGTGGTGCGCCGCGTGGCGCTGCCCGACGCGTTCTTCGCCCTCGACGGTCTCCTGGAGACGTTCCTGACGGTCCTGGACGAATTCGGCGCGTTCCCGGCGGTCGTCGCCCGCGAGCTGGACCGCTACCTGCCGTTCCTCGCCACGACGAAGGTTCTCATGGCGTCGGTGCGGGCGGGCGTGGGCCGTGAGGAGGCGCACGAGGCGATCAAGGAGAACGCGGTGGCGTGCGCGCTCGCGATGCGCGAGCAGGGTGCCGAGCGCAACGAACTGCTCGACAGGCTCGCCGCCGACGCGCGCATCCCGCTCGACCGCGCCGCGCTGGACACGCTGATGGCGGACAAGCTGTCGTTCACGGGCGCGGCGGCCGGCCAGGTCGCGCAGGTGGCCTCCCGCATCGAGGAGATCGTCAAGCGGCACCCGGAGGCCGCCGGGTACACGCCGGGGGCGATCCTCTGACGCTCCCGCCCCGCGCGGAGCTCGAGGCCGCTCGCGGCCGTCCGGTGCCGGACGTCGTCGCGGGCGGCCTGCGCGTCCTGTTCTGCGGCATCAATCCCAGCCTGATGACGGCGGTGACAGGCCACCACTTCGCGCGCCCCGGCAACCGCTTCTGGCCGGTGCTCCACCTGTCCGGGTTCACGCCCCGCCGACTGCGGCCGGACGAGCAGGAGGAGCTGCTCTCGTACGGGTGCGGTATCACCAATGTCGTCGCGAGGGCCACGGCGCGCGCCGACGAACTCAGCGCCGAGGAGTTCCGCCAGGGCGGCCGGATCCTGGAGGAGAAGGTGGCGCGGCTGCGTCCGGAGTGGCTCGCCGTGGTGGGGGTGACGGCGTACCGGACGGCGTTCGGCGAGCCCAAGGCGCGGATCGGGCCGCAGGAGCGGACGGTGGGCGGCGCCAGGGTGTGGGCGCTGCCGAGCCCCAGCGGTCTCAACGCGCACTGGACGGCGCGGACGATGGCCGAGGAGTTCGGGCGGTTGCGGGAAGCGGCGACGCCGGTCGGCTGACCGGTTACGGCTTGCGTGCGACCACGCCGAACTGGGCGACGAGCGGCCCCTCCTCGCCCCGCTCGGTGCGCCAGCGCGCGCACGAGACGAGGCCGGGCTCCAGGATCTCCAGGCCGTCGAGGAACGCGGCGACCTCGGCGCGGGTACGGGCGGTGATCGGCGGCGTCGCGTTCTCGTTCCAGAACTTCATCGCCTCCTCGTTGCCCTCGCCGCCCAGCTCCAGGGTCGGGTGGGTGAGCACGACATAGCTGCCCGAGGCGACGCCATCGACGAGGGAGCGCACGATGGCGGTGGCCTTCTCCGTGTCGAGCACGAAGTTGAGGATGCCGAGCAGCATGATCGCGACGGGCTTGTCGAGGTCGAGCGTCCCGCGGGCCGCCTCCAGGATCGCCCGCGGGTCGTGCGCGTCGGCGTCGACATAGTGCGTGGCACCGGCAAAGGAGCTGGTGAGCAGGGCACGGGCGTGGGTGAGGACGATCGGGTCGTTGTCGACGTAGACGATGCGGGCGTCGGGAGCGATGCGCTGGGCCACCTCGTGCGTGTTGTCCGCCGTGGGCAGTCCGGTGCCGATGTCCAGGAACTGGCGGATGCCGGCCTCCTGGGCGAGGAACGTGACGGCGCGGCCGAGGAAGGCGCGGTCGGCGCGGGCCACCTCCCTGATGCTCGGATACATGGACGTGACCATGTCGCCGACCTGTTCGTCCACCTCGTAGTGGTCCTTGCCGCCCAGCCAGTAGTTCCACACGCGGGCGTTGTGCGCGATGTGTGCGGCGATGCGCTCGTCGGGCTGCTGCGCGCGGTCGTCGCTCATGGCGGTCTCCTTCTTACGGTGGGCGAGGCGGGGTGGCGGTCAGGGGCGGAGCGGTGGCGGGCGGGAACGCGCCGCCTTCAAGATCCCATGGTCGCACGGGAGTTCCGCACACGCCTTGTGTGACGGGACGTCGCGCACTGCGCGCTCGCCCTACGGAGGGTCGGTGTCGGTGACGACGGCGAGCAGCCGCCACGGCTCGTGCTCGCCCTGCCGCGTGACGGCGAGGGCGACCCAGCGCTCCCCCGCCCGCCACAGGTGGACGTCCTGGGCGCAGCCGCTGAGCCGGGCCCACGGTTCGGGTATCTCCTCTTCGAACTCGACACCGCGGGTCTGAACGGACCACAGGCTGAAGCGGTACGGCTCGCCCCAGCGGGCGGTGAGCAGGGCGCCGAGACCGTCCCGGTCGGCGTCCGCCTGCTCGGCCGAGGCGTCCGAGCCGACCTGTTCGCCCCGGCAGTTCAGCTCCGCCGTCACGTACCCAGGACCGCCCCGGCCCGCGGCGGACTCGCCGTGGTCGGCCGGGTAAGGGCTCGCCCACAGCAGGTCGATCGTCGCGAGATGGTCCGCGCAGTTCATGGCCTCCAGTAAACCGTCTCCCACTGACAGACCGCCGACGCCCCGTCAGGCGTCCCTGCGGCGCACCGCCCACCAGCCCGCGAGCAGGGCCGCCGCCGTCCACGCCGCGGTCACGGCGAGCCCGCTCCAGGGGCCGAGCGCGCCCGACGGGTGCTGGTGCAGGACCTGTTGGCCGGCCCGGTCGGGCATGAGGTCCGCGGCCGTGCCCGCCACGTCACCGACGACGAAAGAGACGATCAGGAGAAACGGGACGAGGATGCTCAACACGGCCACCGCGCTGCGCAGTACGGCCGTCAGACCCGCGGCGAGCAGCGCCATCAGCGCCAGATACACACCGCCGCCGACGCAGGCGCGCAGCGCACCTGGTTCGCCGAGGCCGAGCGCGTCGGACCCGATGAACGCCTGACCGGCCAGGAACGTCACGAACGTCGTGACGAGGCCGGTGGCGAGCGCGCCGACTCCGACGACCGCCGTCTTCGCGACGTAGAAGCGGGTGCGGCCGGGCACCGCGGCGAGCGAGACACAGAGCGCGCCGTCGCGGAACTCGCACGAGAACGCGGTCGCGCCGAAGGCGAGGGCGGCGACCTGGCCGAAGGTGAGGGCGTAGAACGCGCCGAACAGCGGGTCGTCGCCCTTGTCGGTCGCCGTGTGGCCCGCCGCGGCGCGGACGAGCACGGTAACGGTGACGGTGACCGCGAAGACGGCGACGAGCGAGCCGAGGCTGCCGCGCAGCGATCTGATCTTGATCCACTCGGAGTGGAGCACGGGGGCGGCGAACATGGTCATGCCTCCTGGAGGGGGGTGGCTGCGAACTCGGTCTCGTCGGCGGTCAGGGCGAGGTACGCCTCTTCCAACGAGGCCCGCTCATCGCGCAGTTCGAGCACGGGGACACCCGCGGCGGCTGCCACCGCGCCCACCTCGGCCGCGTCGGCGCCGTCGACGGTGCAGTGGCCGTCGCCGGATCGTGCGACGGTGTGTCCGGCGCGCGCGAGTGCGGCGTGCAGGCGGTCCGGGTCGGCGGTGCGGACGCGGACGCGACGGGTGCTGTGCGCGTCGAGGAACTCCCGCATCGGCGTGTCGGCGAGAAGCCGTCCCCGGCCCAGGACGACGAGGTGGTCGGCGAAGGCAGCGGTCTCGTTCATGAGGTGGCTGGAGACCAGAACGGTGCGGCCCGCGCGCGCCAGGTCGCGCACGAGCTCGCGGATCCAGGCGATGCCTTCGGGGTCGAGCCCGTTGGACGGCTCGTCGAGGACGACGACGTCCGGATCGCCCAGGAGCGCCGCCGCGATGCCGAGCCGCTGCCGCATCCCGAGCGAGAACGTCCTGATGCGGCGGTCCGCCACCGTCGCGACACCCGCGAGCTCCAGCACCTCGTCCACGCGGCGTACGGCGATGCCGTTGCTGACGGCCAGGGCCAGCAGGTGGTCGCGTGCCGTACGCGCCCCGTGGGCGGCCCGCGGGTCGAGGAGCGCGCCCGCCACGTGCAGGGGCCGCGGGTGCGCCGCGTACGGACGCCCGCCGATGAGCGCCGTCCCGGAGGAGGGCCGGGCCAGGCCGAGCACGAGGCGCAGGGTGGTCGATTTCCCGGCCCCGTTGGGGCCGAGGAAGCCGGTGACACGCCCCGGTCCGACCCGAAAGGTCAGCCGGTCCACGGCCCGTCTCGTGCCGTACTCCTTGGTGAGTTGCTGGATGTCGATGCTGGTCATGAGGTCAGCCTCGCGAACGCGCCGGGCGCGGCGCCTCCCGCGCCGGTGGAGAGCGGCTCCCCCGCGCGGGGGAGTCGTGGCCGCCCCGGCTGCTGGCACGATGACGGCATGTCCCGCCGCCTGCCCGCCCTGCTGCGCCCCCTCGTGCGTGCCGTGACGTACACGCGCTGGCTCCATCTGCTGCTCGCGGCGGGGCTCGCGTTCGTGTGCGCTTTCATCTACCCCGGGCTGGTCTCGCCGACGTGGCGGGACTGGGTGCTGGTCTACGCGGTTCCGGTGCCGTTGCTCGTGGCGGTCGCCATGGTGCCGGCGGTCCGGCGCGCGGAGGGACTGCAGGCCCGCCTGATGCTGTTCCCGGGCAGGCACGCGCGCGGCGGGAGGCGGCGAGGAGGCCGGGGTGTCGGTGGCCCCGTCGGCCTCGTGGCGGGACCGCGTCAGGACGGCGGGGTGGCTCGTGTTCCGCCTGGTGCTGGGGCTCTCCGTCTGGCTCGCTTCGGCGGAGCTGATCGCGCTGGTCCTGAAGCTGGGCAGCGCCGCGGCGGGGGTGGCCGGCCCGCTCTCGCCGCGCTCCGTGCCGGGCGGTCGCGTCGTGTGCGGCCTGCTGATCCCGGTTCTGCTGCTCGTGCTGTTGTACGGGGTGGTGTGCGCGGGTGAGCTGGACAAGCGCGTCGCCCTGGTGCTGCTCGGCCCGTCGGCCGCCGAGCGCCTCGCCGCTCTGGAGGAGCGCACCGAGCAGCTCCTGGAGCGCAACCGCATCGCGCGCGAGCTGCACGACTCGATCGGGCACGCGCTCACCGTGGCGGTGGTGCAGGCCGGTGCGGCGCGGGCGGCGGGCGACCCCGAGTTCACCGACCGGGCGCTGAGGGCCGTGGAAGAGACCGGCCGGGCGGCCCTGGAGGACCTGGAGCGCGTCCTGGTCGTGCTGCGCGAGGAAGAACGGCCCGCGCACCGGCGCCCGACTCTCGAGGACGCGCCGCGGCTGACCGAGTCGGCCCGCCTGGCGGGGGCGACGGTGGAGATGGCGGTGTCGGGGCCGGTGCAGTCGCTGCCGGGCCCGGTCTCCCGCGAGGGCTATCGCATCCTCCAGGAGGCTCTCACCAATGTGCTGCGGCACTGCGGGGCGGTGCCCGTCGACGTGGCTGTGACGGTGGCGAGCGGGCGGCTGGACCTGAGCGTGCGCAATCCCCTTCCGGACGGCGCGGCAGGCAGCGGCGGCGGAACGGGCAGCGGTCTGCGCGGCGTCCGCGAGCGCGCGGCCCTGTTGGGCGGGCGGGCCCGCACCGGACGGGTCGACGACGAGTGGCACGTCCACGTCGAACTGCCCGTTCCATGATCTACGCTTCCGGGATGCCGCTCACCGTGCTCCTCGTCGACGACGAACCCCTGGTCCGCGCGGGCCTGCGGGCGGTCCTTGAGGCACAGGCGGACATCACGGTGGTGGGCGAGGCGGCCGACGGTGCCGCGGTCGTCCCGATGGTGCGCGAGCTGCGGCCGGACGTGGTCGCCATGGATGTGCGGATGCCGCTGCTCGACGGGATCGAGGCCACGCGCGCGGTGCTGCGCTCTGTCGACCGTCCGCCGAAGATCGTCGTGATCACCACGTTCGAGAACGACGCCTACGTGTACGGGGCGCTGCGCGCGGGCGCCGACGGGTTCCTGCTGAAGCGGGCACGCCCCGACGAGATCGTGCAGGCGGTTCGGGTCGTCGCGTCGGGCGAGTCGCTGCTGTTCCCGGCGGCCGTGCGGAAGCTGGCCGCCGAGTACGGCAGCGATCCGGCGCGGGCGGCCCTCGACCGTGCGGCGCTGACCGGGCGCGAGGGCGAGGTGCTGCGGCTCATGGCCCGGGGACTGTCGAACGCGGAGATCGCCGCGGAGCTCGTGGTCGGCACCGAGACCGTCAAGTCGCATGTGAGCGCGGTGCTGGCGAAACTGGGGGCGCGGGATCGCACGCAGGCGGTGATCGCCGCGTACGAGTCCGGTTTTGTCGCGCCGAGCTGAGTGCTCGGCGGCGCCACGGACCACCCGGCCCTCGCCGACCCGGGCGGCGGCGAGTAGCATCCCCGCACAAGCGCGCTAGCTGGGAGGACGGACGTTGGGGCGGTTGACCGGCGGGGACCCCTCTCTGCTCAGACGGATCAATTCCGCGGTGGTGCTGCACGCGCTGCGTGCCACGGACTGCGCGACTCTCACCGAGATCACCCAGGTGACCGGGTTGTCCCGGCCGACCGTCGAGGGTGTCGTGGAGGGGCTCGTCGCGGCCGGACTGGTCGTGGAGGCCGCCGCCGACGAGTCGGCCGCGCGGCGCCAGGGGCGGCCCGCCCGAAGGTTCCGCTTCCGCGCGGAGGCCGGGCATCTGCTGGGTCTGGAGATCGGTCCGCACCGGGTGGCCGCCGTGCTGTCCGCGCTGGACGGCAGGGTGGTCGGCTCGGCCTCGAAGGACGTCGACGAGACGGCTCCCGCGGAGGAACGCATCGAGCGGCTGCGGGCCACCGTCGCCGACCTGCTGCGCCGGGCGGGCGTGTCCCGGGCCTCGCTGCGCGCGGTCGGCGTGGGCAGCCCGGGGATCGTGGAGGCCGACGGGACGGTGCGGCTCGGCACGGCGCTGCCCGGCTGGACCGGTCTTGCGCTGGGCGACCGGCTGCGCCGCTCGTTCAAGTGCCCGGTGATCGTGGAGAACGACGCCAACGCCGCGGCACTGGCCGAGCACTGGAAGGGCGCGGGCACCGACTCGGACGATCTGGTCTTCGTCATGGCGGGCCTGAGTCCGGGCGCCGGATCCCTGATCGGCGGGCGGCTGCACCGTGGGTTCGGCGGGGCGGCCGGTGAGATCGGCGCGCTGCATCTGCTGGGCCGTGAGATGCGGCCGGAGACGCTTTTGTCGACGACGGACGAGCCGCTGCACCCGCTCGACGAGCAGGCGGTGGCGACGGTGTTCGCGCTGGCCAGGGACGGCGACGCGCGGGCCGGCGCCGCCGTCGAACGGTTCCTGCAGCGTCTGGTGCACGACGTGGCGGCGCTGGTCCTGGCGCTCGATCCCGAGCTGGTCGTGGTTGGCGGCTGGGCGGCCGGTCTCGACGGAGTGCTCGAACCGCTGCGGCGGGAGCTGGACCGTTACTGCCTGCGGCCGCCGAACGTGGTGCTGTCGATGCTCGGCGACTCCGCGGTGGCGACCGGGGCGCTGCGCCTGGCCCTCGACCACGTAGAGGAAGAGCTCTTCACGCCGGAAGGCAGCGTGAAGTCCCGCCGGTGACGGCCCGGACGCCGGGCCGTCACCCGGCCGGACCGCGCGGTCACGGCCCGGGGCTCACGGGTCACGACGCCTGTGCGTGCAGGCTCCGGTCGAACTCCACGCCACCGGTGTCCCCGAAGGTCAGCCGGCAGGTGTCCGCGCGGTAGGTCGCCACGGAGACCGCCACCGTGGCTCCCCGGCTCAGGTAGCGGGTCGTCACCACGAGGACCGGGGCACCGGGGAGCCGGTCGAGTTCCTTCGCGTCCTCGGCGCGGGCCGAGCCGAGTTCGACCGAGCGGTCCTCGCCGTCGAGGCCGAGCCGCCGCAGTTCACGCAGCACGGCGCGCGCGCGTGATGCGCCGCAGGGTGCCTCGGCGTCGCCGAGGCCCGGGACCGAGCTCCCGGGAACGTAGAGCAGTTCGGCGGCGACGGGCTGGCCGTGCGAGACACGCGTGCGGCGCACCACGTGCACCTGCGCGCCCGGCGCGCTGTCGAGGAGGGCGGCGACGGGCGCGGGCGCGGCGCCGGGCGCGCAGTCGACGGCCTGCCACGCGTCGCTCCCGGCACCCGGCCGGTCCTGTCCGGTGGCCGCGACGGCGACGCCGACCCGGGGCGGTGCCACGGTGGTGCCGACGCCGCGGCGGCGCTGCAGGCGCCCTTCGAGCTCAAGCTGTTCGAGCGCCTGCCGGAGCGTGGCGCGGGCGACGCCGAAGCGGGCCGCGAGGTCCCGCTCGTTCGGCAGGATCTCCCCGACCGCGAACTCGGAGTCGAGAGCCTCACTGAGCACCGTCTTCAGGTGCCAGTACTTGGGCTCCGGTGCCGCTTGCAACTGCGTGGTCCCCACCCTGATCCTCCGCAAGAGCCGTGTCCGGGCGGCTTTTTGGCGCCCTTGTTTATTAAAGGTTCCTGCACTAACCCTGCGAGGGTAGGTCTGGCCGGGGGCTTGGTCAAGACCAATCAGGGCTCGCCCGCGTCACACGCGCGGAGCTGGACGTCACCGCGCTCTTGAACTGGGAGCTACTGGGCGGTAATTGTTGCTGACGGGAAGTCTAAGAATCCGTCGGGGCGCGGCGGGGACAGGAGCGAGCGGCATGACGGCACAGGCGTCCTTCAGCATCGAGAGCCCCGGCGGAACGCGCACGGTGACCGTCGCCTACGAGCGGCGGGGCGCGGGCGAGCCGCTTGTGCTGCTGCACGGGATAGGTCACCACTGGCAGGCGTGGGAGCCGGTGCTGCCGATCCTGGCGGCCGAGCGCGAGGTGATCGCGGTGGATCTGCCCGGGTTCGGGCAGTCGCCGGGCCTTCCCGACGGCGTCCCCTACGACCTGTCGAGCGTGGTGCCCGTCCTGGACGGGCTCTGCCGGGAGCTGGGCCTCGACCGTCCGCATGTCGCGGGCAACTCGCTCGGCGGGCTGCTCGCCCTGGATCTGGGCCGGCTCAAGCTGGTGCGCTCGGTCACGGCGCTGTCTCCCGCCGGTTTCTGGAACGAGGCGGAGCGCCGCTACGCCTTCGGAGCCCTCCTCGGCATGCGGGCCGCCGCGCGGGCCATGCCACTTCCCCTGATCGAGCGGCTGTCCCGGTCCGCGGTCGGCCGCACCGTCCTCACCAGCACTATCTATGCGCGGCCCGGCCGCCGTTCACCGCGGGCCGCGGTCGCCGAGACGGTGGCCATGCGCGAGGCCGTCGGATTCCGCGACACCCTCGCGGCGGGGCGCGACGTACTCTTCACGGACGACGTCCCTGACGTCCCGGTCACCGTCGCGTGGGGCACGCGTGACCGCCTGCTCGTGCGCCGCCAGGGCGTGCGCGCCAAGCACGTCATCCCCGGGGCGCGCCTGGTCCGGCTGCCCGGCTGCGGTCATGTCCCGATGAACGACGACCCGGCGCTGGTGTCGCGGGTGATCCTCGACACCAGCCGCTGACCGGCGGCCGAACACCCTGCGCCCGCGGCGACCCCGGCGGCGACCAGCGCGCTGCCCAGGGCCCGGCAGCCCGCAGTACGAGGAGCTGTTCGCCTCGGTGGGGCCTCGGGCGGTGCGGTTGCCGCTGGACGCGGAGGGGCTCGCCATGGAGCCGCTGCGCGCATCGGGGCTGTGGGCCGTCGTCACGCGTGCTCGGCGGCGCGCAGGGCCGGACCGCTCGCCCGGGCGCGCGGTGGACGGCCTGGTCGTGGAGGACGACTACGACGGGGACTTGCGCTACGACCGGGCGCCGGTGGGCGCGCTGCAGGGGCTCGACCCGGTCATGTCGCGTATGCGGGTTCCGTCGGCAAGTCGCTCGTGCCGGGGCTGCGCCTGGGCTGGCTCGTCGTGCCGGACACGCTCGCGGACGAGGCCGTCGTACGCAAGCGGTACATGGCTCTCGGCAACCCCGCGCAGGACCAGGCGACACTGGCCCGCTTCATCGAGCACGGCGCGTACGACCGGCAGCTGCGCCGCTGCCGACGCGCCTACAAGGAACGACGTGACGCCCTGGTGACGTCGCTACGCGGCCGAGCGTGCGGTCGAAGACGGTGAGCAGCAGATACAGGACGCCGGCGCCGAGCATGATCCAGGCCAGGTGGTGCATGCCGTCGGTGTCGGCGCGCTGTCCGAAGGACGCGGCGGACGCGGACGAGGCGATCATGGAGCCCATGTAGGCGAAGGTGCGCAGGAGTCCGGCGGACGAGGCGGTGCGTTCGGGGTCGGCCTGGAAGTAGACCGAGTTCTGCAGGGCGAGGTTGTTGAGCCCCTGCGGGAGGCCGAAGATCAGGGCGACGAGGACGAGGGTCCACAGCGGACTGGTTCCGGTGAGCGTCAGCAGCACCACGCAGGCGACGATCTGTCCGGCGGCACCGACGAGGAGCTTGCCCCGGACGCCCCGACGCCGTCCGGAGACGATGGAGACGCCGATACCCACCACGAACATGGGTATCTGCACCAGTCCGGCGTGGAACGGGGTGAGTCCGTGGCCGTCCTCGGACCACTGGCTGAAGCCGTAGAGGAAGGCGTACGCGACGACGTAGGCGACGAGTGCGCGTGCGTAGGTGGCCAGGAGAGGCGTGTTGCCGCCGAGCACCCGCAGGTCGATGAAGGGGGCGGTGGCCCTCAGCTCACGCAGCGCGAAGGCGGTCGCGGAGGCGGCGACGGCGAGGAGCAGGTACCAGTCGGGCGGCCGCAGGTTCATGAGGAAGAGCAGCAAGGACACGAGCGTCGCGGCGAAGAGCCCCATGCCGAGCAGGTCGAGCTGCGCGGCGACGCCCCCGCTCGCCCTGGCCCGCGCCGACGGCGCCTTGGGCCCGGGCAGCCGCCACAGGCCGAGCAGTACGGCGGCGACAGCGAGCGGAACGTTCAGCGCGAAGGTGGCGCGCCAGCCGCCCGCCGCGATGAGGAGACCACCGAGGAGCGGCCCGACGACCGCGATCGTCTGGTTGGCGACGGCGAGCGCGGTGAGCACCCCGGCGGGGCTGTCGCGTCCGGTGCGGTCGGCTTCACTGCGCACGAGTGCCATCGCCGCGGGGTAACCGGCGCAGGTGCCGAAGCCGAGCAGGACGCGGGCGCCGATGAGCACACCGAGGTTCGGCGCGAGGGTTCCGACGACACCGGCGACGCCGACGAGGCCGGTGCTGATGAGGAAGAGCCTGCGCGGCCCGAAGAGGTCGATGAGCCGGCCGACGACCGGCTGGCCGAGGGAGGTCGCCAGGTACAGGGCGCTGACCAGCCACGCGGTCTGCGCGGCGGGGGCGCCGAGGGCCCGGCCGATGGGGACGAGGGCGACGGAGATGATCGTCGAGTTGACCGGGTTGAGGACCGACCCGAGCAGCATCGGGGGCAGCAGCCGCCGGTCGAAGCCGGTCTCCGCGCCGGTCGCCCTCCTGGCGGCGCCGTTCGTCACGTCGTTCATGGATCGGCACATCAGTCGTCGATCAGCCGCCGAAGTACGGTCATGGCCGCCAGTACGGTCTGTCGCTCCTCTTCGGTGCACATGTCCCGCAACCGTCCGGCGAGCCATTCGGTACGGGCCTGGCGGCCTTCCTCGACGCGCCGACGGCCCTGAGGGGTCAGTGTGATGAGCAGGCGCCGCCCGTCGTCCGGGTCGGGGGTCCGCTCCACGAGCCCGAGGGCGGCGAGCGCGGCGACGGTCGCCGTCATGGACTGGTGCCGCACTCCCTCGCTCGCGGCGAGTTCGCTGGCCGTGACCGCCTTCTTGTCGGACAGGCGGGCCAGGACGGTCGCCTGCCCCAAGGTCATCTCGTCGGTCCGCGAGGCGCTCAGCAGGCGCCGCCGCAGCCGACTGACGACGGCGCGGATCTCCCGCGACACCTCGACAGCCGAAGCCGACGGATCCGGGTTCTCGCTCATGCCGCCACGGTAATTCGCACAGGCGACACTGTCCAGTTTACCTGTACAGCTTTCCTGAGTGTTCCAGGAGCGCAGGGTCCAGTCAAAACGGGCAAACGCCGTCTTTACTCAGCGGTCACAAAGCGTTCGTGATCACGCAACACCGTTCCTTCACAGTGGAGGGCATGAGTCCAGACATGTCTGACGTGACGCGCGCGAGGAACGGACGGCCGGTGCACCACTGGCGCAGGGACCTGGTCGAACTGGCCGCCCTGTTCACCGCCGTCGCGGTGGCGGACGCGGTGGCCAACCTGGTCGGGCACGGGCCGCACGGCCCCGCTCTGCTCGTCGTCTCGGCCGTCGCGCTCTTCGGCACCGCCGGGTTCCACGCCTGGTGGTCACGGCGCCACAACCACGCCCCTCCCTCCCCCGATACCAGCGCCCGTCCGCACGTCTTTCCCGAGACGGCGGACGGGCGGCAGGCCCCGGAGCAGACGTCGCCCGACCCGGCGGACAGCTGCTTGTGGCGGATGCGGACCACCGTGCGCGACGCTCCCGGTTCGCTCGCCGCGCTGTGCACGGCGCTCGCCCACCGGCGGATCGACATCCTGAGCCTGCAGACGCACCCACTGGCCGACGGCACCGTCGACGAGTTCCTGCTGCGCGCCCCCCAGGAACTGCCCGTCGCCGATCTGACCCGCGCGGTCGCGCTGGCCGGCGGCTGCGGCACCTGGATCGAGCGCGCCGACGCCCACGACCTGGTGGACGCCCCCACCAGAATCCTGGGCCTGGCCACACGGACGGCTCTCGACGCCGCCGAACTACCGCTGTCGCTGCGGCAGTTGCTGGGGCGTTGCACCATCCGCTCGCGCCCGGCCCCGTCCGCCGGCGCGGTGGAGGCCGACGGTGAGGGCGACCGCCCCTCCGTCGAGGGCGCGCTCGACGAGACCGTGATGCGGCTGCGCACGCCGCAGGGCGGCGTGATCACCGTCGAGCGGCCGTATCTGCCGTTCACGCCCACGGAGTTCGCCCGCGCCCGCGCCCTCGTGGAGCTCGACGCCCGGCTCGGCCCCCGGGTGCCGGACGGCGCCGATGTGCTCACCCTCCCGGAGGGACCCGACATCACGGTGCGCCGCGCCGACGCCGCCGACCTGGCCGCGGCGAGGGCGATGCACGAGCGGTGCTCGCGGCGGACGTTGGGGCTGCGCTACCACGGCCCGGTGGGCGACGTCGACCGCTACCTCAACCACCTGCTCAGCCCGCACTTCGGCCGCACGATCGCCGCGCAGACCGCGTCGGGCCGCGTCGTCGCCCTCGGCCACCTGCTCTGGGACGGCGACGAGACCGAGGTCGCCCTGCTCGTCGAGGACGCCTGGCAGCGCCGCGGCATCGGCTCCGAACTCCTCGGCCGCCTGGTCGCGATGGCGATCGAGGCGGGCTGCGAGAGCGTGTACGCGGTGACACAGGCCGCCAACACGGGCATGGTCGCGGCGATGCGCGGGCTCGGCCTTCCGCTCGACTACCAGATCGAGGAGGGCACGCTGGTCATCACCGCGCGGCTCGACGCGACGCCGGTCAGCTCCCGGCTTCCGTACGAACGGCACCAGCGGCGCTGACGGTGTCCTGCCGCGGTCCGTCCGCCGCCCGGTCCAGCGCGCCGTCCAGGTCGGCCCAGAGGTCCTCGACGTCCTCCAGGCCGACCGAGAGACGCAGCAGCCGGTCACTGACGCCCGCGGCCCTGCGGTCGTCGGCGGCCACGATGCGGTGGCTGATCGAGGCCGGGTGCTGGATGAGCGAGTCGACGCTGCCGAGGCTCACCGCCGGGGTGATCAGGCCGACGCCCGCGATCACCGCGTGCGGGTCCCCGGCCACCTCGAAGGCGACCATGGCACCGCCCAGACGCGGATAGTGCACCCGGCTCACCCGCGGGTCGGCGGCCAGGCGCCGCGCCAGTTCCGCCGCGCTCGCCGAGGCCGCCCGCACCCGGACCGGCAGCGTGGCCAGGCCGCGCAGCAGCAGGTACCCGGCGAGCGGGTGCAGCACGCCACCCGTCGCGAACCGCACCTTGCGCAGCTCACGCGCGAACTCCTCGTCGCACGCCACGACGCCGCCGAGCACGTCCCCGTGCCCGCCCAGGTACTTGGTCGCGCTGTGCAGGACGAGCCGGGCGCCGCTCTCCAGGGGGCGTTGCAGGACGGGCGTGGCGAAGGTGTTGTCGACGAGCAGCGGCACGGAGCCGCAGGCGTGCGCGACGGCTCGCAGGTCGACCTCGGCGAGGGTCGGGTTGGCGGGCGACTCCACCATCACCAGGCCCGTGTCGGGGCGGATAGCGTCGGCGATGCCCGCCGGGTCGACCCAGCTCACCTCCGAGCCGAGCGCGCCCGCGGTGAGCAGGTGGTCACTACAGCCGTACAGCGGGCGGACGGCGACGACATGGCGCAGCCCCGCCGCGATGCGCACGAGCAGCACCGCGCTGAGCGCCGCCATGCCGCTGGCGAACGCCACCGCGCTCTCGGCCCCTTCCAGGCGGGCCAGGGCCGTCTCGAAGCGGGCGACGGTGGGGTTGCCGAGCCGCCCGTACACCGGTGGCCCGCCGTCGAGGACGCCGCTCTCGGCGAACGCGTCGATCCGGGCGGCCTCGGCCCGGCTGTCGGCGGACGGGTAGGTGGTGGACAGGTCGATCGGCGGGGCGTGC
Source organism: Streptomyces beihaiensis (assembly GCF_026274175.1). Taxonomy (GTDB): domain Bacteria; phylum Actinomycetota; class Actinomycetes; order Streptomycetales; family Streptomycetaceae; genus Streptomyces; species Streptomyces beihaiensis. Next base: position 28,637 of record NZ_JAPHNL010000306.1, read on the forward strand.
AGACCGAGCGCGGTGAGGTCCTCGCGCCCGGCGTGCACGGCCTGCGTGGCGAGCGACCGCACTGTGCGGCGCGCCCTCGCGTCGCCCGCGTGTCCGTCTGCGTACTCGTCTGCGTACTCACGGTGTCCCATGCGCACAGGCTGAACACCGACCGGTTCCCGGTGGACAAGTCCCGTGTTACGTTCGGCCGATGTCGGACTCCGTCGTACTCGATCCGGTTGATCTGGAGATCCTGCGGCTGCTGCAGAACGATGCCCGTATCACCTACCGGGACCTGGCGGCGCAGGTCGGTGTCGCGGCCTCGACCTGTCTCGACCGGGTCAACAGGCTGCGCCGCGCCGGGGTGATCCTCGGTCACGTGCTGCGGCTCGATCCCGGCAAGCTGGGCCGCGGCCTCCAGGCGCTGCTGTCCGTGCAGGTGCGACCGCACCGCCGTGAGCTGGTCGGCCCGTTCGTGGAGCGGATCCGGTCGCTGCCCGAGGCGCTCACGGTCTTCCACCTGACCGGCCCGGACGACTACTTGGTGCATGTGGCGGTGCGCGACATGGCGGATCTGCAGCGGCTCGTCCTCGACGCGTTCACCGCGCACCGCGAGGTGGCTCGGGTGGAGACGCGGCTGATCTTCCAACAGTGGGACTGCGGACCGTTGTTGCCACCGGATGCGCGGGCCGCTTCCGGCACGCTGACGGCGAATCATGGTGGCGCGGCCCCCTGACTAGTACGAGGATGTTCGGCATGCCAGACACCTCACACAGCCCCAGTCAGCTTCCCCGCCAGGTCGCCGACGCGTTCGTCGACGCCCACGTCGCCCTGGACCCGGTCGAGGGCACCTACCTCGGCGTCCCGGAGTGCCACAGCAAACTGCCCGACCTCTCCCCCGCCGGCCTCGACGCCGTCGCGGAGCTCGCCCGTGCCACGCTGGCCCGGCTCGACGCGGCGGAGCGCGTCCCGGGCGCCGACAGCGACGTCGAGCGGCGGTGCGCGCGGCTGCTGCGCGAGCGGCTCACCGCGCAGCTGGCGGTGCACGACGCGGACGAGCACCTGCGCGCCGTCGGCAATCTGGGTTCGCCGATCCACCAGGTGCGCGAGGTGTTCACGGTCACCCCGACCGAGACGGACGACGACTGGTCGGCCGTGGCCCAGCGGCTGCGTGCGGTCCCGGCGGCGTACGCCGGATACCGCGAGAGGCTGGAACTGGGCCTGGAGCGCAAGCTCTTCGCGGGCCCCCGGCCGACGGCGACGGTCGTCACCCAGCTGTCCGAGTGGGCGGGCCAGGGGCAAGCGCAGGGCCAGGGGCGGCAGCGGGGCTGGTTCGGCGAGTTCGCCTCCGCAGGACCGGACGCGCTGCGCGGCGAGCTCGACGAGGCGGCGCGCGCGGCCGACGCCGCCGTGGTCGCGCTGCGCGACTGGCTGCGCGACGTGTACGGGCCGGCCGTCGAGGGCGCGCCCGACGTCGTGGGCCGCGAGCGGTACGCGCGCTGGTCGCGCTACTACAACGGCGCCGACCTCGACCTGGACGAGGCGTACGCGTACGGCTGGAGCGAGTTCCACCGGCTGCTCGGGGAGATGCGCGTCGAGGCGGAGAAGATCCTGCCCGGTGCGAAGACGCCGTGGGTGGCGCTGGCCCGTCTCGACGAGCACGGGCGGCACATCGAGGGCGTCGACGAGGTGCGGCGCTGGCTGCAAGGGGTGATGGACGAGGCGATCGCGGCGCTCGACGGCACGCACTTCGAACTCGCCGAGCGGGTACGGAAGGTGGAGTCCTGCATCGCCCCGCCCGGCAGTGCGGCGGCGCCGTACTACACGCCGCCGTCGGAGGATTTCTCCCGTCCCGGCCGCACCTGGCTTCCCACCATGGGCCAGACCCGGTTCCCGGTCTACGACCTGGTGTCGACCTGGTACCACGAGGGGGTGCCCGGCCACCACCTCCAGCTGGCCCAGTGGGCGCACGTGGCCGGTGACCTCTCCCGCTACCAGGCGTCGCTCGGTATCGTCTCGGCCAACGCGGAGGGCTGGGCGCTGTACGCGGAACGGCTGATGGACGAGCTGGGCTTCCTCAAGGACGCCGAGACGCGGCTCGGCTATCTGGACGCGCAGATGATGCGCGCCTGCCGGGTCATCGTCGACATCGGCATGCACCTGGAGCTGGAGATCCCGGCGGACTCGCCGTTCCACCCGGGCGAGCGGTGGACCCCGCGGCTCGCGCAGGAGTTCTTCGGCTCGCACAGCAGCCGTCCGGCGGACTTCGTGGAGAGCGAGCTGACCCGGTATCTGTCGATCCCGGGCCAGGCGATCGGATACAAGCTCGGCGAGCGGGCGTGGCTGCTCGGCCGTGAGCGGGCGCGCGCGGCGCACGGCGCGTCGTTCGACGCCAAGGCATGGCACATGGCGGCGCTGTCGCAGGGCTCCCTCGGCCTGGACGACCTAGTGGACGAACTGGCCCGCCTGTAGGAGACGGACGGGAGGCGGCGGGCCGCGCGGCGGCTACCCCTTGACCGGCTGTGCGGCGCCCGCCTCCTTCACCAGGCGGTCACCGACGGCGACCGCCTCCCACAGGGTCTTGTCGATACGGACCTTCTTGGTCGCGCCGTCAGGGAAGCGGATCTCGGCGTAGTGGTAGAGGTTGGAGCCGTCGGTGTTCCTGCGGGTCTTGTCGACGACGACGCCGTCCCAGCTGTCTTCTTCGCGCACTTTGCGGGATTTGAACATGCCTTCAGGGTGCCACGCGCCGTGCCGAGGCGCGGGCCGAACGCGGTCAGCACCCGCAGTCGTCGGCACCGGTGGGAGCGGTCAGCGGGTCGGCCTCCCTGCGGGCGGGCCCTTGCCACGTCTCGTACGGGAATCCTTCCCGCACCCAGTACTCGAAGCCGCCGAGCATCTCCTTGACCTGGAAACCGCGTTCGGCGAGGGCGAGGGCGGCGCGGGTCGCGCCGTTGCAGCCGGGGCCCCAACAGTACGTGACCACCGGCACCGACCTGTCGAGGAGCTGTTCGGCCTGCTCGGCGATGAGCGCGGTGGGCAGGTGGACGGCTCCGGGGACATGGCCCTGGTCCCAGCATTCGGTGGACCGGGAGTCGACCACGACGAACCCGGGATCTCCGTCGTCGGCCAGCGCCGAGGCGACGTCGGACACGTCGGCGTGGAAGGCGAGGCTCGCCCCGAAGTAGGCGGCTGCGGCGGCGGGCGAGGCGGGGGCGACCCGCAGGACGGGGTTCGAGGCCACGTGCGTCGGGCTCGGCGCGTCGATGTGGCTCATGCCCGTGTGGCTCATGCCCGTGTGATTCATGTCGATGTGGCTCATGGGGTCTCCTCCGTACCGCGTTCTGTTCCCGGTCAAGAACCTACGGCCCCCGAGACCGCCCCTGAAGGGACATTCCCCGGCAGAACCCTTGCTCCGCCGGGGAAACCACTGCTATGGATCGACCATGGCCGCTGATTCCACACCCTCGTACGTTCCGGATGCCACCGACCGCCGCATCCTTCAGGTCCTTCAGCGTGAAGGCCGCACCGGGTACGCCGACTTGGCCCGCGCCGTGTCGATGTCGGCGAGCGCGGTGACCGAGCGCGTGCGCCGCCTGGAGGAGGCCGGCGTCATCGCCGGTTACACGGCGGTGGTGGCACCCGAGCGGCTCGGCCTGCCGATCCTCGCGTTCGTGCGGCTGCGGTACCCGACGGGCAACTACAAGCCGTTCCACGACCTGGTCGCCGCGACGCCGGAGATCCTGGAGGCGCACCACGTCACGGGCGACGACTGCTTCGTGCTCAAGGTCGTGGCCCGGTCCATGAGCCACCTGGAGGAGGTCTCAGGCCGGATCGGCGCGCTCGGCTCGGTGACCACGAGCGTGGTCTACTCGTCGCCGCTGCCGCGCCGCGCGATCGAGGGCTGACCCGGCGGGCGATCGAGGGCTGATCCGACGGGCGATACGCGATCCGGATCTCAGGCTCGGGCCGGTCCTCTCACCACACCTCCTGCCGCACCGTCGACCCGTCCCGCCCCTTCACGACCCTCAGCTGCGCGTGGACGCGGCGGCGCAGGTCCGGGACGTGGCTGACGATGCCGACGCTGCGGTCGCGTTCCCGCAGGGAGTCGAGGACGTCGAGGACCTCGTCGAGCGTGTCGTCGTCCAGGCTGCCGAAACCTTCATCGATGAACATGGTGTCCAGGCGGACGCCGCCCGCCTCGTCCGTGACGACGTCCGCCAGGCCCAGAGCCAGGGCCAGGGAGGCGAAGAACGTCTCGCCGCCGGAGAGAGTCGCCGTGTCGCGCTCGCGGCCCGTCCACGCGTCGACGACGTGCAGGCCGAGGCCCGAACGGCCGCGTCCGGCGAGGGAGTCGGAGTGCACGAGCGTGTACCGGCCGGACGACATGCGGCGAAGGCGTGCGGTGGCTGCGGCCGCGACCTGCTCCAGGCGGGCCGCGAGGACGTACGACTCCAGGCGCATGCGGCGTTCGTTGTCGGCGGAGGTTCCGGCGGTGAGGAAGGCGAGACGGGCCACCCTGTTGTACGCGCGGCGCAGTGGGCCCAGGCGGCGGGCCTCGGCGGTGGCGTGGCGCGAGAGCCGGTCGAGTTCGGTGTGGCGGTGGGCGGCGGCGTCACGCGCGGAGGCGGC